>WLXB01000038.1 GCA_012103295.1 Alphaproteobacteria bacterium | reverse complement strand
GCGATCAGGCTGGTCATCATGTTGTCGAGAACCGGGTTGCCGAGGAAAACGGCCCGTTCAACGTCTGACGGAATGAAGTCAGAGGCGTAAGTCGGACGATCAGTCTTGAGTTTGCTAGTGGCCATGGATTGGCTCCTCCCAGATGAATTTCGACCAGGGGTAGGTGTTTAATGTCACCTGACCCCAAAGATGGCGGTATTCTATGCCGACAAACCGCTTCACCAAAGGCCCATTACCGCCGCCATACCGCATTTTCGCCAAGATGGTCGGCGGCCAACCGCGAGTCCGCAAAGCAGGTTCACGAAATCGACCGGTCAGGGTAGAGTTATCCAATAATTCCAAGGCCCTAATGAAATTAGGCCTAAGCTTCGCCCTGCTGGGGCACACCCGATCGAGAGAGGACTTTTTCGGTGGCGCGCGATACTCACCTCTCAGTATTTAACCGTGATACTGCCGTCGCTACGGCAGTCAGCTTTGCTGTGCCTTCATTCGCGGCATTACTGCTGGGATGGTACGGCGCCAGTATACCCGAAGGGGGGATCGGCTCGTCTCTCGCCATCGTCTATTGGTTGGCGATCTTGCTGACCACATGGCTGTTCTTTGAGGTCGGAAGCTGGGCCGCGGCTTATGTCCTGCGACCTCTTAATCCGCCCTTCGTCATTGTGATTCTAGTTGGATGTGTTGTCGGTGGCCTGACAGCCCGCCCCTTTGTCGTCTATATCATCGGGACATTTCTTGGTGCGGCACAGGGTGACCAAGCCACACCGGTCGCCGCACCGCAATTCATTTGGTCCGTTGAATGGCTCCTCGGCTTCGTTCAAGAAGCCGCCGTCATTTTATTGCTGTGGATGGGCACGAACCTGATGATGCGTGGTCCGTTGCATCTTTACCGTTTCGGTTTTGCGCCGACACATAGAACAGTGCCCTATGCCAGTGGGAGCAACACAGACGACGATGCCCCAATCCCCGTTCCAGAGTTCATAAAGCGCCTCGACAACATAACGCAGGACGACATAACGGCTCTAGAAGCCGAAGATCATTACGTGCGAGTGCATACGGAAGTCAGATCCGAACTGATTCATTATCGATTTGCAGACGCCGTGCATGAACAGCGCGGGCAGCCCGGCCTGCAGGTGCACCGTTCTTTTTGGGTGAGTAAAACAGCAATAGAAAACATCGTTCGCCGCGGTCGCTCCTTTGACATCGTACTCAAAGGTGGCAAACGAATCCCGGTTGGGCAAACCTATAAACAATCTGCCGCAACCGAGTTCAAAGAGTTCATACAGGACTAGCGTATAAACTCTGATTAATCCTCCGGCAAAGCAAATGCCACGATCGCATCACCAAGGTTGTCCGACACGCGAGATGTTCCACCAGCTGCAATCACAACATACTGGCGGCCATTGGCCATGTAGGTGACGGGAATTGCTGATCCCTGATGCGGCAAGCCGGCCTGCCAAAGCTCGTCACCGCTCTCAAGATCAATGGCACGAATTTTGTCGTCCATGGTCGCGGCAATGAAGATCAAGCCGCTGCCCGTGATGATGGGTCCACCAATGTTCGGTGACCCCCAGCCAAAGGACGCCGGTATGGTAATGCCGAAGCGTTTGATTTGACCGAGCGGAATCTGCCACTTCATTTGGCCGGAGCTCATATCAATCGCAGCCAACGTCCCCCATGGCGTAGGCGTGCAAGGAATGCCCAGCGGCGACATAAAGAGTTCCCCGACGGCCGCATACGGAACATCCTTTAACGGCCGCGTGAGATAGTCGATGCGGGTGATGTCTTCATCTGCGCGATCACCTTTGGGTTCTAAGCGCAATCGAGAGGCCAGGTTCTCGGCTTTAATGATCAGCGTATTGCTGTCCGGATCAAACGCCGCACCGCCCCAGTTACCGCCACCCAGGGCTGACGGGAACAATAGCGCCTCGCGCAAATCAGGCGGCGTGTACAAGCCTTCATAGCGCATTTCATCGAATTCCGATTGGCACCATGCCCTGTCGAGCGGAGTCAGACCAAACAGGTCATCGCGGTCTATATTTTGGCCGGCAAAGGCGACCGGTAGCGTTGGCACCGGCTGCGTCGGTGCCGCTTCGTCTTCCGGCAGATTGGTTTCATGAGCCGCCATTTCTTCTATCGGCCAGACCGGCTCACCAGTTTCCCGATCGAAAACAAACAGCCAACCCATTTTGGTTTGCAGAACAGCGACCTCTCGAGGTTCACCATCCTTCTCGATGGTTACCAACAGAGGGTGGCCGACTAGATCATAGTCAAACAGATCATGACGGACGGTTTGGAAATGCCAAGCGACACCACCGGTTTCAGCCTCAACCGCGACGATGGCATCTGAATACGGAATGGGAAAGCGACGGCTGCCGCCGTAATAGTCCGTCGATGGACTGGTGGTCGGAAGAAACACAAGATTGCGGTCTTGGTCAGCGCTCATGGTCGACCAGACATTTGCCGCGCCCGATTGATCGCGACGGTCTTGAGGAATCGGGTTAAATTCCCATTTCAATTCGCCGGTACGTACGTCCCAGCCGCGGACAAAACCGTCGTTGGCATTTTGCACGCCGTCATTGGAGGCCGTCGCGCCCACCACTACGTCACCCACCACCGCACCAGGCGACGGCATCGCGACATACCCTTCGCCATGCATTTCATAATCGGCGTTCGAGACACGTCCAGGGTGACCGGCATCAGCACCGAAATCCATGCACGCTTCGCCAGTATCCGCATCTATCGCCCACAGGTTTCCGCCGCGATCGCCCTTCAAGACTCTTTTCTGACACGCCGCGCCATCCTCAGGCTCCGCCGCCTCCCAATACGCAACACCACGACATGTGCCCGACAGCCTTTCGCCTTCAATCAAAGCATCTCCGGTATCCGCATCCGGGGCGTGCGGATCGAAAACCCAAACTTCTTCGCCGGTCGCCGGATCAAGGGCAAAGACACGATTAAAGGGAGTGCAGTAATACAGTAGATCGTTTGCCTGAATTGGCACCGCCTGCAGGGATGTGCCAAACGGATTCTTTTTGAAGTCGCCAGAGCGATGAATCCACGCTACTTCGAGATCGGCGACATTGCTGGCATCAATCTGGTCCAAAGGTGAGTACTGGCTGCCGCCAGAATCATTGCCGAAGTTGGGCCAGTCAGCACCGGACTGCGCATGAGCGATTGAGGCCAAGCCAATTGACACACCAATAGCCAAAACAAACGATTTAATCATAGTCCCCCCAGAGCACTTGCCGCACCAATCCGGCTTACAGCAAAAATTTATGCCGCATCGTGCGACGTATTACCCACTCGGGTCTAGTCTCAGATCAACCAATTAATGATCATTTTGAAAGAGAGACCTCCACGGGCGAAATCGCACTTAAACGGCTGAGTGTACTCCCACCTCACGAGTCCTTATTGTGCGCAGCCGTGTTACAGCAATTTCCCCTCGCCCTATTTTTTACCCGAAATGCGCGGTTCGTTAGTTTCGGATTCTTCCTGGCATTGTTTTCAAGCTTCGGTCAGACATTCTATGTGGCGCTGTTTAACGGCGTCCTCAATGACGAACTTGGCCTATCGAGCAGTCAGCTTGGCGGGCTTTATGGGGCTGCTACATTTATTAGTGCCGTGCTGTTGATCGGGATTGGCAAACTCATCGATGTTTGGGACTTACGGGTCTTTACCGTCTTCTCGTTCACTATTCTTGCTGCCGCCTGCCTAATGTTCGCCAACGTAACCGGCCCACTAACACTACTAGTCGCGATTCTAGGCCTACGGCTCGGTGGCCAGGGCCTCATGTCTCATACGGCACTGACCAGTATGTCGCGCTACTTCGAAAACGAGCGCGGGATTGCTGTGAGCATCGCTAACATCGGTTTCGCCGCCGGCGTCGCAATTTTTCCGTTCATCGGCGCGGTGATCATTGCAGTCTATGGATGGCGCGGCATTTGGACCGGGAGCGCGGTCTTCATCCTGTGTATCTGTCTTCCTTGGGCGCTCTTTCTGCTGCGCGGTCAAACGACGCGGCATGCAAACTACGTTGAACGCCAGAATGCGCCCCAAGATGAGACCAGCCCTCCGCGCGCCCTTGGCTGGACCCGCTCCCAAGTTCTGCGCGATAAACGTTTTTATCTATTGATGCCGATCATGATGTCTATGCCTTTCGTCGCCACTGGTATCCAATTTCATCAAATCGAGTTGGTTGAAGAAAAGGGGTGGGTGCTGGCAACCTTCGCGTCGGGCTACTTTGTCGCCGCGATCTTTAATGTCGTGGGCGGACTTAGTGTTGGCAGCTTCATTACCCGCCTTGGCGGCATCAGCCGGATCATGCCCTGGTTTATGGCTCCGCTGTGCGTATCAATGATTCTGCTGGTGAGTTTCGACACACCTCTGATCATCTGGATTTACATGATCACCAACGGTATCAACGGTGGCATGTTTGGCGTTGTCCACAACGTGCTATGGGCTGAACTTTACGGCACACAGCACCTTGGCGCGATTCGCTCTCTTGTCACATCGACGACAATCTTTGCCGCCGCTCTGGCACCCGCCGTCATGGGGTGGTTACTGGATTCGGGCTGGACGATGCGTCTGATTGCCGCAGTCAGCCTGGGATATATCGTCGTCGCCATGGTGATCACCACACGAGTTAAAATAGCATCGATACCGCCCCCGGCCCGCTGAGTCGCTCACTGCCTGGGCATATGCTTAAGTCCTGATCCTGCTGAACGCAGCAGCCCCTTAAAAAGTCATTTCACAACGCAAACAAACGACAGTCGGTAAGGACGTACCCAGATGCTCATTTTGACTCAATCTGCCTGGTCACCCAGCGACGCTAAAGGCCTTGATGCTCTTGCCGCGGCAGCAAAGCGGGAAGCGTTGCGGCAATCAACCAAAGCCAAACCGGATGTGCTGTTGCTGTTGCCCCACGCTCCCATGGGTGCGACCGGCGCTCTGTCAGAAACCGATGCGATGACAGCTATTAAATCTGCGGCAACATCCAGCGGTTTGCATCTTGCCGGGTCGGCAGTAGTAAAGGCCGATGACGCTGCAGCGCCGCAGACGATCGGTTTCGTCGTAGCACCCACGGGTGACGTTCTACTTCGCACGCCAAAAATATCCCCGGACCTCATCGAAGGATTCACAGACACCACCTCCGCCATGGGGCAACCAGCGGAATTTCCAGTTGCAAAGCTTCCCTTTGCCACCGTTGGGATGCTGTGTGGTGAAGATATTCACTTCCCACAATATGGCCGGGCTCTCGCCTTTCACGGTGCAGAGATCATTCTTAATCCCTGTGTTGAAAGGTCCGACCAGCAATTTGATCACCGAGAGATGTCTCGCTTTGGCCGAGCAAGTGAAAGCGTTGCCTATGTTGCCGTCGCAAGCCCCGCGGAAATGGATGATGGCGGCGTAACGGTTAAACTGCCCTCTGCGACTGCGCTCTACCCCTGGGAGCGTGAAGCCACCGCAGTGCGTGGCGACGAAACGTTCGTCATTCCCGATCTCGATATGCAATTGCTCCGCCGCCGCCGGGTGACGCCCCAGGGCAGCTTCCCCGCCATTGTCCGCGCCGACGTCTACGGTCGTGGCTATGCGAGTGCAAAAGCGGACAATACGGTACCCGCAGCCCCAACCACACGCGACGGATGGCTAAAAGAGGCGGAGCGGCGTCTGGCTTCCGAAGCCGAAGTACGCGGCCCAAAGAACCCGAAGACCGAACACCAATACGACTGCATGCTGGTGCAGACCGTCGCACGACTCATTCCGATCGGCGGCAACGCCGACCCGCGTGAGATTATTCGCAAAAACTTAGATGAACATCTGGGCAGCGCTGGCAGCCGCTTACATGTACCGACCATGCGTCTCTGTGTTTCTCCTGAGTTTTGGTTGACCGGCCCAGGCGGCATCGGCGGGGTTCAACGCACTGTACAAAACCTAGAACGGATGGCAATCAGCGCTGGCGACGAGGTGTTCGACATCATCGGCAAGTTTGCCCAAGAATATAACGTCTATGTCGCCTTCCAAAATTTTGAGGTGCATCCCAAATTACCTGGGCGGGTTTTCAACTCAGCCTTCTTAATCGACGACCAGGGCAACCACGTTCATACCTATCGCAAAAACCAGTGTGCCGATGTGTGGGGGCTTTTGCCCGATACCACGCCGGGATCGGTGCTTGATGAGTACTTGGACTTGTTCGGCTACGACGCGCTGTTTCCCGTTGCCGACACACCCATCGGTAAGCTCGCTAATATGGTGTGCTTTGACAACATGAGCCCAGAAGTCGCCGGCGGATTACGGCGCCAAGGTGCAGAAGTGATTCTTCATTCGACGTCCGAGCCCCATGGCGGTGAAGGGCGCCGCGCTTGGGACAACGCCAGACGGACCCGGGCAATGGAGAACTGCGCGTATATGCTCTCAGCCATGGATGGCGGGGAATATAAGTCCCACGATTCAGAACACATGACCTTCTTCCGGCGCGGCCACACTCGACTAGTCAACTTCGACGGTAGCTTGCAAGGCACCGTTGATGGACCAGGGCCCGTTCTGCTCCGGGCGCACATTGATTTGGGGGCTCTACGCCGCGCTCGCGCCAACCCCCGAACAAACTTCCAACTGTGGAACGATCCAGCAGTCTACGCAGACCACTATTCGCCGGACATGGGCTTCCCCAGCAACATGTGGGCAGGCGACCCTTACGACAATCCTTACATTGGTGCGCAAGCGATGATTGATCGGATCGAAAGCTACGTCGAGCAGGGCATTTATACGCCACCGGCAGAGCAGTTGAGCGCGGAGACCAAGAGCCGCACATCCGACGTCATGTAGCTGAGCGGTCCTGATGATCAAGATTGGCGATGCCGTACCGCGATTTGAGGATGAGCGCCTGCTCACTGGCAAAGGCACTTATACCGATGACGCTGTCGCAGATACGGATGCCTGCTTGGTCCTGGTGCGATCTCCTGTCGCGGCAGCAAAACTAAAATCCCTAGAGATTGGCGATGCTAAAGCAGCGCCTGGTGTACTCGGCGTATTAACTTCAGCCGACTTAGATGCCGATAACATTGGGCACTTCACCACTGGGTTTCCGTTTAAGCGCCCCGATGGAACGGATATGTATCGGCCACAGTTCGGACTGTTGGCTAAGGATGTTGTGCGTTATGTCGGCGACCCCGTGGTCGCCGTGGTCGCGGAAACACGCGCCCAGGCGGAGGATGCCGCAGAGCTCATCCTCATTGACTACGATGATGAAGGCGCCGTCACAGACGCGTCCGCCGCATTGCAAAACGGTGCGCCGACCGTATGGCCCGACGTTCCGGGCAACATCGCCTTTGTTGTTGAGCGTGGTGACAAAACTGCGACAGAAGACGCGTTCGCGACAGCAGCGCATATCACCACACTGGACCTCCGCATCACCCGGGTCACGGCGAACCCCATTGAGCCAAGAGTAGCTATCGGGAGCTTCGATAACGCTACCGATCGCTATGCCTTGCGCTGCGGCACACAAACACCCCAACGCATGCGCGATATCTTAGCCAAGGACATTCTCGGGATCCCGCCTGACCAAATTCATGTGGTGTCAGAGGACATCGGTGGCGCCTTTGGCATGAAGAACAGCCCTTACCCTGAGTACGGGCTGGTGTTGTGGGCGGCGAAAAAACTCGGGCGCACGGTGGCGTGGCGCTCGAGCCGTATCGAAGCCATGCAGTCGGATTTTCAAGGTCGGGACAACCACATCCACGCTGAATTGGCGATTGATGCAAACGGAATATTCTTGGCCATTCGGGCGCGCTCAGTTGGCAATTTAGGCGCTTACCTCGGCCCGCTCACGCCTCACCCACCAACCGCTAACGTCGGTGGCATGATCGGACCCTATGGCATTGGCACGGCTCATGTTGAGATCAGAGGTGCGCACACCAACACCCCACCAACCGCGCCCTACCGGGGCGCTGGGCACCCGGAAGCCACCTATGTGATCGAGCGGTTGGTCGATGCGGCGGCGATAGAGCTGAATATCGATTCAATAGAATTGCGTCACCGCAACATGCTGACGCCAGAGCAACTTCCGCACCAGACACCGCTGGGCATGACCTACGACAGCGGCGATTTCCCGGAAGTTATAAACAAGTGTGTCGCAGCGGCGGATTGGACTGGGTTTGAGTTGCGGCGGCAGCAGAGCGCGGAACGTGGGCTATTGCGGGGACGTGGCCTGGCCTATTCCATCGAAATTTCCGGTGGCCCCCAAGGCGCACACCAACCGGAGACGACTGATATTCGGTTTGATGATGAGGGTCACGTCACAGTCCTTATGGGGTCTAAGGAAATGGGTACAGGCCATGGCACCGCTTATCGGCAAATCTTGAGCGACCGGCTTGGTTTAGACCCAGCAAGAATTAATGTGATCGACGGAGATACGGACATCATCCCGCAAGGCACGGGTTCTTTTGGTTCGCGAACGATGATCGCGGGCGGTACAGCAGCCGTACGCGCCGCCGACAAAATCGTTGAAACGGGAAAATCGATTGCCGCCGATGCTTTGGAAGCAGCAGAGGTCGACATCGAATTCTCAGGCGGGGCTTTTAGAGTTACCGGAACAGACCGAACAATCACGCTCCACGAGCTCGCACACCATGCAAATGGTCAACTCAACATTGCAGTCACTGAAAAAGCCGATGGCCCGACTTATCCGAACGGCAGTCACATCTGTGAAGTGGAGATTGACCCAGATACGGGGGTGACCACCCTCGTTCGCTACGTTTTGGTTGATGATGTCGGGACTGTCATTAACCCGATGATCGTCAAAGGACAGTTGCAGGGCGGCATCGTCCAAGGGGCTGGTCAAGTACTGATGGAAGAGATCGTCTTTGATGCGGATGGTCAACTCATCACCGGCAGCTTGCTCGACTACACCATGCCCCGCGCCGATGACATGCCGCTATTCGACATCGAAACGCATCCGGTGCCAACAAATCTCAACCCATTGGGGGTTAAAGGGTCAGGCGAAGCAGGCACGGTCGGTGCTTTACCCGTGATCGTTATTGCCGCATTGGATGCCTTGCGCCCGTTGGGTGTTAAACATATCGACATGCCACTAACGTCAGAACGGGTATGGCGTGCAATTCGGGAGGTCAAGCAATGACAAAAACTCAAGAACCAAAACTGTCACGCCGGTCTGTTGTACTGTCAGGGGCAGCTCTCTCAATACCGCACGTCGGCAAGAGCATGGCGGCAGAGACCAATGACCTGGAGGGCATTCCGTTTACTGTTGGGCACCTGGGCGCAGCTCTCCGAACAAAACAAATATCCTCGGTGTCCATCGCTGAGACCGTACTGGATAGAGCAGAACGACTGGCATCACTCGGCACGTTCACCAGCATTGATGCAGACCGGCTTCTTGACGCCGCACGACAAGCCGACACGTCGCTTGCACGCGGCCAAGACCATGGTCCGCTTCACGGCATTCCGCTGGCTCTTAAGGACAACATCGACGCCGCTGGATATGCCACGACTGGCGGTACGCCAGCCTTACGGAATCACTTCCCGAAGCAAAATGCACCCGTGACCCAACGCTTGGTTGATGCCGGTGGTTTGATCGCCGGCAAGGTCAACATGCATGAGCTTGCAGGGGGTGGCACGACCAACAATCCGTCCTATCTACGCACGCGGAATCCATACGCACCGGATCACAGTCCGGGTGGTTCGAGCGGCGGCTCAGCGGCAGCCGTTGCAGCCCGAATTGTGCCGGCGGCGCTCGGAACCGATACAGCGGGGTCTGTTTGCAATCCGGCAGGCTACTGCGGTGTCGTCGGGTTCCGACCGACGTTAGACCGCTATCCTAACGCCGGCATCGTGCCCCTCTCATTGACCCGGGATACCGCCGGACCGCTGGCGCATTCGGTCGACGATGTGATTGTCATTGATGCCGCGCTGGCCGCCGACAGAACCGAAATTCCCGTTCAACCCTTAAAAGGCAAACGGATCGGGATTCCTAAGATTCCATTCGCGGACAACACGACGCCAGACATACAGAATATGATGAGTGACGTTGAGACCCGACTCAAAGATGCGGGTGCAATGCTCGTTGAAGCAGAAATTCCTAATCTGGTGGATATTGTTAACGAAACCAGTTTGGTCACATTAGGGGCCCGCATTCGCAAAGACATGACCGCATATCTTGCAGCGAGTGGTTCATCAGTGACGTTCGACGAGCTTGCGGCACAGATCGCGGATACTTTTGTCAAAGGCTGGATGACGCCATTTCTCAATCCGACAACCGCTATTCTGAATGAGGAGGCACGCGTTGCACGCGACGTTATTCCCGCGCTGCGCCGCACCTATTCCAATTATTTGAAGGACAACACCTTAGACGCCATCATTTTTCCGACGACACCAACACCGGCGGGCATCGAAGTGCCGGGTACAGAGGACATTGTTGTTGACGGTGTTCGAATAACAGGCGGCATTTGGCTGAACATTCAGAACATAGGTCCGGCGACTCTATGGGGTGGGCCGGGAATTTCCCTGCCCGCTGGGCTATCGGGAAGCGGGTTGCCGATGGGCGTCGAACTCAATGGAGCGATCCGAGGGGATAAAGACCTCCTCGGTCTGGCGCTGACGGTCGAAAATATTTTGCCGGACACACCGCCACCTGCTTGAACTCAAGCATGACACCTAGAAAGCCGATAGTATCTCCACGACTTCCGAATGATTTCGCTTAACGGCCCAATCCAGTGGAGTCTCGCCATCGATGTCTTTCACGCTCGCGTCAGCGCCACCGGCTAAGAGGGCCCTAACGGCTGCCGCGCGACCACCCGACGCCGCCAGATGAAGAGCCGTAAGACCCTTAACATTCTTCAAATCAAGACGAGTGCCGTTTTCGATGAGAAAAGCGACGACGTCGGCATGCCCATTCATCGCGGCCCATAAGACTGCAGCATTGCTGCTATCGTTATGGGTATTGATGTCGCTGCCCTTGGCATAAAGCATTTTGACAATCGGCAAATCACCGAGAGCCGCCGCAGCTTGCACAGCAGTGGCACCACCGCCTGTAGCGAGATTGACCTTGGCACCCTTGCTTAAGAGATACGCAACGATATGTGCATGGCCGTATGACGACGCATGTATAAGGGCGCTGTATCCCCGATCATTTTGCGCGTCGATATCAGATCCACTGTCCACCATCTTTTTTACAGTTTCCAAATCGCCAACCCTAGCGGCCTCTGTCAACGACGGGTCAGCGAGAGCCGCAACAGGAGCGAAAAAGATTGACAACCCAAACAAAGAAAATAGGAAAGAGCGGATTAACTGTAGCTTCATTATTGGACACCTTACTCAGAAAATGACTTCGGCAAACTAGACAATCTGGCAACTAGACGTCCAGACATATTGCGCGATTTAGGCGACAACAAGGCATGCGCAAGACTTGCTTCTTTACGTGTCTGAAAACTTATCTCCGATTCCGCCCACCTCTCCTGACAGAACGTTGTCAGGAGCCCTGTGCGAGGGTGTGCCTGTTCACTAATCCGCTAGGGAGACAGCACAAATGACCTTCAACCCTGAAAATTTCACTGTTTGGGTGGAGATTCCCGTAACCGACTTAGATCGAGCAATCACCTACTACAACGCCGTGTTCGACATAGACCTAAAAAGGGACGAAACCGGCCCCAACCCCATGGCTGTTTTTCCAACGGCCAACCCATCCGGCGCAGGGGGACATTTGTATGAGGGAAAACCAGGCGTAGAGGGTGCAGGACCGACTGTCTACCTTGCCTGCCCAGACAAGCTAGAAAATGCGTTGGAGCGAGTCAAAAATGCGGGCGGCAAAATTGTCTCGGAAATTGTTTCAATCCCTGCCGGTCGATTCGTCTATTGCCTTGACCCCGATGGTAATTCCGTCAGCCTATTCTCATACTAATGCAAATCAACGGACACCATGAGACGCGCTGATCGCCTCTTTCAAATCGTACAGCACCTAAGAGGCGGACGCATCGTTACGGCGGCCAATCTTTCGGGATGGCTGGAGGTCTCGGAACGGACAATTTACCGCGACATTACAGATCTCCAGTCGTCAGGTGTGCCGATCGAAGGCGAAGCGGGCGTAGGCTATTTGATGAGAAATGGCTATGACCTGCCGCCATTGATGTTCACACGTGATGAGATCGTCGCCCTCGTCTCCGGCGCTCGACTTATCCGTGCATGGGGTGGGGCAGCCATGGCGAGGGCCGCGGAAGAAGCTCTGATAAAAATTGAAGCCGTACTACCCGACAAGGAGCGCCTGCGGGCAACCGAAATTCAAATACACGCTATGGCATCAGGCTTGACTGAAGATGTACGAATTTTGATCGATTCCGTCGAACATGCGATTGAACAGAAGGATCGCATCTCTCTGTCCTACCGGGATGTTGAAGACCGGAAGACGAAACGGATTATTCGTCCCCTTGGTCTTTGGTTTTGGGGCAAGGTATGGACGCTCGTCGCTTGGTGCGAATTACGCAATGACTTCCGTATGTTTCGGGTTGATCGAATCTCAGATGTGGCTGTAACAGAGGCGCCCTTCGCCATGGAACGTGGCAAAACGCTGGCCGATTTTTATCGGATCATGGAAGAGTGTCCGAGAAAAGATCATTATGAGGCGCCGAACCGCTAGACGACGCAATACCATCTGGTGGTGTCACGCGAATGAGTGTTTCCCATAGCGTGCACTCGACACCAGAGTACAATAGACAAATCGATATCGGAAAAGGCGGAGCATAACCCACATGACCTCTTCAGGTAATAATGACTCTAAAAAGAAACTCGACCCCGTCCCTTTGTGGATCATGGGTGTGATCGTACTCGTCGTCATCGGGATTATAATTTACGGGCCGTAGCAGCTTGCAAGCTGACGTCGCTGACAGGAACTGGTGGTATGAGATGATCTGGCGCCAGCCAACGATGCCAGCGCCAGATCAGGAGATACGTTTAAGCTTGGTCGAATTGGTCCAAAGTCATGACCTTGTTCCATGCGGCCACGAAATCTCGCACCAGCTTTCCGTTGCCATCGGCTTGGGCGTAGACCTCACTTAAGGCCCGCAGTTGCGAATTGGACCCGAAGACCAAATCCACCCGTGTACCGGTCCATTTGGCATCGCCAGTGTTGCGGTCAGTGCCTTCAAACACATCACCAGCGTCCGATTTCGCAGCCCACACTGTGTCCATATCAAGCAAGTTGACGAAGAAGTCGTTGGTCAGTTGACCGACCCGCCGTGTGAAGACGCCGTGCTTCGCGTTGCCACTGTTGGCCCCTAGCACACGCAGCCCGCCGACAAGAGCAGTCATTTCTGGTGCGCTGAGAGTCAGCAATTGCGCTTTATCGACCAACATTCTTTCTGCGGGGACGCTGTACGCAGCTTTCTGGTAATTGCGGAAGCCGTCGGCTTCCGGCTCCAGTACGGCGAAGCCTGCAACGTCGGTTTGGTCTTGTGAGGCATCGGCACGACCCGGTGTGAACGGCACATCGACATCATGCCCTGCATCCTTGGCCGCCTGCTCCACCGCGGCACAGCCGCCCAGAACAATCAGATCAGCCATTGAGACTTGCTTGCCGCGACGAGCGGTGTCGTTGAAGTCTGTCTGGATACGCTCAAGCTCGGTGAGCACTTTGGAGAGTTGAGCCGGAGAGTTGGCATCCCAATCCTTTTGCGGAGCCAGACGCACACGCGCACCGTTGGCACCGCCGCGGTTATCAGACCCGCGGAAGGTTGAGGCCGAGGCCCAGGCCGTAGACACCAGTTCACTCACCGCCAAACCGCTTTCCAGAATCTCTTCTTTTAAGTTGGCGATGTCCCTGTCATTGACCAGACGGTGATCAACAGCGGGGATCGGATCCTGCCAGATCAGTTCTTCATCAGGTACTTCCGGGCCGAGGTATCGGCTTTTTGGACCCATATCGCGGTGTAGCAGTTTGAACCAAGCCCGAGCGAAAGCATCGGCAAACTCATCCGGATTTTCGTAAAAGCGGCGCGAGATCTTCTCGTAAGCCGGATCGAAGCGCAGCGACATATCGGCCGTCGTCATCATCGGCGGCGCGACTTTGGAAGGATCGTGTGCATCGGGAATCAGGTTCTCGGGTTTGGTGTTGATCGGAACCCATTGTTGCGCACCGGCGGGGCTCTTGGTCAGTTCCCACTCATATTCGAACAACATTTCGAAGTAGCCGTTGTCCCAGGTTGTTGGGTTAGGCTTCCACGCGCCTTCGATGCCGCTGGTAGTGGTGTGCACGCCTTTGCCGCTTTCGAAGCGGTTGATCCACCCGAAACCTTGTTCTTCAATTGGGGCGCCTTCTGGCTCAGCACCAACAAGCGCCGGATCACCGGCACCGTGAGCTTTACCAAACGTATGTCCACCGGCGACGAGAGCGACGGTTTCTTCATCGTTCATGCCCATGCGACCAAAGGTTTCACGGACATCAAGGCCCGAAGCAACAGGATCGGGATTACCGTCTGGTCCTTCAGGGTTCACATAGATCAAACCCATTTGAACCGCAGCCAGGGGGTTCTCTAGATTGCGGTCTCCGCTGTAGCGCTCGTTGCCGAGCCACTCGGATTCCGCACCCCAGTATATGTCTTCTTCGGGCTGCCAGATGTCTACACGTCCTCCCCCGAATCCGAAGGTTTTGAAACCCATGGATTCCATCGCGACATTGCCTGCCAGGAGCATCAGGTCAGCCCAAGAAATTTGATTGCCGTACTTTTGTTTTATCGGCCACAGCAGACGACGGGCTTTATCCAGGTTGCCGTTGTCGGGCCAACTGTTGACCGGTGCAAAACGTTGATTGCCCGTGCCGCCACCGCCACGGCCATCACCGGTGCGGTACGTGCCGGCGCTGTGCCAAGCCATACGAATGAACAGACCGCCGTAGTGACCCCAGTCAGCGGGCCACCAATCCTGAGAGTCGGTCATCAAATCGGTCAGGTCTTGCTTGAGAGCGTCGTAGTCCAATTCGCCGAAGGCTTCGGCGTAACTGACTTCACCCTCCATCGGATCAGACGCCGGAGAATGTTGATGCAGAATGTTGAGATTGAGCTGCCCCGGCCACCAATCTGTGCCCGACAGAGCACCACCGACAGTGGACCCAGTCGAGTCATCCATGGATTCCGCAGCTGCGGTAAGTGCAGTGCCAGCAGCGGCAAGTGCAGTGCCCGCGGCCAGGACATTTCTGCGGCTGGTCCCGGTATGTCCGAAGGGACATTTTGAGTCGGTCGACATGGCAATCTCCTTGAATTGGTAAAACCTATTGAGCTGGCTCAGCGCAGCTATAGGGCAACTATATTCTGGTGATTGGGACTGTCAATTAGTTTTTAATTATTCTAATTAAGAAGTGAATCCTTGTCGCCTGCGCGGCAACGGGGCAGTCGTTTTCTGCGCCGACAAACACGCCTCAATTACGCAGACCCATAAAATTAGCGAAAAATGGGGGTATCCGATGGAGCGGGTGAAGGGAATCGAACCCTCGTCTCAAGCTTGGGAAGCTCGCGTTCTACCATTGAACCACACCCGCGTTTCTCCAGGAAATTAGCCAGTTCTTCCTTGGTTCACAATCAAGGATCTCCGCTTTGCCACAGTATTGGCACAGTAAACTGGAAACAGAACATGGCTTCAGTAAGGAAACGTAAGGACTCGTGGCAAGTTCAAGTCCGCAAGCACGGGCACTCATCAATTACAAAATCGTTCAGGGTTAAAGCACATGGGTTGGCCTGGGCTCGCAAAGTTGAATCAGAAATGGAACGGGACGATTTCGATGACCTCGAGCCAGTTTACATCGTTTGTGAGGAAGATGGTGAAGTCCTGGGCTCTTGGCGCCTGCTACCGACCACCGGACCCTATATGTTGAAAGATGTTTTCCCTGAACTACTCCATGGCATACCGGCTCCAGTAGGTGAGGATGTATGGGAAATAAGCCGCTTCGCTGTATCCAATCGTGTTGCAGGCAATGATTCTTTGGGCACCGTTCGCAGAGTCACAAACCATTTGTTAGAAGGACTGGTAGACTTTGCAGCAAAAAATAATGTCTCCCGCATCGTTTCCGTATCTGATGTTCGTTTTGAACGCATTCTCAAACGAGCGGGTCTAATAACAAATAGATTTGGACCGCCGATACAGGTGGGTAACCTAAAAGCGGTATCAGGATACGTTGACCTTAGTGAATTAACTTTACCAAGAATTGAATTAAGAGAACCAAAGAAATCGAAATCACCCCATATCCTTTATAAACTTATCTATAAACTACTAACTTTTTTCCGTATTAAAGTTAGTTGATCATCCGCACCAACTCCGGTCTTCCGACGCTTGGGTCTATTTCCCTCAGTTTTAGATGTCATTGATGATAAGCTCCCGGAGGGGTTGGCTCTGGAGAAAAGTGGTCAATGGCGGATCAAGACATCAAACAGGTTGCTAAAGACACAGCCAGATCGCTTGGAATAGTCAGAAAACAGATCAGCCCATATCTCGTAAAGTCGCTTTCCACTAAGCAGCGATATAAGAATCTGCTGACACGTTCCCTATTTGAACCTAAATACGCTGAATTTCATGTTGGCAACGACCGTGTTGCTGGCGGGCTCTTAATCAGACCTGATGGTCGGCTCAACAAGAAAGTTGTTAGGGCTCTGTCCATTACTACTGGTCGGATCAACCGAATTGAGAGATTGATCGCGCAAATTGATGATGGCGAAACGATAAACCCGGATCTTATCGAGCAACTTGAACTGTCAGTGTTTCAGTTGAAACGATCACTAAGAGTTCTTGAAAACGTTGTCGAAGGCCAAAGGGTTTGGACAATCGAGGCCAAAATGAAACGGTCTCGCAAACAATGGAAAAGCCCTTGGCCAGCAACACCAAAGTCTAGAAAGCGCTCAGACAAAAGTAGCAAGTACAATTCAGACCATTTCAAATGCTTCGAGGATTACAACACTTGCTGTGAGGAAGACCCTTCAATAGGTCAAAGAGCAATCTGCCTCCTTTTGTTTGCCTCGTGTCTCGCTACTCAAATCATCCCGTTAGCAGGCGGCGGTAAAGGCGATTGAGTCCTATATTCCCGCTCTTTGGGACTCGTATTCCCGCTCTTTGGGACTCGACTCATGCGCGAGTCCCTCTCAGAATGAAACTGTCCTAGTTAGCGGCCATCCGAGACCAATGGGTGACAACCGTGAACTAGGAAGGGGCGGCCGCTTAGTGCTTCTCCTGCGGGATGCAGGCGCTGAATGAGCGGGAAACGAACGCCCTAGGAGACTGTCGTTCAGCCTCCGAAATCCCTATCGCCGATCCATGGTTAGGCGTTGGGCCTCGTAGCAACGCGAGGCTAAATAAGTAGTTTGCAATCCTTATTGGTTTGCAGGCGCCTGCGACCATGAAAGGGCTCAGTAATGAGTTCGCATGTTCGTATCGAAGTTAAGATCGATGTGGCCAAGTGTCTTTGGATACTTGCGTTACTAACGATCCTCTGACTGAGGAGAGAGCCGGGGCCTCACCGCCCCGGTTCTTTTCTACAACCAAATTTAGGAGAACTCTCAGATGAACGAAAAAGTACTTAAACCAACGATGCCCCGCGGCTTAGACGGTGATCCAAAGCACGATAATTCAGTCTCATTGGACAGCATTGCCTACAACCTTTACGTCATCGCTGTAGCCCAGCAGGAACAAAACAAACTGATCAGAGATCTAGTTGAAACAATTGCATCTCGCCCCTAATGATCAGGCAATCCTTAACCACGGCGGTTGAACAGGCGATCAAGGCGCTCGATGAAGCCGATAAGGCAATTGGCCCGGTAGTGCAGCATCGCAGCGCCCCGCCCTCATATGACGAAGAACTAACAATCGAAGATCTAAACTTTGGCCTGAAGCTTCACCTAGCAAAGCTGAAAGCTCGCATTGCTGATCTCGGAATTGAATCAGATGACGATGATCCCGACCCCATAAAGCTGGTAGCGCTCAAAGACGAGGCCGAACGTCTGCAAAAGATGATTCAAGACGTTGAACACCTGATGAAATTAAACACCGGCACCGATCGTGCAGAATATTCAACACAACCATTCAAGTGCTACGATGATTTCTTGAGGTGCTCCAGAGATCCAGAAACCTCGATAGCTATGTGTGTACTTGTCTTTATTACCAGCCTCGCTGGTGTGATCATCCCGCTGGCAGGTGGAAGCAAGTTATGAGCAGGACAGCACCGCACGAACTACATAAATGCAGAAAGTACGATGCTATCTATTCTTGCTATCTGATCCAATCACCGCCACAGCCTACAGACGTAAGCAACTGCCAATTCGTGTCTCGTGAATCGATCTTTGAGCCAAACCAGACCGCCTTAGGGTACTTGCCCCCTTCCTTACCAGCACAGAATCTGGTCGCCGTCGAAATGCACCGTTTTGCCCCTACTACGGTTAGAGAACACTTTCGATCGAATGACGGGAAATCCGTATAGACGACCTTCGTAATCTGTTCCGCGAGAAGGGCGCAAAGAATGTGGTTTCGGTCGGTATTATTATCACCCGTCCACGCAGCCTGGTTTGTACATGCGGTAACAGCAGCCGGATACGGATTCCGGAAGTCAGCCGATGCTGAGTTCGTCCATGTGGTCATCGCTACAAAAATTGCCACACAAGAAAATAGACTTTTCATATTCGCCTCCCTTAGTTTTGCGCGGATTGCGCACGACTAGGATAGCGGGAACTCTAATTTTCTTGCATCTTTAAAGAGTCGGTGGTGTCCTTCATTGGGTAAAGAATCCGCGACAGCGGAAACACAGACTCCACCGTCCGCTTCGCCGGTGGTAAATCGGGCTGAAAGTACTGACGTTCTAGCTTTAGCTTCGGCATCGGTGTGCTCGCGTAAACACCTGGCTGGGCCATACAAATACCCTGCAATCCGACTGAAGCTTGTTCTGAAATCATAAATGGCCCCATATGAATTACGACACCCGGTGATCAACCCGGGCGGCCTAGCAAGCTAGAGGTGAATTTGCAGCCACCTCAGGTCCGTTTTCAAACAACCTATTTTACACTTTAAAAACCACAAGATTATGTCGGGGCTGTCTATAGGTATTTGAAGGGGGCCGGGTGGCCCCATGTGTGCCCAGGGTGGCCTAAGGATATGATGATGGTCCAAGCAACTCCGTTCTGATCCCCCACCCATCCGATTTCCAGTCGGTCCAGTTCGGTTTGTGGGGTCGTTACATTTTCTAGAATGTATGCTTCGTGGGGGATGTGTTCATTATCCCTGCCACACTATTGGCACAGTAGATTGCCTAAAAGATGCAATTGGCGGCCGTTTGATGTAGATTGTGAGATGGTAAAGCATAGATAATTGGTCAGTTTTTCTGGAGACCAAACAGGGTGCCTTCCCTCGTCTCAAGCTTGGGAAGCTCGCGTTCTACCATTGAACCACACCCGCACCTTGCGCGACGTCACGTAACCCTAGACCTACTCTGAAATCAATAGATGAGCTGACTCGCCGCTACCAGGGCAACACGGTGCCGTCGAAATTATAGAAGGTAGCCGTATCATTGAGAGTTGCATTGTCGATAACAGCAACCATTTCATCCACCGCAAGGATGGTTGTTCTGAGCGGCATGCGACCACGGGCCCGAGCCATCATATCGGTATCAACTGGTCCTGGATTGACCAAAACCACCACAATGCCCTGATCCTTCAAGGTGTGAGAGATATTGCGCATGATCATATTCACCGCCGCCTTGCTGGCGCGGTAGAACGGCTGCCGATTACTGGTTGCACCGGCAATTGACCCTTCACTCGATGTCACAACAGCAACTTTCTTTTCGTCGCTGTCAGCAACATGTGAGGTAAACGCCTCGGTAATTTTTAAAGGCCCTTGAACGTTGGTGGTCATGACGGATTCAAACGTGCCATAGTCAATTGTGCCAAAACGCTGCCGCTCCGGACGACCAGTAATTCCAGCGTTATTAACCAAGACATCGATGGCCGTGCCTTGATACTTTTCCGCCAAATCGTCGATTTCCGCGAAGTCATTCACGTCCAATTCCTCAACATGAATGTCTTTGTTGGCAACTGCGAGGGTGTTCAGATCGTCCGCTGTCGACGGATTACGTGCAGTCGCGATCACGGTATATCCCGCATCAGCGTAATGCCGGACAAACTCCAAGCCGATGCCTCGATTGGCGCCAGTAATAAGTACAGTACCCGCCTGCACCGACGTAGCGATGCCAACACTCAACACAGCCGCAAGTAGACTTGTGACAGTAGCGAGGCGACAGCCATGCCTGACAAAACTAGTCATCGACCACTCCAATTGTTCGGTGCGGTGGCCGGACCGGACCAAAAGGCCCACTCCAGACCCAGCACAAACCTCAACGCTTAGCGATAATCCAAACAGCATGGACAATGCCGGGAATGTATCCGAACAGAGTCAGAATGATGTTGATCCAAAATTGACCACCTATCCCGACCTGAAGAAAAACGCCAACGGGCGGCAGTAGAATTGCGAAGATGAGCCGAACGATATCCATAGTTACCCCTTTAGATATATGAAATGAGATGATCCCCCGATCACCGCTGAGTGTACCAAAGTAAGCGCGGCGCGCTAGGGGTTACGGATATTCTAGCTAGGACCGCACGTTGCAAGATGACGTCTTTTCGCCGAAAGTGGCCGCATGAGTTCACCCCTTATTCTATACGCCAGCGTTGCCATGCTAACGGCGGGCCTCGGCACCCTCGCGTGGATTGATTTCAAGACGGGATATCTGCCGGATAGCCTTCAAATTGCCCTTACCGTCGCCGCTGTGGCTGTGCTCGCGCTCGGCTCACCAATCGGCGTGACCTGGACGGCGGCGGCCTGGGGCGCAGCCGTCAATGGCGGCGCATTTTGGAGCTTGCGGTGGATCATGACACGAGTAAAAGGCCGCGAAGCCATGGGCTTTGGTGACGTCAAGCTGGTCGCGGTTGGTGGTCTGTGGCTCGGGCCCTGGGCCCTTCCCTATGTCATGGCTCTTTCCGGGCTTCTGACATTGCTTGCCGTCGGCATCGCTGGCCTTATCTTACGCAGGCCAACCTGGCGCGGAGAAATTCCTCTCGGACCAGGAATAGCGGTTGGGATTCTGGCGGCTTACCTCGCCGCACTCGCTGGCGTTGGCGGCATCGTTGGTCCGGCAGCGCTGTAGAACGACCATGACCTCATCGTCTCCTCATATTGTATGTTTTGCCCCTTATACGGATTGGTCGATTCATAGCGCCCAGCAGGTTACGGTTTTGCATGGGCTTCGGCTGCGCGGCGCGACCGTGAGTTATGTCACCTGCGACGGTGTGTTTTCAGATTGCGACCTGTTTCAAAAAGCAACTGGCGCCGCCCAAGGTCGACAGCCGAACTCCTGTTTGATTTGCCAGTCCTCCGTTGCCGCCAGATTGGCGGCCTGGAATATGCCCTACCGGTGGCTCGGAACGTGGCTAACCACTCAAGACCGCACCGACGTGGGTCGCTGGATCGCAAACCTATCACCGGAGAACTATCTGAGCGCCAGCCTTAACGGTTGGGCGATTGGCGAATGGGTGCAGTCGTCCGTCCGCACCGAGCTGCGATGCAACGTCTTTGACATGGAAGACCCAAAAACATCGTCGACCTACGCCAGTTATCTCTATAGCGGCGCCCTTGCCGCATTGGGCCTCGACCGTCTGTTTGAGGAAGAAAAGCCGGATGCGCAGCTGTTGTTTAATGGACGCATGGCCCCGACGCGGATTGCCCTTGAACTCGCAAAACAACGGGGCATTCGCACCTTATGTGAGGAGCGCTCCGCGGTCGCAGGCAACCTGATCCTTTTTAATAATGTTAATTGTCTCGATGTCGATCACGTCGATCAGTTGTGGGACGAGTGGAAAGATATTCCGCTTACACCGGACGAATTTCAACACATCGCGAACGTCCTGGAGGAGCGACGCTCAGGAGCTGGCGGTGACGTGAGTGTCTTTGGCGCGAGCCGACAGGCAATCAGTGAGGTAAGCAACGCCTTATCTTTGGATCAAAATAAACCCTTGTGGGTTCTGTTCACATCATCCGAAGACGAAATAGCGGACAAGGCCGGCATATCAAGTATTTTTCCGACTCAGACCGGCTGGATTGAGGAAACGGTTAAGTACGCGGGATCTCACCAGGATATCCAACTTGTTATCCGGGTTCACCCAAATGTGGGTGGAAACAAAGCGCTCGGAGATAACACTGAAGGCATGGCCTATTTTGAAGCCCTGGCCACATCAGCTCCAGACAATGTACGCGTCGTTCAACCGGGTGACACGCTCAGCAGTTATTCTCTTGCCGAAATGTGCGACTTAGCATTGGTTTGGTATTCAACAATCGCCATAGAAACCGCCACCCTTGGTCGTCGCGTCATTCGTGCGGGCGGGTTTCTTCTCGAAAACCGTGATTTCATTTATGCGCCAGAGAGTCCCCCGGCATATCCGGGTCTACTCGACCAAATGAGAGAAGAAGCCACGACCGAGGAATTGTTGGAAATCGCAGTTGGCGCATGGCGCTTTGCCTACATTTGGTATTTACGGCGGACGATTCCGTTTCCCCTAGTGGCACAACCCGAATGGTACGTCGGTGAAATGGCTTGGAACAATCCGCAAGAACTTGTTCCGGGTTCTGACTCAAGTCTGGACCGCATCTGCGAGATTTTTATGTCCGGAAGCCCCGTGCATAAAACTCTCGATGGTCATGCTCCTGGCTCAAAAATTGAGGAGCAGAAGCTCGTTCTCGAACATATCCGACCTTTCCTAAAAGAATCGATCACAGCATGAAGGTCGCAGTCATCACGCCCTACCACACTGAACCGCTGGATATGCTGAAGCGGGCCCATGACAGCGTCGTCGCGCAGACTCATGCCTGCACCCACTATATGGTCGCCGACGGTCATGCCCGCGCTGAGATCGATAATTGGCCAGTGCGGCATATTCCATTGCCCACCGAGCATAACAACAATGGGAACACGCCACGTGCGATCGGCAGCATGGACGCCATCGGAGATGGGTTTGACGCGATCGCCTATTTGGATGCGGACAATTGGTTTGAGCCAGAGCACATCGCCACTTTGGTCGCGCTTCACGCGGAAACGGGCGCTGATTTAGTTTCGAGTGGTCGTATTATTCACGCAATAGATGGCACCGTTTTGTTACCCGATGGGGAAACCGGTGACGGTGAACGGCATGCCGATACAAGCGTACTTTTGTTCGCGCGGGCTGCATTCTCGGTCCTTCCACTGTGGGGAGTAATGCCAAACGAACTAAGCCCAAAATGCGATCATTTTGTCTTTAAAGGCGCTCTCGCGTTGGGCTGCACACACCGACACAACTCCAAACCGACGGTTCATTTTACAAGTCGCTACGGCCCACACTATCGGGTTACAGGGCGTGCAATTCCGCCCGAGGCGACCGCGATGCACGCAATGAAGGATTCCGATCAATTTGCACGGCGCCTCGGTGCCAAAGGTCTGAGCCACATACTTTCCGGCCAAGATATAGCGAACTGGTTTGGCAAAAAATTATCCGTTCCGTACATCTTTATCGTGCTCACAGATAAAGACGACATGACAGAGCGCGAACGTTCGGTTGTTACTGAAATTGAAGAAGCACCCAACCTGCCCTGCAGCATATACTTCGCTGAAGAAAATGAGCTCTTGTCTGAAAAGACGCTAACAGATGCGCACAACAACGTCTTTTTGGTCGTTTTCGAAAGTAGAGTGAAAGAGCTAACGTGCGTTGAAGCGGTCGCAGAACAAAGAGGCGATATAGCCATAATATACATTCGAGATCAGCTACCCGCGACCAACTATGAAGTTGACACGACCCTTGATCGCCGGGCCTGGAGAATAATTGTACCGTCTGAAGATGACGAAAAAAGATACCTGAACGAGTGTCGGTACGGAAACGGTCACACTATGGTTGCTGACGCCGGATTCATACAAAACAACCTCGCACCTTCTATCCAAAGCTATGCGCGATGATCCAAAGAACTCCGTTTCTGCCGGAAAACTTAATTCTTCTAGACCCTAGTCTTATGAGCACCGATGGCCACCACCTTCCCGCAGCTACAGATCTGGCGCTGCAGTGCCGAGATATAGGGGTTCAATTCAGAGCGTTCTGCAATGTTTCCGCCCCTGCAGAGGTTCTTGATCTTCCAGCAAAACCTCTGTTCCAGAACCATGCATACATGCTGAACACCATTGCTGATGAAGACGAGGAATATGCAGCCGTCGTGGCAATCAACAACAGTGTTCTATACGAACTAGTTCAGATCAGCCAAGGCAGCCTCTCAGCCAAAGATTTCATTCTCTTTCCCGTTGTTACATACAACAATGTGATTGGAATTTGCCATTGGATTGCGTCATTCCCACCGGATACGTCTCCAAAATTCGGGCTCGGCTTTACGTTTCAACTCGACTGGAACACTGACGGGACAATCGGACGATCGAAAGCTTATGCATTTCGCATAGCGTTCGATCTCGTCCGAGACAGGCAACGAGGCAATATCGTCACAACCTGTGAAACAGCCGCATTAGGTTTAGACTATGAGAATGCGACCGGCACCGTTCCAGTTATTGCACCGATCCCAACCGCGACCCACCGGATACTCGATGACAAGCCTCTACAGAGGATTCCCGTTGATGCATCAGCCCAGAGCAAGCCAAAGGTGCGGATAGGTTTTGTCGGGGTCGCTAAACCTGAGAAAGGTACGCAATTTATTCCTCAGATCGTCTCGACCGCCAGTGATGTGCGGGATGACCTTGAGTTTGCAATTCACATGAACCCCGCAGATCACCCGGCACTCGATGAGCTACATATGATGTCACGGTCGAACAAACATATATTTGTAACCAGCCTTCATTTGAAAATTGACCGTTATATCGAGTTTCTTGAGGCCTGCGATATCTTAGTCCTCCCCTATGATCAGCGAAACTATTCGAGAAGAGGCTCAGCACTTTTTAATGAAGCCCGCTTGATTGGGTTACCTCTTGTTGTCCCGGAACAAACGTGGATGGGCGATCACGTAAAAAAAGAGGGGGCCGGGACATGCTTCGCCGAATTTACAGCAAAGAGCATTACGCGAGCCGTCCTGAAAGCGGTCGAGAACATAGAAGATATAACTTCTGCCGGAAGTAGGGCGCCTGAACAACGCCAGCAAAAGTTGTATTTAGCTTCGCTCTTCGAAACATTGTAGGTTGTCCTAGTTTTCTAGCCGTCGCCGTCTGTTGCAATCACATACTTCACGAACAGATCTGGCGGATTACATGACTCATGAGTGACCGCGTGCCTACTGGTATGTACGAATAAGGTTCGAGATTGGAACAAGTCAATCGATGACAAAGGTCAAACGAGTAGCCATTTTTTCCATCGGGGCGAGTCACCAAATGTCCCAAACGACGGGGCTTAAGCGCGGCTTCGAAGCCCTGGGCATTGAAGCTTATGCTGGGCACTCCCTACTTGATGGTGGGGCAATGACTTTCTTTGTCGACGAATACAAACCTGATCTTGTTATAGAGATCAATCGATCACGCAATCAAATCCGCGAATGCGATTCAGCTTTCAATCATGTCAGCTGGATATGGGACTACAATCTCGGCGACATGATGCTGACCGAGGGCTTCGGCGGAAGCCTTCACAATTTTTTTGTGATCAACCCGGGCTTAACCGGTCACGCATTAGATGCCGTAAAGCCATGGAGCTACTTATTACCAGGCGTTGATGCGGATGTTTTTTCTCCGAACCATTCCGAATTCGAAAGTGATTTCTCAATCATTGGCTACCTGCCCGATCCAATTTCGGAGCAGGACAGGTCGACACCCATAAATAATAATGGGCAGGTTGTATGCACACTAGATGACTTGTTCGATGCCTTGGACCGATCAGGCCTTAAGCAGTATCAAGCCGATCACGACAAGCTAAAGCGGGTCGTTGCGGAAGTTTTCCAGAAAGCTGATGATAACTTTGGGGTACACAATATACCCCCCCAACTTATTCTTCATCTTGAAGAGCGGTGGCTAAGAGCCACAGACCGTATCGATTTCTTGGAGGACATACTTTCAGTATCAAAGAACGTGAGATTCTATGGTTACGGTGGATGGACGCAATGGAGCAATTTCGCCCCTTACTACATGGGCCCCGTCTTCAGCAATTCAGAGAAGGCCAGCATATACTGTAATACGAGGATCACCCTCCACAACGGCATCGGGATGCACGACCGTGTCTTGGAAGCCATGTCGTGTGGGGCCGCTGTAATGCTCAACAATTCGCCACTTCACGATACAGAATTTGGTCTATACCGTTATTTTGAGCGGGATATCGACTTTGTTCAATTTGAACAAGAAGACTCAGAGAACATAAAAAGTGTTGCCCGGGAATTACTGGAAAAACCATCTTTGGTTTCTAGTATTGGAGGAAGCGCTAGGCAAAAAATACTGTCTGCGCATACGTGGAAACATAGAGCGGCAAAAATGCTTGAAGATTTGAAATCGGCGGATTTTACCTAAATTTTTCCATAGATCGCTGACCAATTAGTAAGAAATGAATGAGTCATAATACCAAATGAGTGTTCTCTGCTTTAACCCCTATGTCCGCTGGACTCTTCACAGCGCCAGGCAAAACGCCATTCTTCATGGCCTACACCTAAGGAACGCACGCACGTTGATGGTGTTGTGCGACGGCCTCATGCAGGAGTGCGACCTTTATCAACCGTCGAAGGGGACTGGGGCGCAACGCACCGCTAAAAGCTGCAACCGCTGCCAGGCCGAATCTGCGTTTCTAACCGCAAAAAGCAGCATGAGTTTCCTTTGGCTCGGGCGTTGGACCGAACCCGACACCATTGCAAAAGCGAATACCTGGGCCGCGAACACTGATGATCCCGCGCTGGCGACATACAACGAATGGCCCATTGGTGAATGGGTTCGCTCCAGCGTGCAATCCCACCATAGGCGCGAAGCCCTAAACCTTGAGGACCCTAATACGCGGGCGTTGTACCAGCGCTATATTGCCGGTGGTGCCGTTATTGCGTCAGCGCTGGATAGCTTGTTTGTTCATGAGCGGCCAGATGCGATGTTGTTATTCAATGGCCGGATGGCACCAACCCGGATCGCACTCGAACTCGCTAAACAACATGGCATACGAACAATCACTGAAGAGCGCGGCTTTACGCCAGGTCATATGCGGCTGGTTGAAAATACGCACTGCCTTGATCCACAGCCGTTCTATGCCCTATGCCAAGCGTGGAAGGACACACCGCTCATTCAAGATGAACTTGAGGCTGTGCGAGACGTGTTGGAACGTCATCTTTCTGGCTCGGGTCACGAGATGAGTCACTTCGCTGCACCAACACTAGGACCTGCTGACCTCAGAGACAGACTCGGTCTAGACCGCGAAAAACAGCTTGCGGTTCTTTTTACATCGTCAACTGATGAACCCCATGGGCAACCAGAAGCAACGGGATGTTTCGATCATCAGCACGACTGGGTTCACGCCACGATTGAAGCGGTTCGCTCAAAACCCGAGTGGCACCTCGTCGTCCGCACCCATCCGAACACAGGCGGCAAGCGATCGGTCGGTACAAACCAAGATGAGATGCAGTTTGTTGAATCGCTCACACAGTCGCATCCCGATAACGTTTCCATCGTTCAACCTGCTGACGACGTCAGCAGTTTTGATTTGATGCAAGCGGCCGATTTCGGACTGGTCTGGCACTCCAGCATTGGGCTTGAAATGGCCGCCTTGGGGCGGCCCGTATTGCGAGCCGGACGATACTGGTTCCGTGACGCTGACTTTATGCAATCCCCAAACGACCCAAC
>WLXB01000037.1 GCA_012103295.1 Alphaproteobacteria bacterium | reverse complement strand
CTGATATGATGTCAGATATTCCGCACCAAGGTTGATTTTTACCGACGGTTCGTTTGGCGCGAAATCCCAGGGTAAGCTGCGGTCGACATTGGCATCGAATCGCACCGTAATTTCCTGAGTGGACACTGCAGCGTCGTTTCGATCAGCCACCTGAGGCGTGCCGCCAAGCCCAGTGACCTGACAGATCAATGTGTAGAGCGGGACAAAAGCGAAGGACATTCCAACCATGCCGGCCGCCACGACAAATGCCGTGGTGGCTGTTCGGCGATTGCGCCGGGATTGGTCAGAACGTGACGACATACGCTGCCCTATTCCGCCGGGTGAGCCGCTGGGTTGCTACTTGTGAAGTCAGGTGTGTCTTCAAAAGTGTGGAACGGTGCCGGAGAAGCAACCGTCCATTCCAGAGTTGTTGCGCCGTCACCCCATGGATTTGCCACGGATTTGCGGCCAGCAATCATGACGTACAACGTCACCACCAAGAAGAATACGGTACTGACCATGGTCACATACGCGCCCCACGTCGAAACCAAATTCCATTCCGCAAAGATATCGGGGTAGTCGATGTAGCGACGCGGCATCCCGGCAAGACCGAGGAAATGCTGTGGGAAGAACAAGACGTTGACGCCAACAAAGGTCGTCCAGAAGTGAATCTGTCCAGCCCATTCGGGGTAGACTTTCCCGGTCATCTTATCGAACCAGTAATAGAAGCCGGCGAAGATGGCGAATATAGCGCCCAACGACAACACGTAGTGGAAGTGAGCGACGACGTAGTAGGTGTCGTGCATCGCAATATCCATGCCCGCGTTGGCAAGGACAACACCGGTGACGCCGCCGACCGTGAAGAGGAATATGAACCCAATGGCCCACATCATCGGCGTTTTGAAGCTGATTGAACCGCCCCACATAGTGGCGATCCAACTGAATATCTTAATGCCGGTGGGGACCGCTATCGCCATGGTTACCGCGACGAAATACGCTCGATAATTAACACCCATGCCCACGGTGTACATGTGATGTGCCCACACGATGAAGCCAACGACGCCAATCGAAGCCATGGCATAGGCCATGCCGAGATAACCAAAAACGGGCTTTCTCGAGAACGTCGAGACGATGTGGCTGACGATGCCGAAAGCCGGCAGGATCATGATGTAAACTTCGGGGTGACCGAAGAACCAGAAAAGATGCTGCCAAAGCAGTGGGTCGCCGCCACCGCGGGGATCAAAGAAAGCGGTGCCAAAGTTACGGTCAGTGAGCAGCATGGTGAGGGCGCCAGCCAGAACCGGCATCGCCAACAGCAGTAGAACCGCAGTGATTAAAGTTGCCCAAACAAACAGCGGCGCCTTGTGCATGGTCATGCCAGGTGCGCGCATGTTGAGAATGGTGGTGATGAAGTTAGTGGCGCCGAGAATGGAGGATGCGCCGGCAAGGTGAAGCGAGAGGATCGCAAAGTCGACCGACATATCCGGCTGACCGGCGAGACCCGACAAGGGAGGATAAAGCGTCCAGCCTGTTCCAGCGCCTTGTCCCATGAATGCCGAAAGAATGAGCAAAACAAGGGCAGGGGGCATTAGCCAGAATGAGATGTTATTCATCCGTGGGAAGGCCATATCCGGCGCGCCGATCATCATCGGGACAAACCAGTTGCCGAAGCCGCCGATAAGCGCAGGCATGACTACGAAAAAGACCATAAGAAGCGCGTGTGCTGTAACGGTGACGTTATAAAATTGCTTCGCTTCTGAGCCCATCATCTCGCCGACGACGTCAAACACCTGAATACCGGGTTCGCCGAGTTCGAGACGGATTAAGAAGGACAGGCCACCACCAGCAAGGGCTGCTACAACCGAAAACACCAGGTACATCGTGCCGATGTCCTTGTGGTTGGTCGAGTTTAGCCACCGGGAAATCCCAGTTGGGGCATGGTCATGATGATCGTCGTGTGCGTGAGTCGCCGTTGTGGACATGCTGGTCACTCCTGAATGAGGGCGGCGAGGCGGTTCGCATCGTCTGGGGTGTTGTCGTTGGCGGCCACTTGTTCAGCTCGCCACGCTTCAAATTCTTCCGGGGACACGGCGTGCACAACGATGGGCATGTAGGAATGGTCGATGCCACACAGTTCAGAGCATTGCCCGTAATACTTCCCAGGGATTGTGATGCGCGTCCAAGTTTCGTTGGTTCGACCAGGAACGTTATCAAGCTTCACACCAAACGCTGGAATGGTCCATGCGTGCAGCACATCCGTAGCCGTAAACAAAATTCGAATATCTGTGTCCGTCGGCAGAATGAGTGGGGTATCGACTTCTAAAAGCCGGTGCTGACCCGCTGCGATATCAATTTCATCGTCTGGTAGGGGCAAAGAGTCGAATTCAATGTCGTAGTCCGGGAACTCGTAAGTCCAGTACCACTGATTGCCGACGACTTTGATGGTCAAGCCTGGGTCTTCCACGCGATCCATATAGTAAAGCAGGCGGTAGGATGGCACCGCGATAACAACAAGGATGATGACCGGAATTGCCGTCCACACAATTTCTAGAAGTGTATTGTGTGCGTTCTTAGAAGGCACCGGATTTGCTTTGGCGTTGTAGCGGATCGCGCACCAAATTAAGAGACCGAGCACAAAAAGTGAGATGACGGTGCAGATCACAAGAAGAAAGTTGTGAAACTCAACCAACTGTTCCGCGACGGGTGAAGCCGGTGTTTGCAGGTTCAACTGCCAAGGCACGGGAAACGATGGTGTGGGCAGGTCTTGAGCCCATGCAGACGAGGTGCTGACCAATGTCAAAACCCAACCTGTGAAAAACGCCGAAATCCGGGTCACACTTTATCTCCCTAAACGCTTGCGAACGGTCCATCGTTTAAGGGGCCAGAGCGTTGGTTTCAACCGATTTTTCGGTGCAGATACTGCAATGCAGCACCTCGCTTCGACTAATCGATTGTGACCGGATCGTCGTCCTACCCCTATTCGAGGCAAAACCTTAGAGGAAGCGGGGCATAAGGTAAAGAAAACCGCCAGAAAATAGGGGCGTGCGAATGCCTCGCAACTGGGTATTCCTAGGGCGATGGGCACCAAGCCGATGACAGGTTGGCGGGCTTATGATACTCAACCCGCGCCCTGGTGAGCGATGAATGACACGATTCGAGTTGGGGCTAGGCCGCTTGGAACGTTAGGCAAGGAGATTAAAATGACGGACTCAACGCCAGATAAGAAGAAATTGGTCATTTTTGGCCTGTGCCTCGCTGGCATCTCGCTTTTTATGTACGTCAGTTTCATCGCGAAAGTTGCCTTGGACGGACCGTAGGCCGATATCACAAACGTTGTGCCCGCCCATCGTTAGAGTGCCTCTATGACAACGGCTGAAGTTCTTCCTCACATCAATGCGGTTCTAAACAGCATTTCAACCGTGTTGCTGTTGATCGGCTTTGTTTTGATCAAAGCGGGGCGGAAAGAGGCTCATCGCAAGGTTATGACCTCAGCGATCGGGGTCTCTGCCGTATTTCTCGTTTCCTATCTGACCTATCATTTCACCGCGCCGATTTTCGTTTTCCCAGGCACAGGTTGGGCAGTCCCGGCCTACTACACTCTGCTTATTTCACATGTGATCTTAGCGACCGTTGTGGCACCGATGGTTGTTGTTACCGCTTGGCGCGCATTTCACGGTGAGTTTGACCGCCACAAAGCGATTGCGCGCTGGACCTGGCCAGTTTGGATGTTTGTGTCAATTTCTGGGGTCGCCGTTTATGCAATCCTGTATCATGTCTATCCCGCACCCGTTTCCTAAGGCCCGATAGGCGTCTATGAATTTTCACCTGCCGCCACCGAAAGAACACGGCTTAGAGACGCCGGAAGCGGCCATTGACGGTCATTTTGCCGGTCGCCTCTCCGAAGATCTCTTGTGGGAATTGAAGGGCTGGGTGATCTTGCCGGTGGCCGCCCTTGCGATTGCCGGCCTAATGGCCGTTCTTGTTGCTTTGCTGCGGGTTCCTGGTGCCGAGGCTGTTCTGCCTTGGACCACTCAAACATTCTTTGTCAAAGGGCTTATTGCGCACGTCACGTTCGCCTTCGTGATTTGGTATCTCGGTGTGCAAGGGGCGTTGACCGTTCTTGTCACGGCGGCGACAGGCCCTTTAACAAAAGGCGCCGCTTTTGTCGGGCGCGTCGGATTATCAGCGGCGGGGCTGAGCTTCCTTCTTATCTTGACGCCCGTGCTTCTTAATTTGGGAGAGCCCTCTGCTAACAACTACATTCCGGTACTGATTCATCCCATTTTCTTTGCTGGCCTGACTTTATTAGCGCTCGGGCTGGCACTCCCTGTTCTTCGGTTGCTTGTGCAAATGGCGGGTGAACGGTCTTGTGAGCCGGTGGTGTTCGCGGTTGCCGCTTCTGGCGTTATCTTCTTGATCGCGCTCGTTTGTCTCGCCGCAGCATGGTGGACAATGCCCGCTGGAATACCGGCTACGGATGCAGCTGAACGTGCATTCTGGGGGATGGGGCATGTCATGCAGTTCGCCAATACGCTGCTGCTGCTCATCGGGTTTTATCTTCTGAGCCGGATGTCCCTCGGTGAAACGCCAGTCTCTGACAGAGTTTTCAAAATTGTTGCAGCAGCGCTGGTGGCCGGTGCTGCAATTGGTCCTCTGTTCTATCTCAGTTTTCCAGCCGATGACCCATCTCAGGTCAATGCGTTTACAGGACTCTACTGGTATGTCCTTCCTGTTCCCGCAGGTGTTGTGCTTCTCGGGACAGTGATGCTTTTCCTTCGCCGTGCTCGCGACTTAATGAATCAGACGCCCGAGGTTATTGGTCTTTGGGTCGCTTTATTATTATTTGGATTCGGCGGTTTGATTGGATTTTTCGAGAGTTCAGTCGATACGCGTACTCCCGCGCACTACCATGCAGAGTTGATTGGCGTAACGCTCGTCTTTATGTGCCTTTACTTTGCCCTCTTCGCGCCGTTGCTGGATCGGCCGTTGCCGCCTTGGAAGTGGCGAATTGCGTCGTATGTTCTGCTAGGAGCGGGGCAGTTTTTACATTCTATGGGCTTGTTTTCTGCCGGATTGGACGGCGTCGCCCGCAAGGTCGCTGGCGGTGAACAAGGGCTGGATAGTGCGACAAAGCTATCCTCTATGGCCTTGATGGGGCTCGGTGGTCTCATTGCCGTGGTCGGCGGCGTCATATTTGTCGTTTTGGCTATTCGCTGTCTTTTGCTACAACCCACCGACGACACGTCGGACACGCTACAACAAACAGCCGGTCCGGCTGAACCAGAGGTCCCAGACCGAACATGACCCTAGCCCGATATATCGAGTTGCTGAAGCTGCGCATTGGCGTCTTGCTCGCGATTACCGCAATGGCGGGATACTTCGCGGTGGCTGAAACCGTGCAATGGGGACCGTTGCTTGCCGTCGTTGTTGCGATGCTGCTGTGTTCTTCTGGCTCGTCTGTATTTAATCATTTTTATGATCGTGACATCGATCAGAAGATGGAGCGTACGCGCAACCGTCCACTCGCGTCCGGGGCCATGCATGATCCGACGTTGGCGTTGTGGCTTGCTGGTGGTCTTCTGATCGCGGGCTGCGCGCTCGCCGCCGTTGCTTTGAATTGGGTGGTGGCACTCCATCTTGCCCTCGGTGCTTTTACCTACATGGTCGTTTACACGGTGTGGCTGAAGCGGCGCCATTGGATGAATATTGTGATCGGAGGAGCGGCTGGAAGTTTCCCCGTTCTTGCTGGTGCTGCTGCCGCTGACCCAAGTGCCTTCACGTTGCCTATGTTGATGGCGATCACGTTGTTCTTGTGGACACCATCGCACTTCTGGGCGCTGGCGATGATGATCAAGGATGACTACGCCAAAGCGGGTGTGCCCATGTTGCCTGTCTTGGTCGGTGATTCGAAGTGCGCCAAGTACATGATGGTTAACACCGTGCTGCTGGTTGTCTCAGCCGCGCTACCGGTCGCCTTTGGCGAGCTCGGCATCGTTTATCTCGTGATCAGCAGTGCACTCGGACTTCGGTTCCTGTGGCTCAACTGGCAGCTTGTATTAGATCCAAGCAAGATTTTGGCACGGAAAAGCTTCTTCTTTTCAATGAGCTACTTGGCTGCCGTTTTCGTGGCAATTGTGCTCGACCGCAATCTTCCGCTTCAATTCTAATTATTCTGTTCGGTCGTCGAACGGTTTGATCGAGACAACGGTGCCCCAACCGTAAACGGGCTAAGTTGTGCAACCCTTTGGTATTGGAGTTTCTTGATGCGTGCTTTGAAAACATCGGTAATTGCTTTCGCATTACTTGCGTCTGGTCCTGTTGTTGCAACTGAAATCGTGTGCGATGGGCATGAAAATAACCTCAACACCTATCTTGAGATGACGCGAATTCTATTCAACGAGCGGCAAAGTGAGCGAGCGGCTGAGTACTACGCCGACGAATTCGTAAGCCACAACGTCGATGGCGGCGGGCTGGGAACGGCAGTTCGAGACCCGGCGCATATGAGTCGTATATGGGAACATTCAAAAGTCGCATCTCCTGATCGCCGATTGATCAATGATCTGATTATCTGTCAGGGAGACCTTGTCGTTGCACGAGTAACCATGAAGGGGACGCGCGTAACCGGTGAGATGGAGGGTAACCCCCCCCAACGGCAGGCGCTACGAAACCTCAGCAACTGACACGTACCGTTTTAAGAATGGCAAAGTCATCGAACGTTGGGGCAACAACGATAGCATTGCCATGATTAGGCAGCTGGGACTGAAAGTTGACCTGTCTATGACACCGCTCCCAGCCGAGGACTAAATGTCCAAACGCCCGGGCGGCTGAGAATTAGAATCCTGCACCGGGTTTATTTAAGTACGCATCTTCTTCTGGCGTGTTAATGCGCCCAAGTACGCTGTTCCGATGTGGAAAGCGTCCGAACTGGGCGATAACATCGTGATGCTGCTTAGCCCAATGGTAGGGGCTGTTTTCTGCCTTGCCCTGTGGCATTGCTGCAGTGAGTTTTAGGCACCGTTCTTGCATTGCGATATCTTCGGCATGTTCGAATGGCAGGTAGACGAAAAATTGTTCGTCTTTTGAAAAGCCTTTGTCATCGCCGCGATCCACCATGGCGCAAGCGATTTGCAGCGCCTTGTCGTCCGTTGCGAAAGATTTTGCGTCGTTACGAAACATGTTGCGCGGAAATTGATCTAGAAGAACTAAGAGAGCCAACGAACCTCGTGCGGTCTGTGCCCAGTCGTCGTGCCCTCCTGCGGCTGCCTTTTCATAATCGGACATATGTCGTTCGATAATCATCTGATCAAACGCATCGTCTTTTTTAAACCATTCAGCCCGGTTGGTGCCGTGCTCTGGAGACCCTGGTGCGCCGAACCAAAAGTTGAGTACGGCGGTCGCGCGCGGATGAAGATCAGTTGTCGGCATTGGAGCCTCCTGTGACTTAATGGCCGCTCATCGTATACTGGCCGTATAGGTTTCATTGTCTGCCGGGCTGGGCATGGGTCGATTTTCTAAGTTCATTGTTAGTGGTTTTATTGCTCTTGGCGCAATGGCGACAGCAGTTCTCGCCGTAGAAAAAACTTTGCGTATGCCGGTGATCTCACATCCCCCCGCGCTCGGTAACCCCTACATGGCAAACGGCTTACCAAGTGCCCTGATGTGGTTCGCTTTGTTCGATCCGTTGATTCGTACGAATGAAAAAGGTGAGCTTGAGCCAGCTTTGGCTTTATCATGGGAAGCCGTGGAGCCGACACGCTGGCGCTTTATTTTGCGCGACGACGTGTCCTTCTCAAACGGTGAGCCCTTTAACGCTGCCGCCGCGGCGTCGGTGTTGGAATGGCTGGGAAGCGACGAGGGGAGGGCTCATTTAGTCGCGTCTGAAGTTCGTGGTATCGCTTCGGTAGACGTCGTGGACGACTTGACACTCGATGTAATCACGAAAGTTCCGGACGCTATTCTGCCTAAGCGCCTGACAGCAGTGTTGATGGTGGCCCCTAAGGCTTGGTCAGAGCTTGGCCGTGAGGCGTTTGCACAGACACCCGCCGGAACTGGTCCGTTTCGTTTGTCCACATGGAACAAAGGTGGTGCGGCGGAAGTAGTCGCCAATCGTCAGTCATGGCGTGCGCCGAAGATCGACCGCATTTTATTCTATCAGATCCCTGATGAAACCGCGTTGATCCAGGCTTTGCAGTCCGGGCAAGTGGATCTGACAACAACGCTTTCTCCTGATGCGGCTCGAGATCTGGAAGAGCGCGGCTTTAGAACTGTGGTTACTCCCACGGCTCAATTGTTGTCGTTCGCGTTCAATTTAGAGGGCACAAAAGTAGAGGCGCTGAAAGACGTTCGTGTTCGTCAGGCTCTAAACTTGGCTGTTGATCGCGTTGCGATTTCAGATGCCGTGCTCCACGGAACACAAAAGCCGGCTAGCCAGCCAGGCACTTCGCTCACGTTCGGCTATGATCCTGATTTGACGCCGTTCCCACACGATCTTGAGCAAGCGAAGGCGTTGCTGGCGGAGGCTGGATATCCAAACGGATTCAAAATTACTGCGGAAGCCGTTGTGGCCGGGAATGCCGATGCGAGCCTAATATTCCAACTAACGGCGTCGGGCTTGCGCGATATCGGCGTTGACGTGGAGCTCCGCGCTATCGTGTTTTCCGACTGGATTCGGAAGTATACGACAGGGACATTTGAGGCCGATCTTTTCAGCCTGGCGTGGAATAGCGAGCCCTACTACGACGTCATCCGACCCATGGAATACTATTCCTGTGCCAAGCCAATGCCTTTTTTTTGCCATGAGGCTCTGATGCCATTGCTCCATGAAACAGGCATTATTTTCAATGAGGACGAACGGCTCAACCGGCTTCAGGCGCTATCGCGCAGTTATCGCGATCTGGCGCCGGCGATCTTTATTTTGGAAGTCAGCGAAATCGCGGTCGTATCGGAGTCGGTCAGGAACTATCGTGTTCGGACGCGAGTTCCGGTATATGAAGAGCTTGATATCGGGGAATAAGGGAGCGGATTACGGATTCGTTAGACGGGCATCTACTGCTGTTCGGGGCACGTAAGAAATGCAGCAGTCACCTAGTCACTGAGGAGTTTGGTCCGATCATGCTTATGGATGAGAAAAAACCACCGTCACGAATGTGGGCGGTCTTGATATGGATAGCGTTGATGGCTGGCCTTATATGGTTGGCCAGCGGTCCAGGCGCGTTGTCTCAGACTTTGGAAGGCGCTGTTGACGAGCCATCGGAGTCGGTCGTCCCGATCGAAGTTGAGGTTCATGAACCCCAGCCACGGTCCAACGTTGATCCATTCGAATTGTACCCTAACGGGTTAGAGTTCGATGTTTACCGCAAAGGATCTCGGGTCGGGCGTCACAAAGTAAAATTTGAGAGAGATGGTGATCTGCTCAAAGTGGAAAGTCATTTCAAACTCAAAGTTAAAGTACTTTTTGTCACTGCGTACAAATATGAATTCCATGCCGACGGTGTATGGAAAGACGGTGTTTTTCAGTCCGTAAAGGCGGATATTAATGACAACGGAAATAAATCGTCCGTCGACGCTTACCTGGATGACTCGGGGCGATTCTATTCGACCGGTTATAAAGGAAGCTTTGTTTCAGATACTTGGATTTACCCGACGAACCATTGGAACGTTGGCGCGGTTGACTCCGACGTTGTGCTTGACACGTTGAACGGCATGATCACCAAGGTCGATATTCTGCGACAGGGAATCGAAGCCGTTGATACACGCAAAAATGGGCCCGTTGACGCCGAGAAATTTGAGTACACCGGCGAGCTTAAGAACGTCATCGTTTGGTATGATCGTGATGGCCGCTGGGTGGGAATGAATTTCACCACCTTGAAGGGTGAGACCCTACGCTACGTGTGCCGAGAGTGTGGTTTGTCAGGCTCCCAAGATCAGATCTCGGCCGCACGCTAGTGGGGCAAGTTCTATGGATTACTGGTGCCGGTAAAGGCATCGGCAAAGCCGTCGCCATGGAATATGCCACACAAGGGTGGTCTGTCGCTGTTAGCGCTCGAACCGAAAGCGATTTATCTGATTTGGTCAAAGAGTCGTCCGATGCCGGGCTGCCAGGTCAGATCGTTGGGTACCCTCTCGATGTTACCGACCATGACGCGACAAAGCGCGTGTTCAAAGCTATTGAGGCTGATCTAGGCCGTATAGATCAGATTATATTTAACGCGGGAACGCACGCACCTACGACGCCAACCGAGTTCTCTGTTCAACCCTTTAGAACACTGATGGAAGTGAACTATATGGGCTCCGTCAACGGCCTAGATGCGGTCTTGCCGACTCTCATAGATCGCAAAGCTGGGCATGTGGCGATTGTCGCTTCTGTTGCGGGATACAGCGGCCTCCCGGACGCAGCCGCCTACGGTGCCACTAAAGCGGCGTTGATAAATATGTGCGAATCACTCAAGACTCAGCTTGATGCATTGGGCGTTACGATTTCAGTGATTAACCCAGGGTTTGTAAGAACACCTCTGACGGACCAAAACGAATTTCCGATGCCGTTTTTGATGGAGCCGGAGGACGCGGCGCGCGCTTTGTTTTTTGGAATGGCAAAAAAGAAATTCGAAATTTCTTTTCCTACTCCGTTCGTTTTGATTTTGAAGTTTCTTAGACTGCTACCCTATTGGCTCTACTTTCCTATCGTTAAAAAAATGACGAAGGTCTGACACGCAGTGCGGGAGAGAGAATAACGATGTCCGAGGAGCACCCAGCCGTCGCCTATGTGCAGTTCTATGAGGCGCTATCCCCTGAGACGGTGTCCAACCTGAATTCTGTAGTGCACGACGACGTTCGATTCAAAGACCCGTTCAACGACGTCGTCGGATTGAGTGCATATACAGCGCTGTTGGATGCGATGTTTAGGGCCGCTCCGGACATTAAGTTTGAAGTGCGAAATTGCGCCTATGATGGCGATACCTGCTTCATGCGGTGGACCAGTCAAGGCACTGTTAAGGCGTTAGGGAAGGATCCATGGATCATTCAGGGCATGTCTGAACTGCAGTTTGCCGCAGACGGCCGGGTTGTTTCTCACATCGATTATTGGGATGCCGCGGCTCAGTTCTACGAGCGAATTCCCGTTGTCGGGGCGATACTAAGGTTTATTCGGCGGCGCGTTGCTGCACATTGAGCAGTGCCACATCATTTTCAAACTCAGCCCGCGAGAATGATAATGTTACAACCCCAAGCTCAACCCCCCACTTTGATACGGAGGCACGGTTGAGAAGAACGCCGCCTGGTTGCAGAAACATCCAATCGTCGAATTTCACCCGCCACGATCCGTCTCCGACTTTAAGGTCCATGTCGTAAGTCCAGCTTAGCGCGTTGCCGTATGTACGTCCCAACGCCGTGCCGATAACGTCGTCTGCTGTGCCTGTATATGTGTTGTCGTCAATCTTGCGGATAGTCCAGATCCGGCGGTCCTGTTCACCGTCGGCATAGTCAAACTCTTCATCGAGCGTGAGGGTGGTGCCGTCCCAAGTGCCGGTGATGTCGACCTCAAACTCTCGACGCAAATTCCCGAACCTATTGTGGAACATGCCCCAAGCTTTCGTTTTGCCTTCAAAGAAATCCTCTAAAACGAAGCGAGGTTCTCTGCCTTCGAAATCTTCCGGTTTCATGGCTCCACTGCACCCTGTCAGTCCAAGTATCACTAGGCTCGCCAGCAGAACTCTTCGGACCATGTCTGCCTCCTACGCTCGCCGCTCGTTGCGCTGTTCTAGGCGCCTTTGAATAAGTTCCTGTCGCGCTCGGGTAATCGGAAATGACCAGATCGCCGCGATTGCTACAAACTTAAGTACGACGGGAACGCCCGCATAGATCACCGATAATGACCGCAATGCGGACAAGGTGTTGTCACCATCCATGGAGAACCCAAGAAACTCCAGGAGCGGGAAGGTGATTCCGACCGCTAAGGCAAGAGCGAGCTTGGTCGACATGCTCCAAAGGGCGAAAAACAAGCCAGCTCGGGCTCTGCCGCTTCGGAGGTGATCGAAGTCGATGACATCGGCCTGAAGGGCCGGGGGTAGAGATAAGTCCGCACCAAGGCCCATGCCCGTAACGATACAGATAATTGCGAAAAAAACGATGTCTCCAGGAGCCAGGAACGGCACCCAAATAAACGCGGCACACGTCAGCATCATCGCCCAGCACCAAGTTCGGTGCTTGCCAATTCTCTTACTCATCGCCAGCCAGAAAGGAATCGAAAGAACGCCGCTTAAGAAATAGGCCAGGATAAGAATGCTGCGCTGTCCAGCATCTGCATGAAGTCCATACTCAAGATAGAGAAGAAACAACGCGGCCGGGATGCCGTTGGCGATGCCGTTGATAAACCAGGCAGATAGCAATCGAACGAACGGCTTGTTGCCGCTGAGGACATTGATCGCGCTTTTGGTCGTTTCCCAACTTATCGCTGTGTGGGCAGTTGGTTTTGGAGTGATCCGCCGCTCGGGTACGCGCCATAGGAGGACTGCGATGGTCGGCGCTCCGACAATAATGGCAAGCCATGATACGGCGGCTAAGCCTTCAGATTCTGACCAGCCCATACTGGCTGCGAGGGCAGGAACAGCACCGGCCGCCAGAATTCCGACCAGGGTGAGGCCTTCCCGGGTGCCCGTAATTCGTGAGCGTTCGTTGTAATCGTCACTCAACTCCGCCCCCCAGGCTGTGTAGGGCACGGCAATGAGCGTCCATCCGAGATAGAGGACAATCGCCCAAATCAACAGGTAGGAGGTTGTGACATCGCTGGGCGGTTGAAATAAGCGCACCAGGGCTAACCCTGCTAAAATCGCTCCGATAAAAATCCAAGGTTTGCGATGGCCCCAGCGGGTCTCGTGGCGATCACTTAGGGTGCCAATCAGCGGGTCTGAGATAACATCGACAATGCGGGCGCCCAGCAGGACCAGACCTGCTGTCGCCAGCCCGAGGCTTTCAGCATACATAGCCGGCAGATACACAAAGGCCGGAATCGTCGGCATCGCCAGCGCAAAGGCTGGTGCAGCATAAGCCCCTAAACGGCCAACGGTGAGAGAAGGCGCAGGCGCCATCGGTAAGCCTTAAATCAGGTTGAGCGGTTCCTTATGCGCGAACGATCTTGAATTGTCCGACGTCGATGGATTTCGCCCTGAATCCACCTTCACAATATGCGAGATACATCTCCCACATGCGACGGAATCTTTCATCGAAGCCAAGCGGCTCAATTGATGTCCAGGCCGCGAGAAATCTTTGGCGCCATTCCTTCAATGTAACCGCATAGCTTTCGCCGAACGTCGTGACATCAGCAAGGTTGAGTTGTGCTCTATCGATTTCGTTTGTTAGAGCGCCAACAGACGGCAACATTCCACCTGGAAAAATGTAACGCTGAATAAAATCAGAGCCGCTGCGATATCGCTCATAAAATTCGTCTTCAATAGTGATGATCTGTAACGCCGCTTCACCACCGTGTGCTAGCCGGTCGCGGATCATGTCAAAATAACGTGGCCAATTGGCTTCGCCGACGGCTTCAAACATTTCTATGGAAGCGATGCGGTCATACTGCCCGTCTACGTCCCGATAGTCCTGCAATCGCAGATCAACCTTGTCCAAAATCCCTGCTTTTTGCATGCGCTCGCTGGCAAATTTGAGTTGCTCTTCAGACAGGGTTAGGCCCGTTACATTGCAGCCGTACTCTTTGACCGCGAATTCGGCGAAACCGCCCCAGCCAAATCCAACCTCAAGAACTGTGTGCTCTGGTTTGAGCTGAAGCATGTTGGCGATGCGGCGGTATTTCTCTGTTTGGGCTTGGTCAAGTGGCTGGTCTTCTGCGGTGTAGTAGGCCGACGAGTAAGTCATAGTTGGGTCGAGCCATTGCTCGTAGAAATCGTTGCCCAGATCGTAGTGGGCCGCAATGTTGCGTTTAGCGCCCCGCTTGGTGTTGGAACGACGCAGGTGTCCCAGTCGGTTAAGAAACCAGTGCCAGAACCCTTGTAGATCATTGGTTTTGGCGGACGGCCGATTGACCACAGCTATCTCGACTACCTTAGAAGGGTCGGGGCTATCCCAATCGCCATCCAAATAAGATTCCACAAAACCCATGTCACCTTGAGTGAGAAGACGGCGCACCGCGCGCCATCGATTGATCACCATTACAGTTTCAGGTGCGCCACCTGGGCCAAGCCTGTGCTTGGAGCCGTCGGGTAAGGTGAGGTCCAGGGTGCCGATTGAGATCTTGCTTAGGACCCCAATGACTTTACCAACCAAAGTTGGCGCGCTGCCTTGCGTGTCAGCAGCATTAAGCGAATTTGCGAATTGATTCAATTGATTGGCCATATGTTCCTCGGTCAACCGGTTTCGTGGGATGCATAAGTAACAAGATCTTTCGGCGGCTTTGGTCTCGCGACAAGCGGAACGCCTTTCCGCCATAGCTTGACGGCTTCCCAATGAATCCCGCCTACGACTTTGAGAGTCATCAAAGGGTAGGTGAAGAAGGCCTTCACCATCGACCAAGCTCCCAAAGGTCGGCGTGTGCCGCCGAACGACGCGAACAACAGTGTTCCATCCGCATCCGTTTCATGGATCGCGACTGAAATGTCGTCGGCCGGGGGTCGAATTCTGAAATTATATGTCATGTCCATTTCAATGAATGGCGAGACATAAAAACATTTCTTTACCGAATGGCGGACAAGGCCATCGTCGCTCCTCGTGTCGAACAAATAGCAGTGGCGTTCGCCAAAGGTATTCGAAACTTCATGCAAGACAGCAACCAGAGTTCCATCTGGCTTGTAGCAAAAATAGTTCGAGAGGGGATTAAACGAATACCCAAGCATACGCGGGTAACACAACAGGCGGATTGGTCCGCCGTCGATAGATAAGTTTGCCTCAGCGAGGATGCCCTCAATCCAAGATCGTAGAGGTGCATCGGTGCCCGGCCCATGATCACGATTGTAAAAGCTCAATAATGAAAACCGGTTGTATCCAAACCCGTGCAGTGTGGCCTGCATGTCTGGTAATTCATCGAGGTCCACGAGCAACGCAAACACGTTATAGGCCAGGCGATGCTTCTTGGGGCGCGTTCGCCGATGCATCACCGCGCCTGCATACAAGGAAGATACCAAATTGGTCATCTCGTCTACGCCGCCTCTGCCACTGCTGTCGGTATGGGGGCGAGGCCGGACATACAGATGCGGCCGGACTCATCGGTAACCGTCCATGGTCGCTTGAGTCCGCCCAATTGTTCGGCAACCGCGAGGCCGGACTGCAAGCCATCTTCGTGAAAGCCGTAGCCGAAGTAGGCGCCGCAATACCAGGTTCTGTTCGACCCTTGTAGCGCCCAAAGCCGCTTTTGGGCCTCTAGAGCTTTTTGGTCAAAAATTGGGTGCTCATAGTCGAAGGACTGAATTGTCTTTGCCGGGTCGGGCTCCCGGTGTGGGTTAAGAGTGACAAACACCGGATACTCTTGGTCGATATTTTGAAGAAGGTTCATCCAATAGCTGAGACATACCAATTGGCTCTGATCGTTGAGACCCGCTGATATATAGTTCCAACTGGCCCATGCCCTACGACGGCGCGGCATCAGTGACTCGTCAGTGTGAAGAACAGCTCGATTGTATTCGTATCGGATAGACCCAAGTAACGTCCGCTCTTCGACTGACGGATCGTTGAGCATGGCCAATGCCTGATTCGAATGAGATGCAAAAATGACATGGTCGAAGGTGCGTTTCTCGCCGTCGTTTGTGACGACTGAAACGCTGTCGGGCGATCTGGATACGCCTACGACCGCAGAATTTAGAAGAATACTATTTGAGAAATCGGCTGCAATACGGTCGACATACGATTTGCTACCGCCAGAGACCGTGCGCCATTTCGGTCTCCGATTGTGTTTTGTTTCTAGTAATCCATGATTGGAAAAGAAACGAACAAAAGCTGTAAGCGGATAGCCGCGAATTTCTTCAAACGTGGCTGACCATATTGAGCTGGCCATGGGGTAGATGTGATCCCGTAGAAACCCGTCGCTGTATCCGCGCTTCTTAAGATAATCACCGAGAGTCAGAGCGGCATTTTCTGGTAGATCGGCATCAATGACGCATTCGCGATAAAATCTTAGAATATCAAGCACCATGCTCCAAAAACGCGGACGCACAAGGTTTCGCTTTTGAGCCAAGAGTCCCGTCAAACCGGCCCCGGAATACTCGAATTTCCCAGCATTCATGGATGCCGAGAACGACATCACGCTATCTTCGGTCGCGATGTCTAAGTGTTTGAATAGGGCGGTCAGATTGGGGTAGGTGCGTTCGTTGTAGACAATGAAACCGGTGTCGATGGGAACCGTGCGTCGTCCACCCGGCCCATCAAGCACGGCATCGACGGTATTGCTGTGCCCGCCTAGGCGCTCATCTTTCTCGAAAACGGTGATGTCGTGGCCTTGATTGAGCAGCCATGCGGCTGACAATCCCGAAATGCCGCTCCCGACTATTGCAATTTTAAGTTTGCTACCGTCAGACATTCAGCCGTTTCCCCGAGCACGTAACATACTGAGAAAATTGGTTTTTCTGTAGAACCTTAAAATCTCTAACTCTCCTAGACTTGTATCTACTGGCCCTCAAATGCGGCACCGAAGCTTTTAGCGGTAGGCCCAGCTGTCTAACTCCTATAAGGGCTAGCATGTGAATACAGATAGTACGGTAGGAATTCGAAGTCAGTTCACCGGTCTCATCGTTAAAGGCCCATATTTTTGTGGTGATCCATTTTTCTCGGGCAGCCGTAAGAATAATTAATGAAGAGAACTGAGGGAGACTTTGGTGTTTGGTGTCCATGAACGATTTGACGTTCCTAGGCCCCCTGCGGTTTTGATGAAGGGGTCGACGGCGGGTAGCCGGCGGGGAAGACGAGCAGTGATCGCTAAAAAATCCGGTGCGGCGGCAACGTCAGACACAGTCGTGATGACTGAGCTCCTGGTATTGATCGCGCAGCACCGCGACAAAGACGCATTTTCAAGACTTTTCGCGCACTATGCGCCCCGTATTAAGTCCTACCTCATGCGCCAGGGCGCAAATCAAGCCTCTGCTGAAGAATTGAGCCAGGAGGCCATGGTCTCCGTTTGGCGTAAGGCTGACCGGTTTGATCCGACTAAGGCGTCCGCTGGGACCTGGATTTTTACGGTTGCGCGTAATCTGCGAATTGATGCGCTTCGCAAAGAAAGAAGGCCGAATTTTGATCCGGAAGATCCAGCATTCGTTCCCGAGGCGGAAACATCGCCTGATAGGGCGGTTGAAGTGGGCGAAACCCAGGTCAAGATAAAGGCCGCTATCGCCGAACTGCCTGAGGAACAGGCCGAGGTGATCAGATTGTCATTTTATCAGGACAAACCTCACGGCGAAATCGCTGAAGAATTAGATTTGCCGTTGGGCACTGTGAAGTCGAGATTGAGACTAGCCATGCGCCGTCTGCGCTTGGCTTTGGGAGAAGAGCAATGAACGCAAGTCATCACCCCAGCGACGATCTATTGTGGTCATACGCTGCAGGATCATTGGATGAACCGTCTTCGATTCTTATCGCGACGCACCTGTCGCTTTGTCCGGCATGTCGCGCTGTTGTTGCGAAAGCTGAGGGCATGGGCGGTGAACTATTCGAAAATTCCGGAACCGCAGATATTGATGCCGGTTCCTTAGACGCTGTTCTGGCCCGTTTGGATGAAACAGAAGAGGCGCCCCGCATTGCTCTAGAGACAGTTGGTGAAGAAGCCGAAAGTGTTTCCGTTCCTCGCCCGCTCAAAGATTATTTACCTGGTTCTATTCCGTCTTTGTCATGGCGGTGGCTTGGGCCCGGTGTTCATTACACGGCAATAAAAACGGAAGCGAGGGGTCCGAAGGTTGGTCTTCTGCGTATCGCGCCAGGGACCAAGGTTCCAATGCACGGCCATAGCGGCAATGAAATGACTATGGTTTTGGCTGGTGGCTATACGGATGCCACAGGCAATTATCAGCGTGGTGATGTTGAAGCCGCGGACGATGGCTTAGTGCATCAACCGGTTGCTGACGCAGGTGAGGAGTGTCTGTGCTTGGTTGTCACAGAGGGAGAACTTCAGCCAACGGGTATGATTGCTAAGGTGCTCCAGCCGTTCTTCCGCTTCTAGGGCGCAGTATACATTACAAAATCTAACCCTCGGTTCTAACGGACTGAGGGTTTTTTTGCACCACCACAATCGGCCTGTGGTCTAGGGCTCATTACTGCGGTTAAATTCTTTCAACAGTAGCGGCGAGTTCATAACCAACGCCGCGCACTGATCGAATAAGTGACGCATCGCCCGTCACGCCCTCAAGTTTCCTGCGGACTTTAGCGGCCAACACACCAATGCTGCGGTCCGTTGAGTTCCACTCTCGATGATAAACCAACTGCATCAGGTCGGCGCGGCTTAGCGCCGCGTGCGGATTCTGTACGAAAGCGCCAAGCAAACTCAGTTCACTGGTAGTGAGATCCAGCAAATCACCGTTGGGTCCGACCAGTTTTCTGCGCTCGCCGTCTAGCACGCAGCCCGAGAAACGAAACTGGCTGACTGGAACGGTGGGTGCATCAGTGGCTGACGCTATTGCATCGTTTGCGGCGTTGACCTCGATGCGGCGAAACAAGCTTTTGATACGGGCCAGAAGCTCTCGTGGTTGATACGGCTTCGTTATGTAATCGTCTGCGCCGATCTCAAGGCCAACGACTCTGTCGATCAAGTCACTCTTCGCCGTTAACATGATAATGCCGAGTTCGTAGTGGTCCCGCAGATATCGCGTCAGTTCAAAACCGTCTTCGCCAGGCAGATGAACGTCCATCAGTACGATCGAAGGAATGTTTTTATTGAGCGCAGACCGCATTTCGGTGCCGTCTCCAGCGGTATCGATCTGCCATCCTTCTTTGCTTAGGAGGGCGTCGAGAGTCTCCCGCGCGACAACATCATCCTCGACCACGAGAATACGGCTGGATTCATTTGACGTATTTGCGATCATGGGAATAGGGGGCACCCTAAGGTTTAGTTCTCTAGCGTCTATTCTCTTTTGATACCGCTTCGCCGTCTAGAGGCCATATCGCTCGAGCTAATCAAGCCGTCTGAATTGGATCACCTGTTGGGCGGAAAGGCCTCCTAAGAGGCCGGGATCAATAGGTCAAAAGCCTCCAAGATCATGAACAGCGGAATTGGCCACACAAATGCAAGGTATGCCTGACCCAGATAAAACAGCGGGCGAGGGCCCGGGCGCTCTGCCTCAGGCAATGCGCGATCCCTAAATATCTTGCGTACCATTATGGTCAGGATAACCAGGTAGCCGACGGTGCACAGCGCTGCCGCAATCATCCAGCCGTTGTGTGTGAGAAAACTCAAGATTGCTTGAGGGGCGGTCATGTTCGGCCTTTTGAGATGGAATGGTGCCGGAAACAGGATTCGAACCCGTGACCCCCTGATTACAAATCAGGTGCTCTACCAACTGAGCTATTCCGGCTAATCGCTACAAAGCATGACTATATGTCAAAAACGGCGCGACATTATTGTGCGCATCGAAAAAGGGCAAGTAGAGGTTTTCGCAAATGAGGCATGTTATTTGGCGCGCTGTTGGCGCATCCATTCGAACATTGAAACAGCCGCCGCGTTAGACACGTTCAAGCTCTCCATCTGACCGGTCATGGGGAGGCGGGCCATGAAGTCGCAGGCACTGCGGATGCCGGGTCTCAGGCCTTCACCTTCGGCGCCAAGAACCAAAACACACCGTGTGGGCATATCCATGCGGTCCAGGTCTTCTGTTCCCGAGGCGTCCAGACCGACAGCCCAGAAGCCCAAATCTTGACAGTCCTTAATCGACCGTCCCAGGTTCGTCACTCTCACGATGGGCACATTCTCAAGCGCTCCAGAGGCGGATTTGGCCAGGACACCGGTTTCTTCAGGGGCGTTGTGTTTGGTGGTAAGGACGGCGCGAACGCCAAATGCACTGGCAGACCTTAATATGGCGCCAACGTTGTGGGGGTCAGTTACGTGGTCAAGCGCAACAACGATAGCGGGGTCGTCTGAGGCGAGGTTGGCAAGGGCATCATGAATATCCATAGCCGGCAATGGTTGTGCCTTAAGGGCAATGCCCTGGTGGACTTTGTCGGCGCCGAGTATGGCGTCTATGGCGCTGCGGTCTGCCGGTTCAATGAGGCTTAAGCGATCTCGAGATAGACCTTTAGCCACCAGTTTCTCAGCCGCCTCAGGGGTTGCGAGTAAGCGGTTGATGCGGCGATCCGGATTAGCCAGCGCCGTTTCAACAGCGTGTAACCCGTAAAGCCAGAGGCCGGAACCTGAGCCGTCTTTGGCTGGAGATTTGCGGTGGGGCCCACGGGAAACTTGCGATTTGTTTCCTCCGCCGCGGCGGTGGGTCTTGCCACTTTTTGTCTGATGCGTGCGTGCCATAATGTTCGCATCGGACACTTCTCTATCCGGGTCAAGGTTTTAAAGTTGACAACAACTGGCAAACTTCATACGTGGATGCCCCCGCAGCCAAGGCAGCCCTTGGTGTTCGGAGGGGTGGCCGAGTGGTTAAAGGCACCAGACTGTAAATCTGGCCGCATAGCGTACGTAGGTTCGAATCCTACCCCCTCCACCATTCGCTCCTGGGCCTGTTGGCGCTGCGGTAAACTATGCGGGTGTAGCTCAACGGTAGAGCCCTAGCCTTCCAAGCTAGTTATGTCGGTTCGATTCCGTCCACCCGCTCCAATTGCTGCCAGCCGTCGGCGCGCCGCGTCGGAGCCGGATCATACAAAGGGTTCAGTGGTGAACCCGTAAGAGGTGAGAGAAAGCCATGTCGAAGGAAAAATTTGAGCGTACGAAGCCGCATTGCAACATCGGAACGATTGGTCACGTTGACCATGGTAAGACGACGTTGACGGCAGCGATTACGAAGGTTCTGGCGGAAGCTGGTGGCGCTGAATTCACGGCGTTTGATCAGATTGACAAGGCGCCTGAAGAACGGGAGCGTGGGATAACGATTTCGACGTCTCACGTTGAGTATGAGACGGAAGGCCGTCACTACGCGCACGTTGATTGCCCGGGCCACGCTGACTACGTGAAGAACATGATCACGGGTGCGGCGCAGATGGATGGCGCTATATTGGTGGTTAACGCCGCTGATGGCCCGATGCCACAGACCCGCGAGCATATCCTTCTGGCCCGTCAGGTTGGTGTACCGGCGCTTGTAGTCTACATGAACAAGGTCGACCAAGTTGACGACGAAGAGCTTCTTGAACTTGTCGAGATGGAACTTCGTGAGCTTTTGAGTTCCTATGAGTTCCCCGGCGACGATATCTCGATCATTAAGGGTTCGGCTCTAGCCGCCCTTGAAAGCCGTGATGAAGAGATCGGCGCGAAGTCGATCCTGGAGCTGATGGCCGCGGTTGATAAGGACATCCCGCAGCCTGATCGTCCTAAGGATCAGCCGTTCCTGATGCCAATTGAAGATGTGTTCTCGATCTCTGGTCGTGGCACGGTTGTTACGGGTCGTATTGAGCGCGGTGTTGTTAATGTCGGTGACGAGATTGAGATCGTCGGCATTAAGGATACTCAGAAGACGACCTGCACGGGCGTTGAGATGTTCCGTAAGCTTCTGGACACTGGGGAAGCCGGCGATAACGTTGGTTGCCTGCTGCGTGGCACGAAGCGTGAAGAAGTTGAGCGTGGTCAGGTTTTGGCCGCTCCGGGATCGATCACGCCGCACACGAAGTTTGAGTGTGAGTGCTACATCCTGAACAAGGATGAGGGTGGGCGTCATACGCCATTCTTCTCGAACTACCGTCCGCAGTTTTACTTCCGTACGACGGACGTGACGGGGACGATTGAGCTTCCGGACGGCACGGAGATGGTTATGCCTGGGGATAATATCTCCATGCAGGTTAACCTGATTGCGCCGATTGCTATGGATGACGGGCTTCGCTTCGCCATCCGTGAAGGTGGTCGCACCGTCGGTGCCGGCGTCGTCGCTAAAATTATCGAATAGGCGCTTCGGATATCAGCGCGCCCAGGCCAAGGAAATCTTTAAAAAGCCTTGATTTCCTTGGCCTGGGCGCGCTATAGACCGCCATCCGGTCGGCGCATCTGTGTCGACCGGACCTATTTTTTTGCGTCCAGGGCGACGGTCAAAGCTAAATTACGTCAACTTTATCAAGGCATTAGGCAAATTCGGCGGTGGATTCCACTTGGGTTAAACGTGGATGGCACCGGTTTCTAAGGGCGGCCACTTTATAGGGGTGTAGCTCAATTGGTAGAGCACCGGTCTCCAAAACCGGGGGCTGTAGGTTCGAGTCCTATCACCCCTGCCACCTTAAAGATGCCAGCCTAGGCCTAAGATGAAGTGTATTAGACGGTATTTTGCAGACAGCACCTGGAGCGCTTGTTTTAGGCAGAAATGCTTGAGGCTTTGGCTTAGTTAGGTCGGATTTTAGAAGACGATGGCAAAAACGACACCAGGTCAGTTTGTTCGGCAAGTCCGGCAGGAGATGTCCAAAGTGACATGGCCTGCTCGCCGCGAAGCGTCGATCTCCGTCCTCTTGGTGTTCATTTTTTGCACCATATTTGCAGTCTTCTTCCTGATCGTAGACAAGATCCTAAGTCTCGGCGTCTCTTGGTTGTTTGGTTAAGGGGCGGTCACGATGTCGGCTAAGTGGTATGTTTTGCACGTTTACTCCGGTTTCGAGAGCAAGGTTGCTCAGTCGATCCGCGAGCAGGCCGCGCAGCAGGATATGGCGGACAAGATTGAAGAAGTTTTGGTCCCGATCGAAGAAGTAGTGGAGATGCGCCGCGGAGCGAAAGTTAACGCAGAGCGCAAGTTCTTCCCTGGTTACGTTTTGATCAAGATGGATCTCACCGACGAGTCATGGCACTTGGTTCAGAATCAACCGAAAGTTACTGGATTTCTGGGCGGGCAAGGTAGGCCTTCGCCGATTTCTCAGGCTGAGGCTGAGCAAATTATGCGCCAGGTTCAGGAAGGGATCGACCGGCCAAAACCGTCGGTGGTGTTCGAAATTGGCGAACAAGTACGGGTCAGCGACGGCCCGTTCTCGTCATTCAATGGTTTCGTCGAGGATATCGACGAAGAGAAAGCAAGACTCAAGGTTTCTGTCTCCATTTTTGGCCGCTCGACGCCAGTGGAGCTGGAGTACAGTCAAGTCGAGAAACTATAGGTTTTCTGCGGGAGGTGGTCTCCGAAAGTCCTCGGAGAACCGTACCGCGGACCCGGCGCGTCGGAGGGTTAATCGGCGCAACTGCTGAGGTGAAACATGGCAAAGAAGATAGACGGCTATATCAAGTTGCAGATTGCCGCCGGACAAGCCAACCCGTCTCCCCCTGTGGGGCCGGCGCTTGGTCAACGCGGCGTCAATATTATGGAATTCTGTAAAGCGTTTAACGCGGCGACGCAGCAGATGGAGCAGGGTGTGCCCATCCCTACGACCATCACTGTGTATGCAGATCGCTCTTTCACGTTTGAAACGAAAACGCCCCCGACCAGCTATTTCTTGATCAAAGCATCCAAGAAAAAGAAAGGTGGCGGGACGCCCGGACGAGAAGTCGCCGGAACAGTCACGAAAGCACAGGTTAAAGAGATCGCCGAGCAGAAGATGCCGGATCTTAACTGCGCAACAATAGAGGCTGCAGTGTTGCAGGTCGAAGGTTCGGCCCGCTCCATTGGTCTCGAAGTGGTGGGGTAAAGATTATGGCTAAAAAAGGAAAACGCATGACCGCCGGATATGAAGGTATTGATCGCAATGCCTCTTACTCCGTCGATGATGCCGTAAAAATGATTAAGGCCCGGGCCGTTGCCAAATTCGATGAAACCATAGAAGTGTCGTTGAATCTTGGTGTTGATCCGCGCCATTCAGACCAGAACATCCGCGGTGTTGTTGCACTGCCTCATGGCACGGGCAAAAGCATGCGCGTGGCCGTGTTTGCGAAGGGCGACAAGGCTGAAGCCGCGACTGCCGCCGGCGCAGATCTTGTCGGAGCGGACGATCTCGCAGAAAAAATTCAAGCTGGTGAAATGAACTTCGACCGCGTGATTGCGACGCCCGATATGATGGGTGTCGTCGGGAAGCTCGGCAAAGTTCTAGGGCCGCGCGGTTTGATGCCTAACCCGAAACTCGGCACGGTTACGCCTGATGTGGAGACGGCTGTCAAAAACGCCAAAGCCGGTGAAGTTCAGTTTCGTGCTGAAAAGGCCGGCATCGTGCATGCTGGTGTCGGCAAGGCCAGTTTTACTGAGCAGCAATTGAATGAAAACGTACGCGCCTTTTTGGGAGCCATTCTTAAGGCTAAGCCAACCGGTGTTAAGGGCGCGTACATGAAGAAAATTTCGCTTAGTTCCACAATGGGGCCGGGCGTCAAAGTTACCGTTAGCGAAGCATCTGCTGGCTAACGGATGAGGCTTCCGGCTTGGCTCCCTAGGGATCAAGTTGGAAGGCGGAACCTTCGGGTTTCGTACCTGTCCGAGACTGAGGGTGTTTTCTGGTTCGCCAGGAAACTTAATGGCTAAGAGCCGCCATCACAGACGGGAGTGGACGGCCGTTTTGGTTCGATTTTGAGCCATCGGCGGATCGGCACTTCTGGGCAGGACATGAGCGGTGTCGGCCTTGCGAGTTAGTTGGCCGGCATCAAAGTGCAATTGGTTCGGCGCAGCATGTGCTGCAAAGAGCCAACGTAGCGGAGACGGATGTGAACCGAGAGCAAAAACAGGATCTGATTTCCTCTCTCAACGCACTAATCCAGGACCAAACGTTCGTTGCAGTCACCCACTACAAAGGGTTGTCTGTCAAAGAACTAGAGGACCTTCGGGGTAGAGCGCGTGAGGCAGGGGCTGGATTCCGTGTCACCAAAAATCGGCTCACGCGTCTTGCCCTTGCAGGAACTAAGTTCGAGAACTTGAGCGATCTTTTCACTGGCCCTACGGCAATAGCGTATTCCGAGGATCCAGTGGCAGCCGCAAAAGTGTGTGCGAACTTTGCCAAAGACAATGAGAATCTGGTGATTCTGGGCGGATCTTTGGATGGAGAGGTTATGGACATCGCGCAAGTCGGCGCTTTGGCCAAGCTACCGTCCTTGGATGAACTCCGTGCCAAGATCGTCGGAATGATTTCCACGCCAGCCACACGGGTTGCCGGGGTGCTTCAAGCCCCCGCCGGTCAGTTGGCTCGTGTTCTCAATGCCAAGGCCCAGCAGGGCGAAGCCGCTTGACGCTGATCCGTAACGAAAATCGTTCGAACCCAATTGGAGTGCCAATCAATGGCTGATTTAGAAAAACTCGTAGACGACCTATCTAACCTGACTGTTCTTGAAGCTGCTGAACTTTCAAAGCTGCTTGAAGAAAAGTGGGGTGTTTCCGCAGCGGCTCCTGTCGCTGTCGCTGCTGCTGGCGGTGCCGCTGGTGGTGGTGAAGCTGAAGAGGCCAAGACTGACTTTGACGTTATTCTGGCTGAAGTCGGTGACAAGAAAATCAACGTGATTAAAGAAGTCCGCGCGATCACAGGTCTCGGCCTGAAGGAAGCGAAGGACCTTGTTGAAGGTGCACCTAAGCCTGTTAAGGAAGGTGTGCCCAAGGACGAAGCTGAAGAGATCAAGAAGAAGCTTGAAGAGGCCGGCGCTAAGGCGGAGCTCAAGTAATTCAGGCTCGATCTGTAAATACGGGTTTGCGAGATGGCACCATAGGGTGCCGTCTCGTTCACCTATGCCAGGTCGCAGTTTTGCGGCCATTCGTCTCGCAAGTTCGATGACGAGAGGGGTTGTTTCAACCTCTGTCGCCATCGTGTTTTGCGTCTGTGCGTAATCCGTTTGGTTTAGCCACTTTGGGTGGCAGCTCAAACGTTAGGAAGTGAGGATCTCTCATGTCGAAGTCGTTCACCGGTCGTAAGTGGATCCGTAAGAATTTCGGACGGATTCCGTCCGTGGCAACCATGCCGAATTTGATCGAGGTTCAGAAGAGTTCCTACGACACGTTCTTGCGCGTCGGTGCTTCTGCTGAAGAGCGTGAAGTTTCCGGTCTCCAGGAAGTCTTTAAGTCGGTTTTTCCGATTAAGGATTTCAGCGGCAAAGGCGAGCTTGAGTTCGTTTCGTACGAGCTCGAACAGCCAAAATATGACGTTGACGAATGCCGTCAACGCGGCCTTACGTTCTCGGCGCCCCTGAAGGTTACTCTGCGTTTGGTTGTGTGGGACATCGACGAAGAAACCGGCGCCCGCTCGGTTCGCGACATTAAAGAGCAAGACGTGTACATGGGCGACATGCCCCTGATGACGGAAAATGGCACGTTCATTATCAATGGCACGGAACGGGTTATCGTTTCTCAGATGCACCGTTCACCGGGTGTGTTCTTTGATCACGATCGCGGCAAGACCCATTCCTCTGGCAAGTATCTTTTTGCGGCGCGCGTTATTCCGTATCGTGGTTCATGGCTCGACTTTGAATTTGATGCCAAAGATCTCGTATACGTGCGTATCGATCGGCGTCGTAAGTTGCCGGTTACAACTCTGCTTTACGCGCTGGATAGCCTTGAGGCGGAAGAACTGCGGGCCAAACGCGTCAAACAAGGCAAGACAATCGACGCTCATGAAATCAAGGGCATGAGCTCAGAAGAGATCCTCGACTATTTCTACGACACAGTAACGTACACCCACGACAAAAAGGGGTGGAAGACAAAATTCGATGCCGAGCGCATGAAAGGCATGAAGCTTTCGTTCGATCTGGTCGACGCCAAGAGCGGTCGGGTCAAAGTTGAAGCCGGAGCCAAGCTCTCAACGCGTGTTGCCGCCAAGCTTGAGAAAGATGGTGTTAAAGAACTTCGCATCTCGACCGAAGAATTGCTGGGTAAGTTTGTTGCTAACGACATCGTTGATCTAGAAACCGGCGAAATCCACGTCGAAGCAGCCGGCGAAATCACCGAAGAAATTCTTGAGGCATTGTTGGAGCAGAAAGTCACGTCTATCGACGTGCTTGCGATCGACGGGGTCAATGTCGGGCCGTATATTCGCAACACACTCGCGCTCGATAAGAATACCAGTCGCGAAGAGGCTCTGACCGATATCTATCGTGTGATGCGACCAGGTGAGCCGCCGATTCTGGACACGGCATCTGCGATGTATCGCAGCTTGTTCTTCGACTCCGAGCGTTATGATTTGTCTGCTGTTGGCCGCGTCAAGATGAACGCACGCCTTGAATTCAATAACAAGGATGTGCCTGATACCACGCGTGTCCTGCGTAAAGCGGATATTCTCAACATCGTTAAGGTCTTAGTTGGTCTTAAAGATGGACGCGGCGAGATCGACGATATTGATCACCTTGGTAACCGCCGGGTGCGGTCCGTCGGTGAACTTATGGAGAACCAGTATCGCGTTGGTTTGCTGCGCATGGAGCGCGCCATTCGCGAGCGTATGAGCTCAGTCGAAATCGATACTGTGATGCCGCATGATTTAATTAATGCGAAGCCTGCTGCAGCAGCCGTGCGTGAGTTCTTTGGCTCTTCGCAGTTGTCACAGTTTATGGATCAGACAAACCCGCTTTCGGAAATTACGCATAAGCGTCGCTTGTCGGCTCTTGGCCCAGGCGGTTTGACCCGTGAGCGTGCCGGCTTTGAAGTCCGTGATGTTCACCCCACTCACTATGGCCGAATTTGCCCGATTGAGACCCCTGAGGGGCCTAACATTGGATTGATCAACTCCATGAGCTGCTTTGCGCGGATCAATGAGTTTGGTTTCATCGAGACGCCTTATCGCTGCATCGACAACGGTAAGGTGATCGACAAGATCGAGTACCTCACCGCTGACCAAGAAGAGAATTACTCCATTGCTCAGGCGAACAACCCGATGAAGAAGACGGGTGCTTTCGTCAATTCGACCATCACGGTGCGTTACCGCGGTGAGTTCATGGATATTGATCCGAAGGAATGTAAATACATGGATGTCTCGCCGAAGCAGCTTGTTTCGGTTGCTGCTAGTCTGATTCCATTCCTTGAGCATGACGACGCTAACCGGGCGTTGATGGGTTCGAATATGCAGCGGCAGGCTG
>WLXB01000036.1 GCA_012103295.1 Alphaproteobacteria bacterium | reverse complement strand
TCGACGGTCGGACGGGCCGGGACGGCGGAAAGCTAGAATTCGACTACGACCGCACAATTGAAAACAAGATTGCCATAACCGCATCGCGAGATGGATTTCTTAAACGGGTTTAGTACGGTTGCCACCGTCACACAGGCCAGTGTTCAGGGAACTTTGAAGAATGACTGATACCTTTTATTATCCTTCTGCGGGTGACGAATCCTACTACGAGAAACTGCAAGATATCATCGCTAAATATCCACATGATACGCGTCATTATCTAGACTTGTTTACCGTATATGCGAGTAGGCGGGCCCTGATCAGACAATTGGCACACTACGAACTATTTAAACTAACGATCGACCTTCCCGGTCACTATTTGGACTTTGGTGTCTACTTCGGGAAGTCATATTTTAGCTGGCATAAGTTTCTGGAGGTGCTCACTCCCACTGCCACGCACAAGAAAGTTTTCGGTTTTGACACTTTCTCTGGGTTTCCTGGCCTATCTGTCGAGGACGGGGATAGCGACGCCAAAATTGACAAAAAACCCGGAGGTCTAAGCGCGAAAAGTTTCCGCGATGAATTCATGGCTCTGTTGGAGCTTCACAACCAGGATGCCGTCCTGCCAACGCAGCGCGGAAGCATTATCGTGGGCGATGTTTGCGAAACACTACCCGAGTGGATTGAGCAAAACCCTGAGGCGCGTTTTTGCCTGGCCAACCTCGACGTGGATATTTATGAGCCAACGACTGCCATACTTGAACACTGCTGGGATCGCATTGTCCCTGGCGGAGTACTAATTCTTGACGAATACGGCACAACCAAATGGCCTGGTGAAACGAATGCGTGGGACGACTTCACAAAGAGCCGTAAACTTGATGTGCAACCTAAGCGATTTTCGTGGGCCAACGCGCCAGGCGCATATGTCGTGAAATAGAGATGTTAGACTCTTATGCTGAGCGCAATTCGGCGTTAAAAACCGCTTACAGCGGCACCAATCAGTATCTAGTCGAAGCATCACGTTCAAATGCATCTTTTCTAGTTTCAGTCGCTGAATAGCCAGCAATTTCTATTGAGGCAACGCCATGACTAAATCGCAACGACCACAAGATATAATGCTGAGACTTATTGTGGGGCATTGGCTTTCGCGGTTGGTTATGGTTGCCGCAGAATTAAGACTTGCCGACCTTCTCAAAGGTGGGCCGCGCTCAGTAGAAGATCTAGCCACAGAAGCCAACGTGCGCGCACCGCAGCTTTACCGCGCGCTCCGCGCCTTAGCGAGTGTCGGCGTGTTTGCAGAAACGGATGACAAAAAGTTTGAAACGACACCTCTGGCTGCAACTTTGGAGGCAGATGCACCCGGCTCAATGCGGGTGAGTGCTCTGTTGCGGAATTCAGACTACCAGTGGGATGCATGGCAAGAGTTGCTGCACGGAATCAAAACTGATGAGGTTCCATTTGTTAAGGCCCATGGCATACCGGTCTTCGAATACCTTGAAGAGCATCCGGAAGAACTAGATATTTTCCACGAAGCGACCACCAGTCTTACCAACCCAGCCGTTGCTGAGTCGTATGATTTCTCAAACTACCGATCCGTTGTAGATCTAGGTGGTGGGCACGGTGCATTTCTCTCAGCAATTCTGGATGTCAACCCACACCTACAGGGAACTCTTTTTGATCAACCGTCGGTAATTGCCGGCGCGAAGCAAAGCCCTTACATGACAGCCGAAGGAATCAAAGACCGGTGCAATCTGCAATCTGGGAGCTTCTTCGAAAGCATCCCTGAGGGGCACGATATCTACACCTTAAAATACATCATCCATGATTGGGACGATGAAAAAGCCGTGAAAATTTTATCGAATTGCAGAACCGCGATGACTGACGATAGCCGCGTTCTCGTCGTCGACAGCGTCATTTTGCCGGGTAACGACCAAGGGCATGCGAAATTGCTTGATATCGAAATGCTTGTTGTCGGCGGGCGCGAACGCACAGAGGCAGACTTTTCAAATGTATTTGAGAAAGCTGGCTTAATGCTTAATAGCGTCATCCCCACAAAGACACCGCTGATCATTCTTGAAGGCGTTAAAAACGAGTAGCAGTTTCTATCTGCAGATATTTCGGGGGCAAGCTCGACGGAATAGGATCATTTTAATTCGTCGCTGGTGTATCGCGCCAACTGCGCCAAGGTGAAATTGGCCATATCTTCTTCCTCGATCCAGGCGCGGTACCACGCCGCTGTTTCATCCAATGTCTGTGCAAGCGTCCAATTGGGTAGCCACCCCAGCTGAGACCGAGCCCGCGAGCTATCAAGCAGTAGTAACTCCGCCTCTTGGAGCGTAGAACTGGCGCTATCTTCAATCACGGAGCCGCCAAGTTTTTTTGTGATTAGCTGGGCAACCTCAGCGACATTCAAACTGCTCTCAGCGTCGGGTCCTAAATTCCAGGCCGCAGCGTAGTCTTTCCCATCATTCCCAAGGAGTTTTTCACCAAGTTTCAAATAACCCTTTACGGCATCCAGCACGTGCTGCCAAGGACGGACGGCCTTGGGTCGTCTTAGAACAACAGGTGTCTGGAGCAGTGCGGCCCTTACGCAATCAGGAATGAGTCGCTCCTCTGCCCAGTCACCGCCCCCAACGATATTACCTGCACGGGTGCTCGCCACCGCAGCGCCACTGGATGAAGAGAAAAAGCTGCTTCTATAGGCGGCTGAAACCAATTCAGCACAGGCCTTGCTCGCACTGTATGGGTCATGCCCGCCGAGATTATCGCTCTCTTGGAATGGCTGCCCATGAGATGGATTGTCGTAGCACTTGTCCGAAGTGACGACGATAGCAGCCTGCACACTATCAGTATGCCGAATCGCATCTAGGACGTTCGCCGTTCCCATTACATTGGTCGCGATAGTTTCTAATGGAGTTTTATAGGACTCCAGGACCAGCGGCTGTGCCGCCAAATGGAAAACGATGTCGGGCGCGGCGGCCTTTAGTGCTGATGCGAGAGCGACCGGGTCTCTTACGTCACCTCTAGTATCTGATTGAAGGGCCTGTGAAACATTTGCGATGTCGAACAATGACGGGTCGGTTGGTGGTGACAGCGAGTATCCGTAAACACGGACGCCCAGTTGCTGTAGCCATAAGGCCAACCAACTGCCGGTGAATCCGGTGTGACCTGTAACGAATGCTGTCCGACTGGCCCAGGGCGCGTCCGTCACCAGATCTTCCACCGCGCCTGCCCTGCAGCCCACTCGGCCTCAAGAAAATTGCGATCACGCAGGGTATCCATCGCCTGCCAAAATCCCTGGTGCTTGAAGGCCATAAGTTGACCGTCCTTCGCGAGAGCGGGCATGACATCTCCCTCTAGGGTCGCGATATCACCAGTGATGTAATCTAGAATCTTTGGAGACGCGATAAAGAAACCACCGTTGATCCAAGCGCCGTCCCCAGGCGGTTTTTCAACAAACTGAGACACCATGGATCCATCCAAATCTAGAGTGCCGTATCGGCCCCCCGGCTGCACCGCTGTCACCGTCGCGAGCTTGCCATGAGATTTATGAAAAGCGATCAAATCACGTATGTTTAGGTCTGATACGCCATCTCCGTACGTCAGGCAGAAGTCATCACTTCCTAAATAGTCGCGTGCCCGAAGAATGCGACCGCCAGTTTGGACATTCTCTCCCGTGTTGATGCACGTCACCCGCCAGGGTTCAGCATAAGTCTGGTGCACTTCAACTTGGCGATCGCGCATGTCGAAGGTCACATCGGACATGTGAAGCGTGTAGTTCGCAAAGTACTCTTTGACCATGTAACCCTTGTACCCAAGGCAAACGACAACGTCGGTGACGTTATAGTGGGCGTAGATTTTTATGATGTGCCAAATGATGGGGCGACCGCCAATATCCACAAGCGGTTTTGGGCGTAAGACGGTCTCTTCTGACAGGCGCGTTCCAAATCCCCCTGCAAGAATCGCAACCTTCATGATCTGAAGCCCCCGTTGTTTCTAAAGATTAGCATATTATCACACAGTCAAACACGCTGCAGATAGCCTGTCTTCTATATCTGATAGGAGTTTCTAGACGTTTAATGGTCTGTTCAAACAGTGGGCCAACTTTAACGGGCCGCAGGCGCTCATAAAATTACGCCACAGGTTTTGAAGAGTCATAGGCCGGTGCATTTAGAAGTTAAATTCTATGGGTTTCTGCTTTGACCACATGGCAACCAGAGTTAAAGGTGCTGAGAAAGCACGTACCCTGATGCCAACTCAGATATCATTGCCATCACCCAGGTGTATGTCTTGCTGTTTCTGAAGAGTTCTCAGCGGTCAACATGATCGATGGGTTTTGGTGGACGGTTTGTAAAAACGGTGTATTCGATCCGGACTCTCTAAAATTGATGCCAGAGCAACCCTACCGATAGGTGCGACCTGATCTTATTGAAGGTCGGCCAAAGCTCTCGTGCTGATCAGCGGCATACAATGGAAAATGGCGGAGAGGGTGGGATTCGAACCCACGGTACGCGTAAACGCACAACGGTTTTCGAGACCGCCCCATTCGACCACTCTGGCACCTCTCCGCGGTGGTTTTCGTGTCTGGGGTGGAAAGCGCGCGGACCGTACAGGAAGGCTGTTGCACCTGCAATCGGCAGAAACGCGTTTTTTCGAGGTTTTCTGCCGGTTTTTGATTTTGCTAGAACCAGCGTGAATTCGGCTGAAAAGCGCAGATTTGCTTGAGAAATAGGCTGGAATCGACGCCAAAAGCGTTGACTCAGGCTTACGGGTGCGTATATTCCCGCCCAACCGCGCGGGCTTTGGCCCGCCGTTTTCGTTTCTCGGAAGATCAATTATGCACGCAGTAATCAAGACAGGCGGTAAACAATACCGTGTAGCCAAGGATGACGTAATCACCGTTGAAAGCCTTAAGGGCGATGCCGGTGCCGCTGTTACGTTCGACGAAGTGCTGATGGTCGGAGACAAGGTCGGCACCCCTCGCGTTGAGGGCGCGGCCGTCAAAGGGAAGATTGTTGAGCAGGCCCGCGGCGACAAGATCGTGGTGTTCAAGAAGAAGCGTCGCCAGGGCTATGTGCGTAAAGCCGGACATCGTCAAGATTTGACGATCGTTCAGATTACGGATGTCGGCGGGACGGCGAAGAAAAAGGCGCCAGCAAAAAAAGCGGCTGCCAAGAAAGACGATGCGGCTGACGCGTCGGCTGACGATAGTAAGTAGGAGACGGGTTCATGGCGCATAAAAAATCAGGTGGTAGTTCCCGCAACGGTCGCGATTCACCAGGTCAAAGACTTGGCGTTAAGAAGTTCGGCGGCGAGCAGGTAATCCCCGGCAACATCATTATTCGCCAGTGCGGTACGAAGTGGCATCCCGGTGAGAATGTTGGCCTTGGCCGCGACTTCACCATTTTTGCCCTGACAGAAGGCAAGGTTAGTTTTCGTAAAGGACACAAGGGTCGCACCTTCGTTTCCGTTGACCCGGTGAGCTAACGTACTCAACTGCGACGTTCCGTCACCACACAAAGTTACGCGAGGGGAATGGACGTCCATTCCCCCTTTTTTTTGTTCAATGACGATAAGAGTTCGGCAGACCAACCATGAAGTTTCTTGATCAAGCCAAGGTCTTCGTAAAAAGCGGCAAGGGCGGCAACGGCTGTGTTGCGTTCCGGCGGGAGAAGTACATCGAGTACGGTGGTCCCAACGGTGGTGACGGTGGCCGTGGTGGTGACGTTGTGTTCTATACAGACCCAAACTTGAATACGCTCATCGACTTCCGCTATCGCCAGCATTTCAAGGCGCCTGTTGGCCAGGACGGCCAAGGGAAAGACCGAGCTGGTAAGGGGGGTGACGCTCTTAGGATTGCCGTGCCCATCGGCACTGAAATAATGGCTGAAGATCGTGAGACAGTCTTGGTCGATCTCACCGAAGCAGATCAAGAGATTGCGCTGCTTGAAGGCGGCAACGGCGGGTGGGGAAATGCCCGCTTCAAAAGCTCGACCAATCAGGCACCGCGTAACGCCAACCCCGGTCACCCCGGTGAAGAGCGCTGGCTCTGGTTACGTCTCAAGCTTATCGCAGACGTTGGTCTGGTGGGCTTGCCTAACGCCGGTAAGTCGACGTTTCTTTCTATCGTAACTAGCGCCCGCCCGAAGATTGCGAGCTACCCGTTCACGACCCTGCACCCCAACCTAGGGGTTGCATATCTTGATGGGCGCGAAATGGTGCTTGCCGATATTCCAGGCTTGATTGAGGGCGCTCATACGGGGTCCGGCTTGGGAACCCGGTTTCTTGGTCACATCGAACGCTGTCGGGCGTTGTTGCATCTTATTGATGGAACAGCCGATGATGTGGTGTCGTCCTATCGCACCGTGTGTGCTGAATTATCGGCCTATGGGGCGGATCTCGACAACAAACCCGAGCTTGTGGCGCTGAATAAATGCGATGCTATTGGCCAGGATGAAATCGCTGAGAAAAAGGCGGCATTGATGAGCGAGGGTGTAGATCACGTGTTCGAACTCTCTGGTATTTCCGGCCACGGTCGCACTGAGCTCCTGCGTGGACTATTTGAAACCGTGCCTGCGAAGCATAGTTCAAAAAAGAACGAAGATGACGCCGTGGAAGAAGAGATGGTGCCATGGTCGCCCTAACTACGCCGAATATCGCGAAGGCCGAGCGTGTTGTTGTCAAAATAGGATCGGTACTACTGGTCGATGAGGCAACGGGTGCCTTGCATAGGGCGTGGCTCGATGCAGTGTGTGATGATATCGCCGCTATGCGCAAGCGTGGCCAAGAGGTTGTGGTTGTTACATCTGGCGCCATCGCAATTGGCCGTGGTCCTCTTCGTCTCACCAGCCAAAGCCTGCGCCTTGAAGAAAAGCAAGCGGCGGCTGCAACGGGACAAGTGCGGCTAACGCAAGCCTATCAAGAATCCCTTGATCGCCATGAGTTGACCGTAGCTCAAGTTTTGATGACGGTTGACGATACGGAAGATCGGCGGCGTTTTCTTAATGCGCGCACCACACTGGATACACTACTTCGGCTTGGCGCCATTCCGATCATCAACGAAAACGATACGGTTGCGACGACGGAAATTCGGTTCGGTGATAATGACCGTCTGGCCGCGCGAGTTGCGGCGATGATCGGAGCCGATGCGTGCGTTCTACTGTCTGATGTTGATGGGCTTTACACCGCAGACCCAGCTAGCAAACCTGACGCTGAGCACCTTCCACAAGTGACGACGATCGACGACGACGTGCGCGCTATGGCGGCGAAGGCTAAACCGGGTCACGGAACGGGCGGAATGGTCACCAAGCTGATCGCCGCGGATATCTGTATGTCGGCGGGGTGCCATATGGCAATCGCCCTCGGTACAGTGAAGCGCCCGCTCGCCGCGCTTGAAAAGGGGGCTCAATGCACATGGTTCGTCAGTGCTGCCGAGCCCCGGGCGGCTCGAAAAAAGTGGATCGCAGGAGCTCTTAATCCGACCGGAACGCTGGTGGTAGATGAGGGGGCGGCTAAAGCCTTGAGCGCCGGTAAGAGTTTATTACCAGCCGGGGTGATCGACATTGAAGGTGATTTCGATCGCGGTGATGCGGTGACTATCGCCAGTCAGAACAGGGCGGTCCTAGGCAAGGGGTTAAGTGCTTTTAGTGCCGACGATGCGCGGCGGATCAAAGGTCATCGTTCCGACGCCCTGGAAGGTATTCTTGGTTATCAAGGACGATCAGAGATGGTTCATCGAGACGATCTCGTTCTGGATGACTGAAACTCGGGTATACTAAGGAAAAGTGCGAAATCCCCAAGGGAGCGGCACGATAAAGGAGACTCGCCATGAACGGCGGCGAACGGACAGAAACGGATAGCAGCGATATTGAAGCGATCATGGATATGGTCGGTCATGGCGCCGTCACTGCGTCTCGTGTCCTCGCTAGCACGCCGGCGGAGACCAAGAACTCGGCTTTAAAGGCAGCCGCGGTCGCGTTGCGAGAGAGTGCCGAGACCCTTATCGCTGAGAACAAGGTCGATATGGATGGCGGTCGCGCCAAAGGTCTCTCTGCGGCCCTCATGGACCGCCTTGAGCTGAACGCAGATCGCATCGAAGGCATGGCTAAGGGGCTGGAAGCCATCGCTGCACTGACCGACCCGGTTGGCGAGATCATTGCGTCATGGGAGCAGCCAAGCGGGCTAAAGATCGAGCGGGTTCGCATGCCCTTGGGTGTCATCGGCGTCATCTATGAGTCTCGACCCAACGTCACAGCCGATGCTGGCGCGCTGTGCCTTAAGGCTGGCAACGCCTGCATTTTACGCGGTGGGTCTGAAAGTTTCCGCAGTTCTCGAGCAATACTGTCCTGCCTGCATAAAGGTTTGACCGACGCCGGTCTTCCCACAGCCTGCATTCAAATGGTGCCGACCACAGATCGCGCCGCGGTTGGCAAAATGCTGACCATGACTGAGTCTATCGACGTCATCGTTCCGCGCGGCGGCCAGTCGCTGACGGAACGGGTGATGCGGGAAAGCCGTGTCCCCACGTTCCAGCACTTGATTGGATTGTGTCACACCTTTGTTCACAAAGATGCGGATCCGGACAAGGCGCGCAGCGTTGTTCTGAATGCTAAAATGCGCCGCACAGGAATTTGTGGCGCAATGGAGACATTGTTGGTTGATCGCGACATTGCGGATTCAATTTTACCGCCCATCATCGATGATCTAGTCGCAGCAGGGTGCGAAGTAAGGGGTGACGATACGGTTCAATCCCTCAACAAGAACGTGGCAGCCGCGACAGACGCAGATTGGGATACCGAGTATCTCGATGCCATCGTGTCGGTCAAAGTAGTCGATGGCGTAAGTGGCGCGATTGCCCATATCAATAGCCACGGCTCGGAACACACGGATGCGATCATTACTGAGAACGCAACTGTGGCGGAAGGTTTTATGAATGGCCTGTCCAGCGCGATCGTAATGCACAATGCTTCGACACAGTTTGCTGACGGCGGCGAATTCGGCATGGGCGCCGAAATCGGTATTGCAACAGGCAAAATGCATGCGCGTGGTCCCGTTGGTGTCGAGCAACTCACCACGTTCAAATATAAGGTGCGCGGCAATGGCACCACGCGTCCGTAAGGGTATCGGTTAGTCGTGTTTTCACCGCACCGGTGGGGAGACCGCCGCCGCATGAAGATTGGTCTGCTCGGCGGATCGTTTAATCCGGCGCATGACGGTCATTTGCACATCAGCCGCGATGCCAAAAGGCGTCTGGGTTTGGATCAGGTGTGGTGGCTGGTCAGCCCGCAAAACCCGCTCAAACCCACAGCAGGTATGGGGCCATTGTCGGATCGTGTCGCTGGCGCAGAGGCGGTGGCGACGTGCCCGTGGATTAGGGTGACTGACCTTGAGCAAAACCTTGGTACAGACCGCACATGGAAAACGCTTCAATTGCTGCGTACTCGTTTTCCCAAAGCTCAATTCGTCTGGCTTATGGGGGCTGATAACCTCGCGCAAATTCCCAACTGGTCGCGATGGTCAAAAATCTTTCAATCGGTTCACGTTGCAGTTTTTGACCGTTCCCCGTACTCTCACAAAGCGTTGTCTGGAAAGGCTGCGTGGCGATTTGCTTCCCGCCGCCTTCGTGCCGCACGGCCTGTAGCGTTGTGGCAGAAGAAAAACCCCATGTGGGTTTATGTGGCACAACGGCGGCACGGGGCATCGTCGACCGCAATTCGGTCTGGGCGCGATGACTAGAACGTTCGAAGATTCTTCATCATGTGCAGATCCAAAATGGGAGTTGATTATCAACGCACCACATACTCCGGTCGACCTGGAGAAAACGGTCGAATGTATCCAAGCATCCCTAGAGGATGACAAAGCCCTGGACGTTGTCACAATCGACCTCGTCGGCAAAACTTCCATCGCAGATAGAATGATCGTTGCGTCCGGCGGCTCTGCCAGACTGGTCAACGCTATGACCGAGCATATTGTGGAGCAGCTTAAATCTTTTGGCATATTGCCAAAGACGGAAGGTCGCGCCCAAAGTGATTGGGTTCTTATTGATGCCGGGGACGTAATAATTCATATCTTCCGGCCCGAAGTCCGCGCCTTCTACAACATCGAGAAAATCTGGGCGATGTCTCCAGAAACAGATGGACAAGACGCACCTTCGATCCAGACCGCCTAGCCGTCGGCTGCCGACCTTGGTGTGAAGGGCTGAGCAATGAACATTGTCATCGCCGCAGTTGGGCGCATGCGATCGAGTCCCGAGCAAACCCTAATCGACTCATACATAAAGAGACTGCCATGGGCGGTAGACGTGCGGGAAGTCGATGTGCGCGGTAAGACTGACGCAACCGCTCAAGCCCGGCAAGAAGCAGAGGGGCTGCAAGCAGCGATTCCCGCTGGGGCTAAAGTGGTGTGCCTCGACTCTCGTGGAAAATCGCTAGACAGCGAGAGCTTTGCCAAACGTCTCGGTCAGTGGCGCGATGACGGTGAACAAACGCTCGCGCTGATTATTGGCGGCGCAGACGGTCTTGATTCCAGTATCATCGACAGGGCTGATTTGGTGATGTCCTTTGGTGCGGTCACCTGGCCTCATATGTTGACTCGGGTTTTGGTGGCGGAACAGCTATACCGTGCCCACTGTATTTTGACGGGTCATCCGTATCATCGTGGGCACTAGGCAGGCCGAGCGAACAACACATGAGCATAACAAATTCATCTTGGCGCTTGACCTACACGGGTGTTGCTCTTGATCGAGCTGCCGCCGTGCGCCCGGTGCAGGCTGATGTCGAGGCACTTCACGACCACGCGTTGGCGCGTGTTCTTCCCGTGTGGAACGGAAACCATCTTTTTGAACACGATGGGGTGGAGGCCAAGGCTCTCACGGTCGCGGATGCCATCAGCCTGAGGGCAGCGAGCGGTGACCTCATTTTCCTTGGGTTGTCTGGCGACGCTCCTTGGTTCGCTTTGGCCATTCATACCGAAGAGGAGCCGGCTGACGTTCAGCTCTCGGGTGTGTTCGAGCCGCTGCACCCACGCGTCGGTCGCCTCGATGCTGATCAAGCGGCAATGCTTGCCTATGCGCGTGGCATGGTGTTGTGGCATGCCAATCACTTGCATTGTGGCCGATGTGGTGCACCGACAGAATCGCAGGACGGCGGTCACATCCGAACCTGCACGGATGAGGCCTGTGGTTACCGAGCATTCCCGCGCACTGATGCGGCGGTTATTACTTTAGTCGAGCATCCGGACGGAGAGCACTGTTTACTTGGGAGACAGAGCCGCTGGCCTGACGGTATGTACTCCGTAGTGGCAGGGTTTGTTGAGCCAGGAGAATCCCTCGAGGAGTGCGTGGCCCGCGAAGTGAAAGAGGAAACGGGAATCATTGTGACGGACGTGCGGTATCAGGCCTCGCAACCTTGGCCGTTCCCGTCTTCCCTCATGCTGGGTTTCACAGCCAAAGCGTCGACGACGGGTTTTAAGCCCGACGACGACGAGCTAGATGACATCCGCTGGGTCTCCAGAGAGGCGTTAGATAGCTATAGTGAAATGGGTGATGACAAACCGGGACCCAAACTTCCCAACCGGCATTCCATCGCCCGCATGTTGATCGATAACTGGCGCGCCGAACTTTAGCGCCCGTTAGTCATCCGTTGGTGCGGCAGACTCAAGTCTGTAGGGGTGCGCTGGATAGGTGCCCAAAATTTTCAATTCTTTGGAATAAAACGCCAGTTCCTCAAGTGCGAGCTTTACCGGGCCGTCCTCCGGATGCCCTTCGACGTCGGCATAAAATTGCGCCGCAGTGAAGTGGCCATCGACCAGATAGCTCTCCAGCTTGGTAATGTTCACACTGTTGGTGGCGAACCCGCCGAGTGCTTTGTATAGGGCAGCCGGAACGCTACGTACGCGGAACACAAAAGACGTGACAACAGCACCATTATCTTTTGGCGGCATAGCCGGTTCGCGGGCCATGACAATGAAGCGCGTGGTGTTGTGCTCGGCGTCTTCAATATTGGACGCGAGCGTTTCCAGGCCATAGATCTCTGCTGCTAGCGATGACGCTATGGCTGCAACGGTTGGGTCGCCGCGATCCGCTACATCTTTTGCCGCGCCCGCAGTGTCTCCAGCCGTGACTTGCTGCAAGCCATGTTGATGAATGAATGTCCGGCATTGCGATAACGCCGGCAGTTGGCTTTCGACGGTCGTCAATCCGTCCAGCGTGGCACCCTTGATGGCGAGCAGGTGATGGTTCACCCGCTGAAAATGCTCGGCGATAATATGGAGGCCTGAGTCCGGAAGAATGTGATGGATGTCGGCGATCCGTCCCATGACTGAGTTTTCAACCGGAATCATGCCGTAAAGCGCGTCGCCGTTTGTGACGGCGGCGAAGGCTTCGTCAAATGTCGCGCACGACAACGGGGCCATATCCGGATAAGCGGCTTGGCAAGACATATGAGAGTTCGCGCCAAGCACCCCCTGGAAGGCGATCGTTTTTTTTGGGTCTTTTTTCGCTGTCATGGGAGCTTCTTTAGGACCGGTTAGGGAGCCAGAATACGTCTAGCCCGTTCAAGGTCGGCGGGAGTATCGACGCCGAACGGAATGGTGTCAACGAGACCGGCGGCGATACGCATACCGTTTGCCAGTGCGCGCAATTGCTCAAGACGCTCGCGAATCTCAAGGCTAGCGGGTGGCAGGGAGACAAAACGCTTGAGGGCGTCTCGGGCATAGGCGTAGATACCGATGTGGTGGAACGCTGGTCCGTCTCCTGATGGTATGCGGTTTCGACTGAAGTAAAGCGCTGGCGCGACGACGTGACCTTCCGGGAAATGAATCGCTACTTTGACGACGTTTGGGTCGTCAGTTTCTGCCGGGTCGGTGATCTCCGCAACCAGGGCCCCAATATCGGCCTGCCCGTCATGAAGCGCTGAAACCGCCGCCTGCACCAAACGGGGTTCAAAGGTCGGGAGATCGCCCTGTACGTTGACGATGCAACCATACTTGCCGTCTGGATCAAATTGCAGCGTCGCAGCCCACACCCGGTCTGATCCACTAGGTAAATCCGGATCGGTCAATATGGCGGTGCCGCCAGCTTTTTCTACGGCGTCGGCGATGGCCTCGTCTCCACAGGCCACAATGACGGGCCCCATATTTGCTTCCATGGCACGCTGCCAGACATGGACAATCATCGGGTCTGAGCCAATCATCGCCAAAGGTTTGTCTGGCAGGCGCATAGAGGCCAGCCGTGCCGGAATGACAACCAACGTGTTACTCTTGGTCATAGCGGCTTTCGCCCCTTTTTGCTGTCTTTACGCCCAATCTCGTATTTTCGCCCAAGTCTCGGAAAGGCTTCACTTTTTTGCCGAGACTGGGATAATAGGGCCACGTATAGGATACCTGTTGAGATTCGCCGCTAAACCCTTTAAGGGAAAGCGAAAGTTACCCGCTGGGGACCAGAAAATGGCCGAAAAACCATCACCCGACAAGTTTAAGTCCAACTCTGCCATGATGGCCGGCTTTGCCGCGATCTGGCTGACCGTTGGTGCCAACGAAGCCAGTCACTTCTTAGTGCCGGACGATGAGGGTGTTTCCACCTTCGGCTATGAAATCGAAGTACCGGAAGGTTTCGGGGCTGGTGGTGCTGCTGCCGAGGAAGAAGTTCTGGTTGATATTAAGCCCATGCTCGCCTCTGCCAGTGTGGACGACGGGGCTAAAGTGGCCCGCAAGTGTCAATCCTGCCATACGTTTGAAGCTGGAGAACGCAATGGCACAGGGCCAAACCTGCACAATGTTGTTGGTGCGACCCTCGCGACTCATGATCGGGGTGACTTCCAACTCTCCGATTCCATTCTCGCCGGTGCTGAGGTTTGGACTTACGACAACCTCAATGCCTATCTGACCGACCCCAAGAGTATTGCACCCAAGGGAACGATGTCCTTCGTCGGGCTGCGTAAACCCAAAGACCGGGCCAACGTGATTAAGTTCCTGATGTCCAAGATGGATAATCCACCTGAAGTGGTCCTTGATCCAATTGAAGCTGTGATCGAAGAAACAGCCGAAGTGGTTGAAGATGCGATGGACGCAGCAGAGGGTGCCATGGAGTCCGTGGATACGCCGTAACAAGTATTCCTTATGTCCAATACAGCCCAGGCCGACGCGTGCGTTGCTTTGGCACATACCCTTGCGGATGCAGCAGCCAAAATAACTCTCCCGTATTTCCGCACTGCGCTCACCATTGAAGATAAGTCAGACGACAGCCCAGTCACGCGTGCAGACCGTGAGACCGAAGCAGCCCTGCGCAAACTCATAAACGAAACGTTCCCTGACCACGGTATTATCGGGGAAGAATACGGTACCGAAAACGAAGACGCTGAATTCGTGTGGGTGCTTGATCCCATCGACGGGACTGTTTCATTTATCAACGGTGTTCCCCTGTTCACAACCATTGTTGGCGTGTTGAAGGATAGTGTGCCGTGGTTTGGTGTAGTGGATCAGCCGGTTCTAAAAGATCGCTGGGCTGGGGGTGCTGGCAACCCGACAACACTCAATGGTCAGCCAGCCAAGGTGCGTTCCTGTGAGAGTCTTGAACGGGCGTCTGTATACATAACCGCACCGGATTTTTTTTCGCCCGACGAGTTGGCCCGCGTTGACGGGCTCACCGATGCTGTGAAGCTGCGCCGGTTTGGCGGCACCGATTGTTACCACTACGGTATGGTCGCCAGCGGCTGGACCGATATGGCTTGCGAAAAACTCAGCGTTTACGAGTTCGGCGCCATGGTGCCGGTAATTGAAAACGCTGGTGGCGTAATGACCGACTGGCAGGGCAATCGCCTGACCGGGACCGAGGAGCGGCAAGTGCTGGCCTCTGGTGATCACCGTGTGCACGAAGCCGCTGTCGACATTTTAAAACAGGAGTCTGCGTAAGGTGACACCCATCAAGATTGAGTCGTTTCATATTCTTGCAACGTACCTAGCCACGGCATTGGTGCTGGTCGCAGGTTCAGCCGTCGCTGAATATGACAAACCTGTGCATGGCTTTGCAATTCACGGAGAGCCAAAGTACGGCCCAGGCTTTACTCACTTCGACTACGTGAATCCTGACGCGCCAAAAGGTGGCAAACTGGTCATAAGAGGCCGGTCGCAAACGTTCGATAGTCTAAATCCGTTTATTTTAAAGGGATTGCCAGCATCAGGGCTGTATCGACTGCATCAACACGACTATCTCCCTGCCATTGTCCCCGTGATTTTTGAAAGTCTGTTGATCGGTAGTCTAGACGAGCCCTTCACGATGTATGGGTTGATCGCTGAAACGATCGAAGTGCCCGAGGATCGCTCTTACGTTAAATTCCAATTGAGACGCGAGGCAAAGTTTCAGGACGGTACGCCGATCACCGTCGACGACGTCATTTTTTCATTTAACATTCTTGTCAATGAAGGAGAGCCTCTTTACAGGGCGTACTTCGGCGATGTCGCGAGCGTCGACAAAACGGGCGAACGTGAAGTGACGTTCACTTTTAAGGCTGCGGGAAACAATGAGCTTCCTTTGATCCTTGGTGAAATGCCGATTCTTTCTCAGGCGTACTGGGATGATAAGGATTTCACTGAAGCTGGACTAGTGGGGCCACTAGGTAGCGGACCTTATCGTATTAAGGACTTTGAGCCCGGCCGTTTCATTGAATACGAACGGGCGGAAGATTATTGGGGTGCCGGTTTACCCGTCAACATCGGCAGGCATAATTTGGATGCAATTCGCTACGATTACTATCGAGATGAAACAGTCGCATTCGAGGCTTTTCTCGCTGGCGAGTATGATCTTCGGTACGAAAATTCAGCTCGTAATTGGGCCATCGGCTATGACGGAGATGATCTGGACGATGGGCTCATCGTTAAAGAGGCTTTTCCAGATTTTACACCTGCTGGGATGCAAGGGTTTATCTACAATACGCGTCTCCCTAAATTTTCAGATAAGCGTTTACGCAAGGCGCTGGCCTACGCTTTTGACGTTCCTTGGACCAACAAGACAATTTTTTATGATCAGTACAAGCGATCCAGAAGCTACTATGAGAGCTCAGAGCTTGCGGCTACAGGCCTGCCGCAAGGGCGTGAGTTAGAGATTCTTGAGCAATATCGGGATGAGCTGCCCGATGAAGTCTTCTCGAAAGAATACAATCCACCGACCACGGACGGCAGCGGAAATATACGAGCAAATTTACTTCTTGCCCGGACTTTGCTTGAAGAAGCGGGCTGGACTCAAACGGAAACAGGTTTAGTGAACAAGGATGGTGAAGTCCTTGAGTTTGAAATTCTTTTGAGGTCTCCAACATTTGAGCGCATTACTGGCCCACTCATTCAAAACCTAGAGCGTCTGGGTGTCCAGGCGACCATGCGGACGATTGATGCTTCGCAGTGGGTCAATCGAGTTCAGGCTCACGACTATGACGTGATGGTTTTTCCTTGGGGTCAGACATTATCTCCTGGCAACGAACAACGTGAGTACTGGGGGTCAGCATCTGCTGATCAAGAGGGGTCTATGAATTTTGCCGGTATCAAAGATCCAGTTGCAGACGAAGTTATTGAACAACTCATCCTAGCTAACACCAGGGATGAGTTAATTGCTCATACGCGTGCTCTGGATCGGATTCTGCAATGGGGTCACTACGTCATTCCCAATTGGCACTCACCAGACATAAGAGTTGCCTCATGGAATAAATTCTCTCATCCAGAAGCCGTTCCGTTGCGCGGAATTGCAATCTCTACTTGGTGGTACGACGAGCAAAAAGCAGCGAATCTTGAGGCCGGTCAGACACAAAGCCCGACGCAAGAAGATAAAAGCGAGGATGATGCTCAGCAGCCCGACAACGCCCCATGGATGATTTTAATTGCCGTCGTCGGTGTCGTGTTGCTGCTATGGAGTTTCGTCCGTCGTCGCAATCGCTGACCACTAGAAGCCAGACCTTAGCCTGATGCTTTCCTATATTGTTCGCCGTTTGGCACTGATCCCACTAACACTCTTCGGGATTATTGGGCTCAACTTCATCATTGTGCAGTTTGCACCAGGCGGTCCTGTTGAGCAGGTCCTGGCCCAGCTGCAGGGATTAGAAATAAGTGCGACGGCACGCGTGTCTGGCGTGGCTAGTGATTCCGTCTCAACAAGTAGCACCTATCGTGGGGCGCAAGGGTTGTCACCTGATCTTGTCGCTGAAATCGAACGTCAGTTCGGTTTCGACAAGCCGCCCCTTGAGCGCTTCGCGTTGATGCTCAAGAACTACGCGACTTTTGATCTCGGCGAGAGTTATTTCCGGTCAGAGCGTGTCAGCGCGCTGATTATCGACAAGCTTCCCGTTTCTATTTCACTCGGCCTTTGGTCGACCTTGATCATCTATCTTGTCTCCATCCCGCTCGGTATCGCCAAGGCGGTGCGAGACGGATCGCGGTTCGATGCCGTTACGTCCTATGCGGTTTTTATCGGCTATGCGATGCCGTCGTTCCTCTTCGCCATATTGCTCATCGTTTTGTTTGCTGGGGGTCAGTATTGGAACTGGTTCCCTCTCCGTGGCTTAACATCGAGCAATTGGGGCGAGCTGTCAGCGGTCGGCAAGGTGTTGGACTACCTGTGGCATTTGGCTTTGCCGGTGACCGCAATGGTCGTCGGCGGATTCGCTTCCCTGACCATGCTAACCAAAAATTCGTTCCTGGAAGAGATCAACAAGCAGTATGTCCTGACGGCCCGCGCTAAGGGCCTTGCGCCAAAACAGGTGCTGTATGGACACGTATTCCGCAACGCCATGCTCATCGTCATCGCCGGGTTCCCGGCGACACTCGTTGGTATGTTGTTTACCGGATCAGTTTTGATTGAGGTGATTTTCTCACTCGACGGACTAGGCTTGCTCGGCTTTGAAGCCATCGTCAATCGCGATTACCCCGTCGTGTTCGGGACGCTCTACGTGTTCAGTCTTATTGGTCTTGTGCTCAACCTCATCAGCGACCTTACCTATCACGCCATCGATCCCCGTATCGATTTCGAGGCGCAGTCTGCATGAGTGAAGAACAAGCTGTGGGTCCCAAATGGCTTTCCCCCCTCAACCGCCGTCGCATTGCGAATTTTAAGGCGAACGGCCGGGGATACGGATCGTTTCGTATTCTTCTCGCGTTACTGATTATTTCGCTATTTGCCGAGTTGATCGCCAATGACAAGCCTATCGTCTTATCTTTTCAGAACGAGCTTTATTATCCCGTTCTGTTTGATTATCCGGAGACCACGTTCGGCGGTGATTTTGAAACGCCCGCCGACTATCGCGACGCATATTTAGTTGGCCTAGTTGAGCAAGAGGGCTGGATGGTTTGGCCGGTGGTTCGTTTCAGTTACGACACCATCAACTTCAATCTCTCGGTTCCGGCGCCGTCCCCACCCACTAGCGAGAATTGGCTGGGTACCGACGGCCAAGGCCGCGATGTGTTTGCTCGGGTGTTTTATGGGTTTCGCCTGTCTTTGTTGTTCGGTCTGACACTAACGGTCGTGTCTTCGGTGATCGGCGTCGCTGCGGGCGCCGTGCAAGGCTATTTCGGCGGTTGGCTTGATTTGCTGTTTCAGCGTGTGATCGAGATCTGGAACGGTCTGCCCCAACTGTTCATTCTCATCATCGTTTCCTCGTTCGTCGTTCCCGGGTTCTGGACTCCACTTGTCATTCTACTGCTCTTCAGCTGGACGGCTTTGATCGCTGTTGTCCGGGCCGAGTTTCTCAGGGCGCGCAACTTCGACTATGTGCGCGCGGCAAAAGCCTTGGGCATGGGTGATGCCAAGATCATGTTTAAGCATGTGCTGCCCAACGCCATGGTCGCGACAATCACATTTCTACCCTTTGTCCTATCAGGCTCCGTCGTCGCTTTGACCTCTCTTGACTTCCTTGGGCTCGGATTGCCGCCGGGGTCGGCATCACTTGGAGAGGTCTTGAGACAAGGTAAGGAGAACCTCCAAGCCCCGTGGTTAGGGTTGACCGGGTTTTTCACATTAGCGGGCATGCTGACCCTTCTGGTGTTCATTGGTGAGGCGGTGCGTGACGCTTTTGACCCGCGCCGAGGTATGTCGTGACAGATGCGTCCCGTAGACCTCAGGTGGCAGCACCGGTTCTGTCGGTCAAGGACCTGCACGTTACTTTTGGCGAGGGTGATACCGCCGTTCAGGCTGTGCGAGGTGTTTCCTTTAATCTAAATCGTGGCGAGACGTTGGCGCTGGTTGGTGAAAGTGGGTCAGGAAAATCGGTAACAGCGCTTGCAGCGCTTCAGTTGCTCGCACCGACAGCAGGCTTTCCCGCCGGTGAAATTACGGTGTGTGGCACGTCGGTGATCGGGGCGCCGGAAGAGGCCATGCGTCAGGTGCGTGGTGATGCTGTTGGTATGGTTTTTCAAGAACCGATGACGTCGCTTAACCCTCTTCATTCCATCGAAAAGCAAATTGGTGAAGTGTTGGAGATTCATCGTGGAATGGATAAAGACGCCGTTCGAGAGCGCGTTCTTGAGCTTCTCGATCTTGTGGGCCTTCGTGATGCCGAGCGACGTTTGACGGCATTGCCCCACGAGTTATCGGGCGGTCAGAGACAGCGTGTGATGATCGCTATGGCCTTGGCTCTGGAGCCGGACATACTCATCGCTGACGAGCCGACGACGGCCCTCGATGTTACAATTCAGGCGCAAATCTTAGCCCTTCTTGAAGACCTTCAAGCACGGCTTGGCATGGCAGTCCTGTTCATCACTCACGATCTGTCGATCGTAAGCCGGATTGCGGATCGGGTTTGCGTGATGAAAGAGGGAGAGATTGTCGAACAAGGTGCGGTGGACGTTATTTTTAGAGACGCCGCGCATCCTTATACGAAAAGCCTCCTCTCCGCACAGCCGCGTGTGGGGGTGCCGCATGAGGTCGTTCCGCCGGAAGAATTGGTTGGCGCTGACAATCTTAGGGTTGGTTTCCGATCAAGAAGGGCATTATTCGGCGCACCGTTGATCACGTCAAAGCTGTGGATGGGGTGACGTTTTCCTTACATCCCGGACAGACGCTCGGCGTTGTCGGTGAAAGCGGGTCTGGAAAAACCACGTTAGGACTCGCGCTGCTTCGCTTAATCGATAGTGAGGGAGAAATTCGTTTCGATGGTGAGCGTGTTGACGATCTGTCCCGGAACGAGGTGCGTCCCTTGCGTCGGCGTATGCAGGTCGTTTTCCAAGATCCCTATGGATCGTTGAGTCCCAGGCTTTCGGTAGAGCAGATTATCGAGGAAGGCCTCGTCGTGCATAATATGGAACCCAACCGTGCTGATCGTCGTGCGCGGGTCGCGGATGTGTTGACGGATGTTGGGCTGAGCCCTGACAGCATGGATCGCTATCCACACGAATTTTCCGGTGGTCAACGACAACGCATTGCAGTGGCCCGGGCCCTAGTATTGCACCCGCGCCTTCTTGTTCTCGATGAACCCACAAGCGCCTTAGATGTGTCTGTTCAGGCGCAAATGGTTGATCTGTTGCACGAGTTGCAGGACCGTCATGGTTTGGCCTACTTGTTTATTAGCCATGATCTCCGTGTGGTCCGGGCGCTGGCCGATGAAATCCTCGTCATGAAAGCAGGGCGGGTTATGGAGCATGGCGCGGCAATGGATGTGTTCGACAATCCCAGGGAACCCTATACTCAGGCGTTGCTTGCCGCGGCTCTGGATTTAAAGGTCGCCCATGCCCAATTGGTCGCTGACTAGCCCTTATGCTGGCAGCCCTCCTCACAATCGCCTAAAACCTGTCTATGCGCACGCTGTATCATCATCCCCTTTCAACCCAGTCCCGGCTCGTCAGACTGGCATTGAACGAGAAGCACCTGGTCGCAGACGAGCGAGAAGAGCCGTATTGGCTTCGTCGAGGAGATCTGCTTTCCCTCAATCCCTCTGGTGATGTTCCTGTGTTGGTTGAGGAAGATGGTGAAATCGTCTGTGGTGGCCGAGTCATTTGTGAATATCTTGAAGACGAGAGCCCTGAGGTCTTATTGCTAGGGGCGAACGCAAAAACGCGGGCTGAAACGCGACGCCTAGTTGACTGGTTTGAGAACAAATTTAACGCCGAGGTGACGCAGTTCCTTGCTGTTGAGAAACTCTACAAGCGTGTTGCTCTCGGCGAGGCGCCAGATTCGCGGGCGATGCGAGCTGGCCGCGAAAACATCCATGCTCATCTCGAATACATTGCGTGGCTGACAGATCGACGGAGCTGGCTCGCCGGTGACGCGTTGTCGCTCGCGGACCTTGCCGCCGGCGCACATATTTCCTTAGTCGACTATACGGCCGACGTGCCGTGGTCGGATCATCCCCTGGCAAAGGAGTGGTACGTGCGCCTAAAATCGCGGCCCAGCTTTAGGCCGCTCTTATCGGAAATGTTTCCGGGCGTTGCCCCGGCCCCGGTCTATGCAGATTTAGACTTTTAGGGGTCTTGAACCAAATCCATCTCTTCAATGTGCCGGCGGACAATATCAGCTACCGCTGAGTCCGGTTCTAATTCCAGGATCTTAATCCAGGCCAGGCGCGCATCGGTCTTATCGCCGCTGTTGCGCGCCAATAAACTGCGTTCCAAAAGTGCATCGATATTGTTGGGTTCAGCTACCAACGCGCGATCAATATCGTCTTTGGCGAGGTCAGCGATCTTTAACTGACGGTACGCGCTGCCGCGTAAAATCAAGGCATCGACGGTTGCTGGCTCGCGATCAAGAACGTTGTTGAGATCGTCAACCGCTGACCAATAGTCTTCTAGCGCAGCATGAATGAGAGCTCGGTCAAGATACAGGTTGGTGTCATCCGGTTTCAGGGTTGCCGACTTATTTAAGTTCGTCAGAGCGCGATCATAGGCCGCGCTTTCCATCCAGGCCTGCGCGGCTTGGGCGTACAAGCCAGCGCGCACGGGCGCCAAGCCGGTCGGTTGCTCAGCTAAACCTTCGAGGCGTGAGGCGGCTTCCTCCGTATCACCAAGCTCCAGAAGAGCGACAGCCTGACAATGGGCAGCCGGCTCGCCACCCGTTAGCTTCATCCAGCGCAACGCCATTTCCATTCCCACTTCAGGGTTTTGTTGGGCAGCGGTGAGGCAGCGCGCATACGTATCTTCGAGGTTATCTGCGACGATGGACGTATCGAGCCGAGGCTCCGGTATTGCTGGTTGGGCAAATGCGGTGCCGCACCAGCCAATGCATGCGATCAGACACGAGGCATTACGAGCGGACATCTAGCCCTGCCTTGGTGTGGACAAAGCGGCGCACCCGGACGAGGCGCCCGGTTTTCGGGTCGACATCACTTTCTGCGCCAATACCACCGAGCTTGTACCCAAGGATGCCATTGATAAGGCCGAGAACACCGACTTTGTAATCTCCACTGTAAACGCCAGTCTGCACAGTCTTGTGTTTGGTAAGTTTCTCATTGCATGACACTCGAGCGTTAACGAGTTGGGTAATTGCCACCGGGTCGCGCGTTAGCGCATCGTTGAGAATGTCTAACGCTTTTTGAACGTTGGGGTCGGGAGATTTCATTGATTGATGGCCTTGGTAAGAACGGATTCGAGCGTTTCTGTGAGGATGTCGAGGTCGCTAGGACGGGACAAGTTGTGTTTTCCGTCCTTGATTAGAGTAACAGTGACGTCTTGGCTCGTCAGACAATCGGCAGTTGTCACGCTCACATGCCAGGGGACGTCTTCGTCGACTAAGCCCTGAAGCAATCGTACGGGTCCGGTAAAGAGAATTGGCTTGTGCAGGAGTAAATTGGATCGACCGTCTTCGATGAGCCCGAGACCGATATCATACGGCTCTTCTTGATATTCGCTTGGCATTGTCAGGCGGCCTGTCGCCATGACGGTGTCTTGTTGTTCTTTTGATATCGTGTCCCAAATCAATGTCTCAGTAAAATCTGGAGCCGCTGCGATTCCGATGAGCCCATTGATTCGATCTGGTCGGGCTAGTGCGGCTTTCATCATGATCCACCCACCCATACTAGATCCGATCAAAACCTGAGGACCGTCTGTCAGGTTGTCGATGACGGCTAAGGCATCGTCGGTCCACCGTGAGATAGACCCGTCAATGAAATCTCCTGATGAGTCGCCATGGCCATACATATCAAAGGCCACGAACGGTCGGCCTGTTGCCGCGCAGTATTTGAGTAGATGGGCCGCCTTCGTACCGCCTCGATCAGATTTCAGTCCATGAAGGAACACAACCCCAGGTCCATTACCGGTGATTCGGTCATAGGCAATTGTCGCTCCATCGGAGCGTGTTAGAATGTTTTTTTGAGAGTTATCTGATCCATTCATTGGAACCGCGCGTTCTTCCATTGAGGGTCTTCAACGCGCCGATAGCGCCATAAACCGGTTAATCTGTAAGGTGCCGAACACTACCACCGAACCTGTATCCCGCCACACCACCAAAGTGTGCCTACAAGTCCTTCCCGCTATGGGAACTGGCGGCGTTGAGCGCGGCACGGTCGAAATGGCTGAGGCGCTGACGGCGGCTGGATGGCGGGCGTTGGTCGCGTCTCAGGGCGGCCCCCACGTGCGTGAATTAGCCCGGGTCGGTGCTGAGCACATAACATTGCCGCTTGCCTCGAAGTCACCGTTTATTATTCGTCAAAACATTGCTGCACTATCTGATCTGATCACTCACAGGTCAGTATCGCTAGTGCATGCTAGATCGAGAGCGCCTGCGTGGAGTGCTTATGCTGCCGCTAAGCAAACCGACATACCGTTTGTCACAACATTCCACGGTGTATATGGACTCGGGCCATTCGGACTTAAGAAGCTCTACAACAGAGTGATGGCGCGCGGTGAGACAGTTATCGCAATCTCAAACTTTATCGCCGATCACCTCGTTAGAGAATATGGCCTGGATGAAGACCGGTTGAGGTTGATACCACGGGGTGTGGACTTATCTGTTTTTGATCCGGATACGGTCACATCTGCCCGCATGATTAAGTTGGCAACGGAATGGCGGCTTCCTGACGACGGCCCTGTGATTATGCTTCCTGGTCGTTTAACGAGCTGGAAGGGACAGGGCTTGCTCATTGACGCCCTGTCGGTTCTAAAAAAGTCTGGCCGACTCCACGATGGGCTCAGGTGTCTTTTGATCGGCCCTGGCTCGACCGGCTCTTCTTACCGGCAGCGGATCGAAAGCAAAATGGCAGCGACAGGGCTGGATGGTCACGTCCAGATCATTGAAGATTGTCGCGATATTGTAGCGGCCTACATGATGACGGATGTTGTCGTCTCGGCGTCGACGCGCCCGGAGGCCTTTGGGCGAATCGTCGCGGAAGGACAGGCTATGGGTCGGCCCGTCGTTGCCCCGGCGCACGGTGCAGCGCCAGAAATTCTTTTACCCGGTGTTACAGGTTGGCTGTTTACGCCAGGTGATGCGCAGTCCCTAGCCGGTGCCCTGGAGCAAGCGCTTAGCGTCTCTGCCATGCAACGCGATGATCTGGCAATGCAGGCGCGGTCTCACATTGCGGAAAACTTCGACCGAGACATGATGACGTCGGCAACGCTCGCGGTTTATGAGGATCTCATATCAACGCGACCCAGCGACACGGCATAGGTCTTGGAAGAGCAACCATCTGATTTCGACGACCGAGATACAGTCCTTATCATTCGTACGGGCGGTATCGGTGCTTTTGTCCAGGCACTCAGTGCCTTCGCTTCAATTCGTATGCATCATAGCGGAGCGCGCATCACGCTTTTGACAGATGGCGCGCTATCTGAGTTTGCCGCTGCCGCGCCATATTTCGATATCGTTGAAACTGACGCTGGATTTGCAGGCGGGCTGCGTGCCTTAGTGCGCGATCAGTCTTGGGGAGTTGTGTACGACCTTGATACTTCGTCGCGCACAGACCGTCTGTATCAATCTAGTAAAACCTGGCGGCAGAAATTTGGTCTTGATACGCCAGTGCGCTGGAGTGGTACGGCGAAGGGTTGTGCTCTACCACATGACAATGTGGACCGCTTGTCTATGCACGTGAGTGATCGAATGATGGATCAGTTGGCTTATGCAGGTCTTGAAGATAACCCACCTGTGAGCTTGGCCTGGGTATCGCGATCGGTAGGCACCTTTTCGTTACCAGTCTCCTTGAGTGAACCTTTTGTGTTGATTGCGGTAGATGCGTGCAAGATTAATGACGCGCAGTGGACACCGGCCCGATGCATGGAGTTGGCGGAACTGATTACAGCGCGCGGCAATCGTGCCGTTCTCGTAAGTGAGAATGCTGCGGATCCGATCAGAGAGGCCGTTCTAGACTCGGTGCCGGATGCCATTGATCTCTGTGGTAAGGCGTCTCACGTGGAGGTGGTTTTTCTGGCCTGGGCTGCCGTTGCGGCGGTCGGTAATGACAATGGTCTCATGCATTTGATCAGCGCGTCTGGATGCAAAAGTATCGTGTTGTATGATCCTGGCTCGGACGCCGCTTTGGCTGGTCATCGTGGCCCAGACGTCACCATTCTGCGCCGCCATGATTTGGCGGCAATCACCGCCCCTGAGGTGATGCAGCGGCTTGATGCGGGCTCCGCTGCTTGACTTGGCGGCCTATCGCCGTAGATTGCGCCCGCTTTGAAACCTTATTACACGCAAAGGGAATCCCATGGTTGCCATCACCCTGCCAGACGGTAGCGTCCGGAGCTTTCCAGGCTCTGTGACAGGGGCTGCGCTGGCTGCAGATATCGGTCCGGGCCTTGCAAAAGCAGCGCTGGCCATTCGCCTCAACGGTGAAATGACTGATCTGGCAACTGAAATCACTGAAGACTCTAGTGTCTCTATTGTGACCAGTAAGGATGATGACGGGCTCGAATTGCTTCGGCACGATGCGGCACATGTCATGGCAGAGGCCGTCCAAGAGCTGTTTCCCGACACCCAAGTCACGATTGGTCCGGTGATCGAGAACGGCTTTTTCTACGACTTCGCGCGTGAACAACCATTTTCACTTGATGATTTCGAAAAGATTGAACGCCGTATGGCCGAGATTGTCGATCGTGACGAAGAAATTGTGCGGGACGTATGGGATCGAGACGAGGCTATTCGATATTTCAGTGATGCCGGCGAAAAATATAAGGCTGAGCTCATCGAAGGTTTTCCGGCAGGCGAAGAGATTCGAATTTATAAGCAAGGGGCGTGGCTAGACCTATGCCGCGGCCCCCATTTGCCGTCGACGGGCAAGCTTGGCAAAGCGTTCAAGTTGATGAAATTGGCCGGTGCGTATTGGCGCGGCGACCATCGCAACGAGATGCTACAGCGTATTTACGGCACCTGTTGGGCCAACGACAAGCAACTTAAGGCTCATCTCCTGATGCTTGAAGAGGCGGAGAAGCGGGATCACCGCAAGCTCGGCCGTGAGATGGATCTCTTCCACATGCAAGAGGAAGCGCAAGGGTCCGTTTTTTGGCATCCAAAGGGCTACACGATCTGGCTCGCGCTTGAGAGTTATATCCGTAGACGTTTATCCGGCGCCGGATACGTTGAAGTTAAGACGCCTCAGCTACTGGACTCAACATTTTGGGAGCAGTCCGGCCATTGGTCCAAGTTCCGTGAGAACATGTTCGTCGTTCCCGATGAGATTCCGAGTACGGATGATGATGCGCCGGTCCTATCTAACGACCCCAAGCTTATGGCGATCAAGCCGATGAACTGCCCGGCCCACGTGCAGATTTATAAGAATGATATTCGCAGTTATCGCGACCTTCCACTTCGCATGGCCGAATTCGGCTGCTGCCACCGCAATGAGCCGCATGGGGCCTTGCATGGCCTGATGCGCGTGCGTCAGATGACCCAGGATGACGCACACATTTTTTGTGAGGAAAGCCAGGTAACGGAAGAGACGACGGCTTTTTGCGCTTTGCTGGAATCCGTCTACCAGGACCTTGGTTTTGATGAGCTAGAAGTGAAGTTGGCAACGCGACCAGAGGTGCGGGCCGGTGAAGACGCGACTTGGGATCGCGCCGAATCTGCCCTGGAGGCTGCCGTTCAGGCCGCCAAACTCGATTACGAGATCACCCCGGGCGAGGGCGCGTTCTATGGACCCAAGCTCGAATTCCATCTTAAGGACGCGATCGGCCGGACATGGCAATGTGGGACGATCCAACTGGATTTCGTGCTGCCGGAGCGACTCGACGCGTCTTATGTAGGGCGAGACGGCGAGAAGCACCGCCCGGTGATGCTTCATCGGGCGATCCTTGGCAGCCTTGAGCGATTTATCGGGATTTTGATTGAGAACTATGCCGGTAAGTTGCCGCTGTGGCTGGCCCCGATTCAGGTGGTGGTCGCGACGATCACGTCTGACGCGGATGCGTACGCCGATGAGGTGGCTCAAGCCCTAAACGCCCAAGGCCTGCGGGTGGAAACGGATGTTAGGAACGAAAAGATCAATTATAAGGTTCGTGAGCATTCCCGGGCCAAGGTACCTGTCATAGCGGTTGTCGGTCAGAAAGAAGCGGAAGCCCAGACCGTAGCGCTTCGCCGCCTGGGCGGAAAAACCCAAGAAATCCTTGCCCTAGCAGAGGCAACCGATACACTCGCCGGCGAGGCGGCTGTGCCCGGCTCATAAGGGGCGCGTGAGCCGTTTAAAAAACCGGGGATATGATCTGGCCCTCAAACGGCCGGGCAATAAAACCCTTAATGCGATGGCCACGACTTACTGAAAATTGAAAGAGGAGATTAGTTCATAGCTAGACCGATGATGACGACGCCGCCGTCCAAGGGTGGACCGCGCGTCAACGAGGCCATAGATGTACCGAAAGTACGTTTGATTGGAGCCGAGGGCGAAAATATTGGTGTTGTGACAACGACTGAGGCCATGGGCCACGCCGATGAGGCTGGGCTGGACCTGGTTGAGATTTCGCCTAATGCCGACCCACCGGTCTGTAAAATCCTCGATTACGGCAAGTTTAAGTACGAAGCCCAGAAAAAGAAGAATGAGGCCAAAAAGAAGCAGAAGGTCATTGATGTCAAAGAGATCAAGCTTCGGCCCAATATCGACGACCATGATTACGACGTGAAAATGCGCAATATGCGCCGCTTTTTGGATGATGGGGACAAGGTAAAGGTCACATTACGCTTTCGCGGGCGGGAAATGGCACACCAGGAACTGGGTGTCGAAGTCCTGAAACGCGTCAAATCAGACACAGATGAGATCGCCAAGGTCGAGCAGGAGCCCAAAATGGAAGGCCGTCAGATGGTGATG
>WLXB01000035.1 GCA_012103295.1 Alphaproteobacteria bacterium | reverse complement strand
AGACGCCCTCTCCGATGTCCGAACCAGCCGGCTTCCCGAGGAATGCCTCGTCGGCGATCAGGTCGAGAACATCGTCGGTCATCTGGAAGACAAGCACCATCTCCCACGCCCACTCGCTGATGGCATCGACGGTCTCCGGTCTCGCTCCCGCGGTGAGCGCTCCGAGTCGCGCGGATGTCCGAATCAGGCTGGCGGTCTTGCCGCCGATCACTCGGTAGTAGCCGTCGGCACCGTGATCGAGTCCGGCGGCGCTGGCATGCGGTCCAAACCTTCGTATAGAACGTCAGTCTTCGGACTCATAATGATGCACTTGGCCTTCATCCCCTTTACGGAAGCTGTGCCATCTTGGGTAAAAGCCGCACGATAGGGTTTGACGTAATCCGGGCCCGAACGGAGAAACTCTATCACTGCCGTTTGCAAATGTTGCGGTGCCGGCACGTCGTACTCCATTCTGGAATTACCATCCGTGCTGAACCACGGGAAAAAGATAAGTTGTTCGCGGAATCGCGCCCAGGTCCATGTCAGGTGCGAACCGCTCCAATTGAATTCGAGAGGCGCAAAATAGTTCTGCAAAATATCTGCAACAACATCTTCGGGCATATTGACGTACCCATTGACGACACCAATGGTGACCTTCTCAGGGTGACGCCATGCCAGTTCAAGTGAGCACACGGCGCCAGTATGAAAACCGTAGACGGGACATTTCTCGATGCCAAGAACGTCCATGAGGTCAGAAACGTTCTGTGCAAAATCCGTCATCGTGGGACTCTCGAGCGGCAGAGAGTCAGACAATCCGTTGCTCGGCGTATCGGGCGCGAACACCGTGTAGTCTTCAGCCAAGTCTTCGATCAGCGGGATATATTCCTGCGACGAGTTGGGCGACTGATGCAGCAGAATAATTGGAGATCCTGTCCCGGCGCGCCGGTAGTGCACCTGCCGTTCGCCGCGAATCGTCGCCATATGACGCGTAATTGTGGCAGCCATTATCAATCCCCCTATCCAATTGAGGCGCAGAGATTAGCCATTGGAGCCCCTGTGTGACCAGAGTGTTTCGGAATCCGCGTCTAGTTTCGCTCTGTCTGCAACGCTAGAGTGCCGATCCACCCCTACAAAGGAGCACACCATGGACGGATCATCCCTCGAACGCCGGATTTTAGAGGCTAAACCAGCGACTCCGGAGGCTCTTGCACCCTATGGTCAAATCCTTGGCCCAGGCTCCGGCGCATCCGTTGGGGTAAGCGATTTTTATGAGGGAGCTGTCGCGGTTTCAGCCCCAGTTGATTTCAAGTCAGACGACGATACGTCCATTTCCCTAGCCACGCTCCAGCCACGCCGGTTCGAAATCAAGTACCTGGAGCGCCACTTCAAACATACCCAGACTTTCATACCCCTGGGTGGCAAACCCTTTGTCGCTGTATTCGGCGCGCCCACGGAAGGCGAAATGCCTGACATCGATAACTTGGAGGCCTTTCGTTTTGACGGCCAAGCAGGTTTCACCATGCACATTGGCACCTGGCATGAGTTTCCCTTTGCCGTTGAACCAGAGACCAACTTGGTTGTGATTTTGCGTAATGAAACAACGAGCAATCTATCAAGCGAGAACGTCAAAGATGACGAAGCTCACGGTCCAGATTTGGACAAGAAGAACTTGGTCCAACGCACGGGAACGATCTTCGAGATTGCTGTTTAGGCCATAAATACGGCGGCCTAACCCTACAAACCCTTTGAGTAGACTGATTTCTGGGAAATATTCCCAAAAATAATGGCATTTTTTGCCAAAAATATGTGGGAATTTTTCCCACAAGGGGCTAGGGTTCTTTCGTGCCCGTCAGCGCATGGCCGGACTGGACCCACCCAGCGGTGGAAGAAGGTCCGGCCCCTTTGACTAAGCTGACCCGAATTGAATTTCCGCGATGCCCCAATCGCGTTGCGGATGCGGCCTCGGCGAGAGAAGACATTGCGGCCGCGGCCTCTTACCCGGCTCGCCGACTTCTCCCCGAGGCCGTATATTTTCCCGAGACGATTTAGACCTTCGCCAAGGCCTGCCCGATGTCCGCAAGGATATCGTCTGCATGTTCGATGCCGACGGACAAACGGATATAGCCGGGTGTGACTCCTGAGGCTGCTTGATCCTCTGCCGACAGCTGCGAATGAGTCGTGCTGGCCGGATGAATTGCCAACGATCGCGCGTCACCAATATTGGCGACGTGATAAAGGAGCTCTAGGGAATCGATAAACTTCTGGCCGGCTTCGAGCCCCCCTTTGAGTTCAAACCCGACGAGCCCGCCATACTGATTGTCTTCAAGATAAGCGTCCGCCCGACGACGGGCCTCGCCCTCCATAAAGCCAGGATAGATTACTCGGGTGACCTCGGCTTGCTCATTGAGGTAAGTCGCAACCTTGGCGGCATTCTCGCAATGGCGCCGAATACGTAGAGGCAAAGATTCAACACCCTGGATGAACTGAAATGCGTTCATCGGACTCATCGCTGCACCGACGTCGCGCAGTAACGTCACTCGCGCGCGCAGGATGTAGGCAATGGGGCCGAGCGGTTTCGCCGCCTCAATCCAAACCGCGCCGTGATAGCTTGGGTCCGATCGTGACAGCAGAGGGAAGCGCTCTTTATGGGCTTCCCAATCAAAGGCGCCGCTATCAATGATTATGCCGCCAATCGATGTGCCATGGCCGCCAATGTATTTGGTCGTGGAATACACAACGATGGCTGCACCATGCTCAATCGGGCGACAGATGAGCGGTGCCGCCGTGTTATCGACAATTAGAGGGACACCGATGCTGAGGCCGATGTCAGCGACTTCTTTGATAGGAAAGACTTCGAGTTTCGGGTTGGGAAGCGTTTCAGCGTAGTAGCAACGGGTCTTGTCATCTGTGAGTTTGCGGAAAGACTCCGGGTCAGCCGGATCAGCGAAGCGTGCTTCAATTCCCATTTGCTTGAACGTATTCGCAAACAAATTCCACGTGCCGCCGTACAAATCCGTCGACGTCACAAAGTTATCCCCAGCTTCGCAGAGGTTCATGATTGCAAATGTAGACGCTGCCTGCCCTGACGCTACCGCTAATGCTGCCGCACCGCCTTCCATTGCTGTCAATCGTTGCTCGAGGACATCATTCGTCGGATTCATGATGCGAGTATAGATGTTGCCGAGCTCCGCCAGACCAAACAGGTTCGCGGCATGCTCGGTATCGCGGAACTGATAGGACGTCGTCTGGTAGATCGGAACAGCGACAGCGCCAGTTGCCGGGTCAGAGCGAAAGCCTGCGTGAAGGGCGAGGGTATCGGGGTGTAGTTTGCTGGCGTCCATGTCAGTCTCCTTCGGGATGTTATTTGCGTTCTAGGGTGGCGCGATTGTTAGTCAACGCGCTTACATCTGTATTTCTAAGAAAATCCTTGGCGTCTGCACTGTCCTTTAGATAGGCGTCAAGAAAAGCCGTCGATGTACCGCGGATAATTGACAGGCCCTCGAAATCAGGCGCGCCGCCAGCGGTTTCACGGCAGATGAGCCCGCCGTAGTAATGGTCACCTTCATCTAAGACGACGCCGTACTTGTCGCCCGGCGGGGTATCAAAGTAAGCCGCCATGCGCCATGACCAAGGATGGATTGGCCCTTGACCCGTCGCGCCCAGATCCTTCGTTCCGCCGGATGAATAGACTGGGCCGCTGTATCGGGAGAACGCGCCCTCGACGATATTGGGAAGCGGGCCGACGCCGCTGAGGACCACGGCAACATCATACCGGTCGTCGGCAACATCAATGGGTTCATTGGTCGTCGCGTCGGTTAGTTCCAGCCCCGTCATAGCGAGCGCGATTTGTCCGCCGAACGAGTGCCCTGCGGCGGCGATGCGTTCGCGGTCGATTTTCCCGGATACTCCCGGCGCAGCATCCTCAATAGCGTCTAGCCCATCAAGGATATAGGTCATGTCAGCAATGCGTTCACCGACCAAGTCCTTACCCGCGAGGTCGCGAAACCCGAAGCCGTTGGATTCAGAATCAATATGTAGTGGCGCGATCGTCACGTAACCATGCGATGTCCAATGATCTGTGACCGCCGCATACATATTTTTTGGACAGAGCGCGCCCTGGGAAAAAACAACAAGCGGGAACGGTCCATTACCGGCTGGCCAAGTCACGCGCACCGATAGCGGCACGATACGATCCGGACGGTCCAATGTGACCGGATAGGCGACATTGACATCTTGGTCGCCGCGCAATGATTTGTAGATATCAGCAACACCCGCGAGCGCGGGCGACGCTGCCATAATGGCAACCAGAATTAGTCGAAGCATTGAAGTTCCTTGCGCGAGGTGGCCCTTAATTGTCGGGGACGAGAATAATTTTACCGAAGTGATGGCGTTCGCCGATCATTTCATGGGCGCGCTCTACTTTTGAAATCGGTAACACGGTATCGATGATCGGCTTGAAGGTGCCGTCGCCAAACTTAGCCAGCGCTTCGTTACGGAAACTGGGTATCGTCTCTGGAACGTAGCGGGCGGATGAATCGATACTCATTGATAGAAGCTGGAGGTTGCGTTCCCCGATATTGAGGCTAAATGTCACCATGCGGCCACCCGTGGAGCCATACATCACAACGCGGCCTTCATAGGCCATTGATTCTATCAGATCGGACGCCGTCTCTTCTCCAATGGTCATACAGCCGATATCGAGCCCTTGACCTTCAGTCAGTTCCATCACGCGTTCGCGCACGTTTTCGGTTTTGTAGTTGATAACGGCATCGGCACCATATTCCGAAGCCTTGGCTAACTTGGCGTCTTGGCTGGCTGTGCCGACAACCCAGCAACCTTTGGCCTTGGCAATTTGCAGAGCCGCTGACCCAACCGAAGACGCGACGGCCTCAATCAATACCGTTTGCCCAGGCTGGGCCTCACCAACGATGTGCAACGCGTGCCAAGCGGTCAGCCAACCAACACCGGCCGCAGCCCCCTGCTCAAACGACCAGCCGTCAGGCAATGGAAAGGCATGATAGGCCTTAATCAAACACTTAGTTGCGTGAGACCCACGGCCACGAAAGAAAACCTTGTCGCCAACGGCGCAGCTATCGACGTTTTCACCGATCGCAGAAACGACCCCTGCACCTTCTAGGCCGAGGACGAACGGTCTTTGAAGCCCCGAATAAGTGCCCGCCCGCATCCGCGTTTCAGCAAAGTTGACGCCGGACGCATGGACATCGACGACGACTTCATCAGGACCTGGTTCTGGATCAGGCATATCAGCCCACTGCATAACTTCGGGGCCACCAAACTCCTCAACAAGCCATCCCTTCATCGTCTCTCTCCGTCTTCTTTTCTATTTTAATTTTCTTTGGCAACTAGGACTGAGTCCGCATCCGCCGATCAACTTCTTCAACTTCTAATCCTGACGGCACCGGCTTGAGCCTCAGGTACAACAGCCCGGCAACCGCAAGAGGGACTCCAACCACGACAGACAGTGTCATATCCCAGTCAAAAAATGCGACGCCGTACGTTACAACCAACGGTCCAAAAGCGATACCGAGATTCACGGCTAGGCTAGAACATACCGCCAACCCCGTCGCTCGCAGGTGAGTGGGGAAAACTTCAGCAATGTATGCAAATTTCACCGCCGCCGTGCCGTAGAAGAATGTGATGCTTATGCAAAGCACGATAAGTGTGTCCCAATACCCCGACGTAAACCAAACCATGCACAGGAACGTCGTCGCCCCGAGAAGTGTCCAAATCGTAACCGTCGTCCGGCGGGTGAGCAGGAATTCTCCGGTTAGTGCCGCAATGATGTAACCCACGACTGCAACAGCGTTGGCAATGCCAACGATATAGGTTGCTTCACTTTGGGCGAAACCACGCGATTCACTGAGGTAGGTCGGCAGCCAGAGGGACGCTGCTCCGTAAGCAATGACAAATATAAATTGAGCCGTGAAAAGAGTGATGGTGCGCTGGCGCATCTCCGGGGCAAACAGAGCCGCGACCTTGTCGAAGCTCGTTTCATTGACCTGGGCCTCACGCCCAACCTCAGCTTTATGCCCGGCAAACCGAGCAGTCTCTCGCAAAAATTTATGGATCACCCAAATAAAAGGAATGGATAGAAGTCCGACTAGAAACAGCGGTCGCCAACCATAGGCATCTAGAACTGGTGCAGCGAACAGCGCCGCGACAAACGCCCCCAACGGGAATGCGGTTTGTAGAAGGCCAGCCATGATGCCGCGATAGCGCGCCGGCGCCTCTTCCGTCACGATGGCACCGGTGGTCGGATACAACGCGCCACCAGATGCAATTGCAAACGCACGCAGGACCGTCATAACAATAATGCCGAGGGAAAACGAAACACTCCCGACCACCAGCTGCGCTGCGCTTTCGGGAACGATGGCATGGGCCGCGATGAACAGGGACGAAACGACGGTGATAAACATCAGCATTTGTTTGCGACCAAATCGATCCGTCAGCGTGCCAATGTAAACCTGAAGAATCGCCCCGGTGGAGTAGGATAGAGCCACAACCCAGCCCATTGCCTGGAGGCTAACGTTGAAAGTTTCGCGGATAGACGGAAGCGCATAAGAGAACAGCGCTAAATCGACCTGGCTAAACATGTAAGCCAGATGACAGACAATAAAGGCCTGAAGCGGGTAACCGCGAATTTGAGTCCACATGGGGCGGGAAACACAATATTTAAAGGTGCGAAACCCTAGCCTAGGTCGGCAGCCCTGTCGCCCCTAGATAACCAGGGCAAATAAGGATTAACCCATCGTGGATGCTGTTATTTTCGATTGCGACGGTGTCTTGGTAGACAGCGAAATCCTAGCCATCCGCTTCGGCCTTCGCGCGGTCAAGGCGCTCGGCCTATCCTATGACGAAGACGAGTATATTCACCGATTTCTCGGCATCACAATGGAGGCTTACTACAAGAAATTGGATGATGCCCACCGAGATGCCCATGGCACACCTATTCCCGACGGATTCTTCGAGACTCTCTTGCGCGACAGCAAAAAGGAAATGGACGCGTCTTTAGTAGCTGTTGGCGGCACACATGACGCCATACGGTCTACCTCAACGCCGGTAGCTGTCGCCTCTTCCTCCGGTTTGGAAAGACTACACTTCAAGCTCCGAAAAACAGAGCTTGAGGAATTCTTTGGTCCTCACATTTATTCCGGCGAACAGGTTAAAAACGGCAAGCCCGCGCCGGACCTTTATCTCCATGCTGCTGAACAACTCGGCATACCATCCAAGTCCTGTGTGGCAATTGAAGACAGCGTGCATGGAGTTACGTCTGCAAAGGCAGCGGACATGACGGTGATTGGTTTTACCGGCGGCGGTCACTGCCGCCCGGGTCATGACGCTTACTTATCGGATGCAGGAGCAGACGTTGTGATCGGTCACATGGATGACCTAGGCAAAACCCTTGCCCGCCTGTCCTAGGCTACGTTCCTGATTACTTGTGCATGTCGTTGTATTCCGCCCGATAGGGGGCGAGGCAGCGATACAACAGAAATGCCGAAATTGGTGCCGACACGCCAACGGCGATGGATAGTGAATACTTCACCGCGCCATCATAACCGAAACCAACATCTGTAATTAACGCAATGACGGTTGGCGCCAAACCAATACCCGCCAAGTTCACCAAGAAAAGGAACATCGCAGAAACCATCGCCCGCAACCGATTAGGCGTAATCAATTGCAAGGCCGCCGTCGCCGCGCCCCAAGGGAAACTGGCGAAAAAAGTAAGCCCGGCAAAACCGACAAAGGCCAAAGTGGTGGTCGGCATCAATGGTGCAAGAATACCGAACGGCAGAGTACAGAGCACGCCGGTTATGCCGGTTCGGATCTCTGCATCGACTTTACCCTGTTTGCGCCAGTAACCGGCCAACATGCCGCCAGATGTCACGCCGAGCAGCCCGAAGACCACGACAATAAGGCCGTATACGCCACCAACTTCGCCAGGCGTCATACCGAACTCGCGCATAAAGAATGTTGGCGTCCACGCCGATGTGCCCGTCCATATGAAGGCATACAGAGAAAAGCCGAGAAAATGATAGAAGTATGCACCGGGCCGCGTGGTGATGTATTTGAAGGCTCGGCGAATATGGCTGCCTAGGTTTGCTGTGCCCTCTTCGTCGGCTGTTTTGCCAAGGCGCTTGGGTTCGCGCAGCGTCATCACCCACAAACCAATCAGCACACCTGGTAGGCCAACGTACATAAAGGTCACTTGCCATGGTTCAAGATGACCAATGACCGGAAGATCAAAAGCTGGCGTAATATCGATGACCGCGCCGCCAATAACCAAAGCAAGACCTGAGCCGATAAACAAACCGGCGTTATAAAAACTAAACGCGCGCGAGAGTTTCTCAGGACGGAAATAATCCGTGATCAGAGAGTAAGCCGATGGAGATAGCGCCGCCTCACCCACACCAACGCCGACACGGGCGATAAACATCTGCAGAAATGTATTGGCCAAACCGCATGCCGCTGTCGCAAAACTCCATAGATAAACACCGACAGAAATTATCTTTATGCGATTACCGCGGTCCGCCAGCCAACCGATGGGCATACCGAGGATGGTGTAAAACAGCGCGAAGGCAAATCCATGCAGCAGGCTGATTTCAGTATCTGAAATATCGAGTGAGGCACGAATGGGCTCAACCAGGAGAGTCAGGATTGTTCGGTCGATATAAGAGAACGCATAGGCGATCACCAGGACCACCATCACATACCAGGCGTACTTTTCGTCTGGATACTCGTCGTCCGTCGACTGCCCTTGAACTTGATCGCTCATACCATCACCCCCTAGTGGAGAGGCATACTAGGCGGTGAAGCGATATTAAATCTAGAGCGGACTAAAACATGTCCCAGGGAAAGACCATGTCAGCGTCCATGGCGGCGAGAATCTCGCCGATGGTACTGTCATCATCAATGATATTGACCACCAAACCCGCGAGGTCGGCCCGGTTGATGATGCCGAAAGCATCGCGACTTGCACTCAAATAGGCACGACCGGTAGCCGGGCCCGATTTTAAACCACCGGGTCGAATGATGGTGTAATCGAGGCTACTGGCCATCAAATGATCTTCGGCCTGAGTCTTGAGGGGAATGATGTTTTTGAGGAAGTTACGCGCCGGCAGAGGCGCGGCATCGTAGCTATCACCCGCACCGACCGTGGTCATCAGAATCATCCGTTTTACGCCAGCCGCCTCTGCCGCATCGAAAACATTGCGGTTACCCAAATAATCAGGCTTTGGATCGCAGCTGAAACAGGCAATCGTTGTCACGACAGAGGTGTAGTCTTTGTCGACGAACGCCGCCTCGACAGACGGCATATCCATTGCATCGCCGACAACAAGGTCAACGCCAAGGGTTTCAAGCTCCGCAGTATTTGAAGACTCGCGGACAAACGCTGTAACGCGATCACCACGACCAACAAGAATTTTCGCAGTTTCCAATCCTGAATTACGGGTGGCGCCGAAGATCAGCACATGATGGCCACCTTCAGGGGCTGCACTTACCTGTGTCTCATACACTGGAAACTGGTTCGGAATGAACGACCAGACCACGAGGGCGCCGAGCACGGCCAGAACGGTGAGTCCTATGCGTTTCTTAGTCATGTCTGTAATCCTTGTTTTGAGACTGCTCTAGCCGGGATATTGGGCGACACCGGAGAGTGAATTGTTCTGGCCAATGAAATCGCTTTGAACGACTTTACCGGTTTCAACACTGACCAACACGACCTGCCCGCTGAAGAAATTGCCGACGATGATATTCTCGCCGTCAGCTGTTGGCGCGCAAGCCGCCCAGCCACCGCTATCCATGTCGTAGTATTTGATAATCTCGCCAGTATTTTGATCCAAGGTGACCATGCCATTGCCTGTACTGATAAGCAGAGAGCCATCAACCATCGGCATCATCGTCAACACCATGAATATCTCTTCGTGTTCGTCAAAAACCTTCAAGTCAGGCAATTGTTTGCGATTGGCGAGGTCATACTGCATAACCCGATTGCCGGTTTCGGAAATATAGATCATGCGGGTGCCGTCATCCGCAAGCACGGTTGATGTCGCGCCGTGAATTCCAGCAACGCCGCCATGCACATCGGTTGGGAATTCTTCGATCAGCTCCGCATCAGAATTGAACTTAAAGACATAGCCATCGCCGATGACGTCGCGCCCTGGGAGCAAATTGAACCGCGTGGTCAAAGGCGGCACGCTGAGCTTTTTACCGATCAGGTGTTCACCAAAAAACAAGTTGCCGTCGTCAGCAAACGTCACACTGCTCAACGTGCGATTCGAAAAATTACGGACCGGTTTTTGGATTCCATCACTGCCGATTTCAACGATGGCGGGGGTGCCTTGAGCGAAGGCCCACAACGTGCCATCCGGCGCGAAGGCGAGCCCACCGATTTTATGCTTGGTCCCTTTAGTGTAGAGGGTGCCTTTGAGTTCAAGATCAGAGCCGTATTGAAAAATCCGCCCCGTCCCCATGTGGTCATCGGTGGGATTGTCCATGATCGTTGCGGCAACAAAGATATCCCCCGCCTCGAACGGCTTGAAATCAGACACACGGTCTTGAGCCAGTGTTGGCGAAGCGATGGCCAGAGCGGCTGCGGCAGCCATAAGAGTGCGGCGATTAATCATGATTGGTCTCCTTTATATATGCGACACGCTTTTGGCGCGTTATCCCTGTTGTGCGCCAGCTTTTGCGGCACAGCGTATTGATGGCGGCTCAGAGGACGAGCCAAAATCCCAAACGTAGTTGTCCGGTGAACGCTCTTCCGGATCAATAAACCCATTGCCGTTGGAATCGCAGAAGTAGTCGATCAGGTCTCCAACGGGTGGCTGATCCGGCGACCAGCCTGTTTGATTACCGGAAAGCTTCGCTAAATCGATAGCGTCTTTGGTTTGTGCGGCGGCCGACCAGTAACTTTTGATTTCTTCGCCTTCGACGGTCGCACCGGAGATACCACCGCTGGCCCCGGTGCTCGTCACCGCTCCAGCGGCGAAGCTGCGCTTCACGATACCGTTGTTGCGTCCGACTAAACCACCAACTGTATCCGCACCCGTAACGGACCCCGTTGCGTAACTGTTGCGCACGTCACCGAGAGAATGAAAACCAACCAAGCCGCCAATGTTATTACCGTCACCCTCGACGGTGTTGGTGGCATAACTGTTGCGGACCTTGCCGTCGGTATTCATACCAACGAGGCCGCCGACATCATTGCTGCCGATAATCGACCCTTCCGCATAACTGCTGAGAATAAACCCAAAGGTGTTGAGTCCAACCAGCCCGCCCATGCCACGGCTGGCCGCGACTTCCATATTGGCGTGACTAAAATAGACGGCACCCCGCATATCGCCGACGAGACCACCGATGGCCTGATTGCCAGACACGATTCCGGTCGATTCACTGAACGCAACAAAACCGGCGCTGCCGCCGACCAAACCGCCCACGGCCAATTCACCCGCCGCCTCACCCTGCGCACTGTTTTGATAGACGATGCCGAAGTTACTGCCGACCAGCATGCCGACGCCGCCGCGGCCAACCACAGCGGCGTCTTCCAACACCACGTTGCGCACGGTCCCAGACTGACCAAGCACACCGAACAAACCGACGCCACCGCCACCGGGCTTCGAGACACGCAGACCACGGATAACGTGACCTTGCCCATCTACCGTGCCTTGGAAGCCAAAGCGGTCAAAGGTGATCATGCAGTTACCCTCAGGGCCGCAGTCGCCGATGGGCTCGAAGTTTTCAATACTGGACGCATCAAGATTGCGAACGACCTGATAGCTACGAGTCATACGGATGGTGCGGTCGAGGGTCGTACTTGTGCCTTCTCCAGTGCCGAGCGCACCGATGGCTTCGAACTGTTGGATGTTGCAGATCTCAAAATAGCCGTCGCCACTGACATCAGTGACGAACTCTCCGGCATCGTTGGGTACCGCATCATAGGCATCGGCCAGGCCGTCGTTGTCTGAATCCACGGCCACATCGCCGGTTATCGCAGCACAAACTGACTCACCAACCTTTGCTGAAATTTGGCCCGCATCGTAAACCGCTTGGGCGAGCATGCTGTTGTATTTGGCGATCTGATCACTGTGATCGAACTTTGGTTGCTGCGCACCGCCGCCTTGTGGCGGACCACCACCTTGGGGGCCGCCCTGCTGTTCTGCCGGAACACCCTCTCGTTTGCGCGCACGAATTTCACGGCGGCTTAGGTAGCCCGGCTGCGCCGCGTAGTAGGCCGCAATGTCTTCCAGTTCTTGCTCCGTCTTACCCAGCACAGAACCGGTCATCAAAGAGCGTTTTCGTGAGCCCTCTAAATACTGCTTCAGCGCAATAAAAATATAGCGCTCGTGCTGACCGCCAATCTTTGGGTTCACCGGCGATGGGCTGTTCCCATCAGGGCCGTGACAGGCGAAGCAATCCCGCGCGAGCTGTTTGCCGCGCTCAGGATCACCCTTGGCGATTGCGGCATCCGCCGCACCAAGCAAAAAAACCACGGCTGTTAGACCGGACAAAACATTTGTTAAGCGCATAACAACTCTCTCTAGAAGAACGGAGGCGACCTATGTCGCCGGATCGGGACGAAGCCGCCACTCGCGCCAGCGCAAATTGTTTTTGTATTGGATGATCACAAACGTGGGGATGGTGATCTGGCCATCCTCCATGTTGTAGCGGTCATATTCAATCTGAACCATCGTATTACCGATAGACCCCAGCTTCTCGACTTCCGCGCCATCCCAACTAGACCCGAAGTCCCCGGCAAAGAATGTGTTCATCACCTCGATGGTTTTATCCCGGCCCGCGACCAATAGCTTGGGCGACTCTGGGCCGTGCAACTCATAGGTGGCGAAGTCTTCCGCCAAATGAGAGCGCGTGGCTTCCATATCTTTGCGTTCGAACGCTGCCGATGAGGCATCCATGCTGGCTTCATAGTTCGCGGGGTACTCCCCATGGACCCAACGCATAGCTGTGCCCTGGGCGAAACTGCCCATGCTGAGTGCGCCGATACCAATGCCGCAAGCCAGAGCTAGGCCGACGGATACCAATTGCGCGCGATTTTTCATGATTACGATCCCCATTGTTTATGAGGACAGACTACGCAGGGTTAACTGGCGGTTGAAACGGTGTTTGTGCAGAACGACCACAACATGGCGATGGCCGCTAAAAAAAGACCCCCGACAAAGCGGGGGCCTTTTCAAACTGAGTGCTAGATAGGTCTAACGCGTCGTATCACACGCACTTAGCGCGTTGCATTTTATGTGTTCAACGCATTGAAACCTGTTCGTAGTCTTTGATGCGCACGGTGATGATTTTGGTTTCTTCGTTCCAAGGGTCAACTTCCAAGGGAACACCAAGAACTTCGCCATATTTTTCGAACCGGGGCTTTAGCCACACGTTATAAATTTCTTCATTGGTCAGATCGTGCTGACCCATGCGACGGGTTTGCTCCAGCACATGGCTGAACGGGAAAACGTAGCGGCGAACGCCGGGTTGCATTTCCGTTTCCATCACCAATTGAAAATGACAGGTGGTTTGTTCGAACACGGCTGCAAGGGCGAGTTCTTTGTTGCCGGACTCTTCAATCATTTTAGCGACGCGCAGCAACATCGGGCTTTGCGTTCTGATTTCGTCCTCGACCACTTCTTCCAGAAGGTCATTGTCTTTGGCGAACTGGATATGGCCCAGGGTCATTTTGACCAGAGCGTCATTCACTTGGTGCTCATAGGCACGGCTTGAATGATTCAGTGTCTTGAACACCATCTGCATGGCCTGGCCGAGTTCCTCAGTCTTTTCTGGGAATGGCGAATACTGGCCAACTTGACGGCCAGCAGCAAAAACGGAGGTCGACAATGCGACTGCAATAGCGCCGGTGACTGCAGCCTTAAGAAAACGTGTGGTCATGGATGGGCTCCCGGTTTGGGTTGATCCGATGTCATAAAGATGAACGCAACATACCTGAAACACGATTGATCACATAGGCCGAGTCCGTAGCCCTCAGCATCCTGTCCGAACAGAGAACAAGCGCCTGAGGGCACGAAAACTCAGGTTTTATTGGCTACTCGACCAGGTTCACAGTGATATAGCCGTCCGAGTCGATATCGCTCACATCGAGCTTAAGGCCAAGTTGCTCCGCATACCCATGATAGCGCGGCTTGGTATAAACCTCGTGGATCTCGTCAACTGTCATGTCGAATTGACCAATCCGTTTGCCCAACTCCAGTACATACCCAAAGGGCTCTTTGTAGCGGCGCATACCGGGCTCGGAATCCCATTCCGAAAGCATCTGATAGAAGCAGGACGTGCGATCAAACATCGCAATCATGCCCAACTCGGTGTTGCCGGTTTCTTCGACCTTGCCGCGTATGCGGCCCAACATCGGTGACATCGACTTTTGATCTTTGCTGACCATGTCTTCCAACAGGCCATGGTCTTTGGCGAATTGAATGTGCGACAGGTGCGCCTTAACCAAGGCATCGTTGAAGTAGTGTTGGTACGGCATGCTGTCGGACATCGTCTTCAACACGACATTCATGGCTTGGCCAAATTCTTCCTCACGACCCTGGATCGGTGACACCATTGCAAGCGTCGGGTTGGGGCGGCCCGAACCAGACTCGGCTTTCACACCTGGGGGCGGGCCACCTTTGGCTGAATCGGGGGCATCATAAAGAGGGCGCGGTTGCTTGGTCATGGCATCTCTTTCTGTATGGATGAACTATCCCCATTGTACCGCCGCGCCACTATGGGAGTCAGGCACAATCCCGTGAACGCGCGGCGTTGTCCGAACTGAGGACAGCCGCCGCCGTTAGTCGGTGGCAGGCTCCTGCGCGGCAGAATCCGGGGTCGATTGGCCGAAAATAGCGATCAACGACTTCGCCAACGTGAACGTTGTAGCCCGCCGCCCGCTGCCGTTATCGGGGCCAGAAGCTTGGCCCACCCACAGATTCGATTGCCCCGGGCGATAGGCCGACATGCGCAGGGTAAACACAGCAGCCCCCGGCGCGGCGTCCTTTCTGTTGAATGGCACGGTGACACCCTTGTCATTGCGCAGCGTATTCATAGACCGCAGCCGTTGATCAACGGTTATCGCTGAACGGGAGCCGATACCCGGCAAAGGTGTCGTGCTGTCGATTGTGACGACCACTTCGCCACGCGGTGCCACGGTGTAGCCCCGCGCCGATAGAAGGGTGCCCACCTCGTTAACAAGGTCGCGCTCGAGCGGCAGATCCCGCCCCGCACGAATTTCTAAGATTGCGTTTGGAGGAATCTCTGCAAAGGCGGTGGCCGACATGCCTGAAGGCGATTGGGCGAATACGGTTGACGACAGCAGGAACAACGCTGCAATTGCGCTGACGATTCCTGCGGGTTGATTACTCATCGGCGCGCGCAATATTGAGCGCACTGAGAGCTTCCGCAATTGGAATGAAAAGATTCAGGCCTGACGTCGCCCCAATTAGGCCAGCAACGGTCATAGCGATCACGTTACCTTGGTCGTCAAACATCGGGCCGCCACTGTTGCCCGGCAGAACGTTGGCGTCACTCTGAATATAGCGAAGACCGTCGAGGGTGCGAAAAGCACTGACCACGCCTGCGGAAACCGTGCTCTCGAGATCCTCGTCCATCGGGCTACCAACAACAAAGACGCGATCGCCAATCCCCGGCTGAGCGGTGCGAAGCGGCAAGCCGCCTAACCCACTGGGCTCGGTACGAATCAAAGCAACATCGCGGGTCGCGTTTGTCGCCACAACTTCACCGACCAACTCACGGCCCGTAACGAGCCTTACAGCAACGACCTGTGCGCCGCCGACAACGTGTTCATTGGTTAGCATTAGATTGTTCGAAATAAAGAACCCGCTGCCGTGTCCGCCAGAACGAACTGTCGCGACACGGGCGCGGGTCGTCGTGACATTGTCTTGGAATCTGCCCGCACTCACCGCAATGCTGGGAATTTCAGTTGCATCACTCGGTGCGTCTTCAGCGACAACCTCTTGCGATCGCTTGAGAGTTGCAAGCTCAAAAAAAATCTTCATCAGCGAGGAGAGTTTTTGTCGCCTCTGCAAAAGCCATAACGAGAAGTTTGTTATCACCGTTGGCGATCACTTGTTTTAGTTCAGCCGTTCCACTTGTACTCCCTTTGTAAACGGTGCGGCGCGTCAAACGGTCAAGAATTTGCCACTCTACTTCCATAAAGGACTCGCCTCTCGCCCGGGTATAATTTGTTCCGATGCGGTCCGCGTTGTAGCAAACATTGGCTCTAACGTCGGTTATGATCCCACCGACTATGAGCTCAGCCTGATCCTCTTCTCTATCCCTAAACAATGCGTTGGGATCGCCGACAACATTATATCCCGCGCTCCGGAGTTCATCACCGAACGCCTCTTCAAAGAACTCTGCGTCGAGAAGTTTGCGACCTCCGGTGTAGGTTATCTCGTCGGGCATATCGAAACAGGCGAGCCCCATATTGCTGCGCCCAATTACGTGACCACGCGGTATTCGGATAATGACTCTATCAAAGCGAAGCGGGCGGCTCTCTTCTCCCACCGGGATCAATTGCACACTCTGCGTTGCTGCTGGCGGAATTGTTGCCGGCGGTGCCGCACAGCCGATGAGAATGAACACGCTGAAAACACTTGCCGAAATTGAGAATGATTGTTTTCCCGGTAAGCGCGGACAACCAGAAGCAAATCCCCACATAAAACACACCTTCCTCAACCACAAGTAGACACATGGCAACACTACAGCTTAGGTGCGGAAAACTAAAACCCACCTCCGGTTGAGAAGCGGGTTTTATTGGCCAATAACTCGGAAATACGGAGTTGGCTTAAAGCTTCAGCGCGCCTGGGTTCATCAGGCCGTTGGGATCGACGGTCGCTTTGATCTTCTTGAGCATATCCCACGCCTCTGGCTTGCGGCTCTTATCGTAGCGATACATTTTGCCGAGCTGCATCGACACAGCCCCCATATCCGCAAACAGGGCGGCCAATTCATCGCGCATATTTTTGACAATGGCGCGCCCCTCTTCATCGGCGTCATAGGTGTCGAGTTTATCGAGATGTTCGGACCGAATAACCGTCTCGTACATTTTGAGACGGGCGTCGGGCCAAAACCATACTGGCTCGATCAAGAATCCATAATTGCCGACGGTAACCAACAAGAAGCCGTTGCGAATGCCATGCTTCTCTTTTACCGCCGCATACTTCTCATATACCGCCGTAACCGCATCCAACGCCTCAACGGCTTTTGAATGGGGCACGATGCAGTGCAATGGCACCCAACGCTCTCCACTTGGGCCGACAATTGAATCGGGCGGCAGGAATGGCTCTGCATGAACAATTTTAGTGATCGATGCTGGCAAGGGTCGGCCGCCACCTGATTTGGCAATGGCTTTGGCTTGCTTCATCTTCTCTTCGACACCCCCTTTGGTGTGATCCTCGACAGACAAATGCAAACCGTAAAATACGTCCTTTAAATAGTTGCGCCCAGCGAAGGCGATCTGCAAACCGTCAGCGATGCCTGACTCTTTGATGACCTTAAACAAAGTACCGACGTCCTTAAGGAAATCCGTCTCCCCTTCACTGACCCGTGCCGACTGCTGGTTTTTGTCAAACCCCATGGCTTCCGTCGCCAACCCTTCGCGGCTGAGACTAGAGAGCGCGTTCGCCATATCCGCATAGGTATCGAAGGCATAGGCCAAGTGGCGACGGTGCTCCGGCCTCCGGATAAGACGCAATGTTGCCGTCGCTTTAACGCCAAGCGCACCAGCATCGGCGAGGAAGGGCCCCATCAGATCTGGACCATAGTGTTTCATGAACGGAAGGCCGCCTTCGACCGCATGCGCACCAACGGGTAACACGGTGCCGTCGGCCAGCACGATATCCATCCCAAGGACTTGCTCTACGGCAGAGCCGTAAAAGCCCGAACCAAAGAACACAGAATTTTGGGACAACGCGCCACCGACGCGGCTCTGAAAACCAGAGAGCGGGCCCCAATAGGGTGTCCGCAAACCTTTTTCCTTTAGCGCGTCGTTTAGATCTGCCCAGGTACATCCACATTCAACAGTGACGTACATATCGTCTTCGTTAATTTCGAGGATGCGATTCATCTGTTGTGTGTCGACGGTGATCGAGTCCGGTTGTGTATGCAGATAGCCGTCGGTGTACGACATGCCGCCGCCGCGCGGGACCAAAGCAATTCGTGCGTCATGGCACGCCGCAGCCGCGCGTGAGAGATCTTCCGTTGAGGTCGGCGAAATCGCAGCCAGCGGAGTCTCAAAACTACGGAACGTATCCTCGGCAAAAAATGCTCGAGACTCATCATCAGATTGGACGTTGTCCGCCCCAAGAATTTGAGCCAGCTGGTTAAGCAGCCCCTTGTGACCGGCTAAATCAACCCCAGCCTTAGTCGCTCCTGGGGGAACCGATTCGACGTCGTATCCGGGCACCGGGTTGCCAACAGCGGCAGGTGCAGACGGGTTGGCTTCTGAAGCTTGGGTGTCGTCAGGCATGGGAATCCCTGCATTTCTAGTGGTTTTGGGCCATTTTTGATTGTTGCGCGGCGCAAAAGGGTGAGCAAGAGCGGATTATTTGCTAGTTTTATGCAACAAATATGCATCCAGTACCGTTGTATTAAGCATCTAGTCATAGGATCGCAACGACTCGGAGCCCGCTAAAATAGGGCGTACCCGGTACAGGACGTAACAAGGACAGGCGCTATGGACCCCCTCCCCCTAGAACCTTCGTGGGAACGCAAAGCCCTCAACCGCACCACATTTGGCTGCCGGGAGGTTGATGAGCAATACGTCAAGCAGGTCGGCTGGGAAACCTGGGTCCAAGATCAACTCAACCCGCCTGAGGGTGACGATCCGGAACTTGCAACATTCTTGGCCCAGCAAGTCCTGCATATCGAGTACAATTCATCGGAAGACGAAGAAGAAAACAACGAACGGATTGAAGGCTGGGAAGCTGTCGACGAGCTTCGACCGCTGAACTACCTCAACATGCCCGAAAAGGAATTGTATGAGGTCCTGATCCACGCGGGCGACACACATCCATGGGATGAGGTTTGGCGCGTTTATGTAGAAACCATGAACTCAGTTTATATCCGCGCCTCACATTCGAGTTATCAATTGCGCGAAGTGATGACCGACTTCTGGCTCAACCATTTCTCAGTTTGGTACGACGGCGACGACATCATGCGTCTGTCGACACTGATTTATGACCGCGACATTATTCGGCCGCGCGTATTCGGAAATTTCCGCGACATGTTGGGTGCGACGGCAACGTCAACGGCGATGATGTGGTATCTGGATAACGCTGGCAGCCCGGCCACGCTTCCCAATGAGAACTACGCCCGCGAGCTGATGGAATTGCACACACTGGGCGAGGATGCCTATCTCGGTACGGTTAACCCAGAAGACGTAGAGAAAGATGAAAACGGCATTGCCGTTGGGTTTACTGACGAAGACGTAATCCAAGTTTCCCGCGCAGTATCCGGTTGGACGGTAGAGATCGCCCAATGGGGCGGCGGCAACGTTGGTCAGCTGCCTTACACTTGGCTGTTCGCCTACAACCCATTTCAACACAACAACAACGCCACCAATTTCATGGGGCAGAACCTGTCCAACCTGACGGATGAGATGGAGCAAGGCGAACGGGTGCTAGACATACTCGCGGCCCATCCAGCAACGGCGGAGTTCGTCGTAACCAAAATGGTTCGGCGTTTCTTTGGTGAGAATCCGCCACAAGAAGTGATCGACAGGGCGGTTGAAACCTGGATGGATAACTTGGACGCGGACGACCAAATCCGCCGCGTCGTTGAAACTATTCTGCTGGACGGTACGGAGATCGGGGATATGGCTCCGTCCCGGATACGCCGTCCCTTTGAGAAAATGGTCGCATCATGGCGGGCCATGGGCGCCACCGTCGGTGCCAGCTGGGCCTGGCCATGGGTGCTAGGCCAGACCAACGATGCCGCGTTCAGTTGGCCTGGGCCTGACGGACGTCCGGATGAAAACAACTACTGGCTAGCCGGCACACAAGTAATGCAAGCCTGGAATACCATGTACATGCTCTCGACATGGTGGGGCGTGATTGGGGACAATCTGTTTGATGAAATGGAAAATGAGGAAAAAGATTCAGCAATCACCATGACCGACTTCTGGGTTGGCCGCATGCTTGGACACCAACTGGCTACCGCAGAAAGTTACAACGCACTGATTGATTACCAGTTTACTTGGGCTGGGCCGCTGACTCATTGGACCTGGGCGAAACAGACAGAAGACCAAGAAGAGCAAGAGCAACACATACAGAATGCTCAGATCACTACTCGGGGCTTTGCATCAATCATTGCGACCTCTGACGAGTTCGCCTGGGTTTAAGCGTTCACGTCTTATTGCTTCACGCGTTCACGTCGACAATCACACGGCCGCGGATTTTGCCGCTTAGAATTTCCTCACCTAACTCCGGTAGCCGGCCAAGTGGCTCAAGCGTCGTAATATCGTCGAGTTTGCTGACATCCAAGTCTTCCACCAGTCGTGCCCACGCCTGATCGCGGCGCTCATTGGCGCATGTAACGCAGTTGACACCAAGCAAGCGCACGCCGCGTAAGATAAACGGCATTACGGTCGTCGGAAGATCCGTACCGCCAGCCAAGCCACAAGCCGCGACAGCCCCCTCGTCTTTAGTCTCGGCAAGAAGCGTCGCGAGGGTTCTCGAACCCACTGAATCTACCCCACCGGCCCAACGACCTTTTTCCAAAGGGCGGGCATCCCGGTCAAGGACGTCACGGCCGATCACTTCTGCAGCGCCAAGTGACTTGAGATAATCCGCTTCTGAAACACGGCCCGATGATGCGACCACGCGATAGCCCAGTTTTGCCAAAATTGCGATCGCGACAGACCCCACCCCACCTGCGGCCCCCGTGACTACAACATCACCTTGGTCAGGTGTGATTCCGGCGTCTTCTAGAGCCAACACACAGAGCATCGAGGTATAGCCAGCCGTGCCAATGGCCATCGTATCTTTGAGAGAAAAACCGTCTGGCACGCGGGTGAGGAACTCACCTTTCACGCGCTGCTTCTGGCTGTACCCGCCCCAAAGCGTTTCAGACAAACCCCAGCCATTGACTAAGACTTTGTCTCCAGGCTTGTAGTTGGCGTCTGCCGACTCAACCACCGTGCCCGCCAAATCAATGCCTCCAACCATAGGAAAATTGCGGACGATCTTGCCCTTACCGGTTATGGCAAGCCCATCTTTATAATTCAGGGTGGAGTAGGCCACGTCGACAAGGACGGACTCATCTGGAAGGTCTGCAACCGTTAAATCTTTAATGCCAGACGTGTAATTGCCGTCAGCGTTGTCAATCACCAGAGCCTTGAAGGTCTCGGTCATGCCGTGTCCTTTCGAACGTTAAAAGCGTGTGGCGGGGTTTAGCCGCGTGTGAGGGTGGTGGTGGTATCGTGAAGGCGCTGAACAATCAACCGGATCAGGCGCTGCATAAATGGATTGAGGCGACCGAGCTGGGCCTCAAAGTCGTCTCTAGAGATTTCAACCATCTCGACATCTTTAGAAACTGTCGCCGTCGCTGTCCGCGGCGTGTCGCCGATCATCGACATCTCGCCGACAATTTCGCCTTTGCTGACTTTGGCAAACTTTTTATCCTCACCACCGGAATCAGCGCGACTGAGCTCAAGTTCGCCAGCACTGACCAGATAGCAACTTTGGGCAATATCGCCTTGCCGGAAAATTACGTGCCCAGCCTTGTAAGATTTCTTTTCGGGTGCGTTGTCGGCCATCATCTCAACCTAAGCGTTTAGATGTTTACTATGCCGTGCCACCATGACGAGCGTCAATCGCCTATGGTGTTGGGCCGGTCAACTCTCAAATATCGACTGAGATGGACATCCCGGAGGTTGTCGGCCCAGCCGGAGACGTGAGTGCCGACCAAGTTCTTACTCACACCGTGATAGAGCGGAGCGATCGGAGCCTCAGAAAGCATCAGCGCCTCGGCCTCTGCCAATAACCGGCCCCGCTCACCTTCATCAGGGATTACAACGGCGCGGTCGAGCAGTGCATCGTACTCCGCACTGCGATAGCGGGCGTAATTGGAGTTCGATGACCGACTGTGAAGGATCGCCAAGAAGTTGGCCGCATCATTCACATCTGCCGCCCAGGCTGAGAAGCCGATCTCAAAGTCGCCAGTCCGCAACCGCGAAAACAACACTTTACCTTCTGAGTTGTTGATCGTGACGTGAACACCAATCGGTTTCCACATCGCAGCAATGGCAGCAGCAACGCGCCGGCGGTCTTCAGCAGAGGACAAACTGTACGTCAGCTCCAAAGGATTATTCAGCCCGTAGCCGGCGTCTTCAAGTAGCGCTCGTGCCTTAGTCACCCGTGCCGGCAAAGGCGATTCAAAATCACGCCGCGTTGGCGGTGGGTAGCCGGCTATTGCCGGGGGAACGAGACCATAGGCAGGGCGTTCACCGGTTCGCAGCACGCGAGTTGCAATCGTTTCACGATCGATCGCCAAAGATAGAGCGCGGCGGACGCGAACATCAGCAAGCGCCGGACGGGTCGTGTTGAACGACAAATAGAAAGTAATGAGATAGTCCGCAATACGCGTTTCTGCCGCCAGGTTTTCAAGTAACCATGGCGTTCGAGAGGTGGGGAATTCAAGATTGGTGTCTAGCCCACCCGCGCGGAAACGCGCCAACGCTGCAGATTGATCCTCCGTTGGCAAATAGATGACGCGCTCCAGCGAAACTGATTGAGCAGCATGAAATTGTTTATTTGCTTTGAGAACAACACGATTCTGAGGGCGAAAATCTTCCAGGACAAAAGCCCCGTTTGACACCATATTGCCCGGCGCGGCCCATCTTTCGCCATACTGCTTGATGCTATGTGCAGGCACGATCGCCGCAAAGCCGTTGGATAGAAGCTCTGGCAGATACGGCACTGGCGATGTCAGAGCGATGATAACCGTGCTGTCACCATCAGCCGTTACGCCAAGTGTCTCGAGCGGGGCTTCCCCTCGATTGACCGCCGCTGCGTTTGCAATGCTGTAGAACAGTCCCGGATACTGCGAGGCCGTTGCCGGGTCCAGCAAGCGCCGGAAGGAATACACCACGTCCTCAGCGGTTAAGCGCAACCCGTCAGACCATTTTAAATCTTCGCGTAAGGCGAAGGTCCAGACCAAACCATCATCAGACACAGACCAACTTTTCGCCAAACCGGGGGCCGGCACACCCGAGGCGTCAGGTGCGGTTAACCCTTCAAACAGATCAAGGACGATGTTGTTCTCATACACCGACAGTATGCGGTGAGGGTCAAGACTGGCCGGGTCCTGATGGTTACCGCGAGTCAGGACAGCTTGTGAGTTCACCGTAAACGCCGCTGATAGCAGCGCGGCGCAAACGACGACAAACCGCACTATTTTACTCTCCTGACTGACTGGCCTTTACCTGGGCATCAATCACCGCAACGGCGGCAAGGTTAACCAAACCACGAGACGAAACCGACGGCGTTGTTATGTGACCTGGTTTGTCGACCCCGATCAGAATTGGGCCGACATGAAGCCCGCCCGACAAACTGCGCGCCAGATGAAAAGCTGTATTCGCCGCATCAAGACACGGCATAACCAAAAGATTAGCCGGCCCATCCAATTTAGATTCTGGAAAAACACGTTTGCGCAATTCTTCGTTCAGCGCGACATCCGGTTGCATCTCACCCTCAACCTGGAGGTTGGGATACTCATTGTGTAAGCGCTCCATCGCAGCACGCATCTTGAGTGCATTTGTATTTTGTGATGAGCCAAAGGTCGAAGTTGCGATCAGCGCAATACGCGGCTCAAGTCCAAAATCGGAGACCTTTTCTGCGGCACGCACCGTAAGATCGACAATCTCATCAGCTGTCGGATTCTCCGACACATAAGTGTCGCACATAAAGATCGGGCCGCGTTCGAGGACCAGTAGGGACAAGGCCGATGTTTCACGGACACCGCTGCACAGACCGAGCACCTGTTCGACATAATTCAAATGCCATTTGTACTCGCCGTAGGTGCCGCAGATCATTGCATCGGCGTCACCCTTCTCAACCATCAGGCTGGCAATCACGGTCGAATTTGTGCGCACTATTGTTCTGGCAGAATCCGGCGACACACCTTTGCGTGCCATAAGCCCATGATAGGTTTCCCAATAGTCACGATAGCGATCATCGTCCTCTGGGTTAACGATCTCAAAATCTTTGCCCGGGACAAACTCTAGTCCTAGCTTGCGTGCCCGGTGCGAAATCACCAAAGGCCGGCCAATGAGAATTGGAGTTGCAATGCCGTCATCGATCAGCACCTTCGCAGCAAACAGAACGCGATCATCCTCGCCCTCTGCGAACACAACTCTCTTCGGATCTTCACAGGCCTTGTCGAAGATCGGCTTCATGACCAGGCCGGTGCGGAACACGAACTGATCAAGGTCGTTGGCATACGCGTCAAGATCATCAATCGGACGTGTTGCGACCCCGGAGTCCATCGCCGCCTTGGCGATGGCCGGACAGATCTGGGAAATCAACCGAGGATCAAACGGTTTAGGAATTATGTACTCGGCTCCGAAGCGCAAGGTCTGACCACCGTAAGCCGCGGCAACCACTTCTGAACTGGCCCCTTTGGCGAGATCGGCGATGGCATGCACTCAAGCCACTTTCATCTCTTCATTGATTTCCGTAGCACCAACATCCAACGCGGCGCGGAAGATAAACGGAAAGCACAATACGTTGTTCACTTGATTGGGGTAGTCGGACCGGCCAGTAGCGATGATGGCATCGGCCACGGCTTCTTGTGCAACTTCAGGCCTGATCTCCGGCTCCGGATTGGCCAGCGCCATAATGATGGGCTTTTTCGCCATGGTCTTGACCATCTCACCAGTGACGATGCCGGGGGCAGACAGACCGAGGAACACGTCCGCGCCGTCAAACGCTTCCTGCAACGTCCGTGCTTTGGTGTCAGATGCGTACTCCGCCTTCTGGTCGGTCATATCTTCGGTGCGACCTTTGAAAACGACACCCTTGTGGTCGGACAAGATAACGTTCTCGCGTTTCAACCCGAGTGCGAGCAATTGATTAAGACATGCGATGCCTGCCGCGCCGCCGCCCGCAGACACCAATTTAATCTTCTCGATCTTTTTATTGACGAGGCTGAGACCGTTCATAATCGCCGCGGCAACAACGATTGCTGTGCCGTGTTGATCATCGTGAAAGACGGGGATGTCTAGGCGCTCCCGCAAAGCTTTTTCAACGATGAAGCAATCGGGCGCCTTGATGTCCTCTAAATTGATTGCACCAAAGGTCGGGGCTATCGCAGCCACAACTTCAATCAGTTTGTGCGGATCATTTTCGTCAACCTCGATATCGAAGACATCAATGCCGGCGAACTTTTTGAAAAGTACAGCCTTGCCTTCCATGACAGGCTTAGATGCGAGCGCGCCGATCGCCCCAAGACCAAGCACAGCTGTACCATTCGAGACCACAGCGACAAGATTGCCACGACTGGTCACTGTTGCAGCTTCGGCTGGGTCGGCGACGATCGCGTCACAAGCCGCGGCGACCCCGGGAGAATAAGCGAGCGCCAAGTCACGCTGATTGGCTAACGGCTTGGTGGCAACAACCTCAAGCTTACCCGGCTTCGGAAAGCGATGATAATGAAGTGCGTCGTCCCGCAACTTGTCTTTGGCATCTGTGGCTTGATCGGTCGACATAGACTAGGGCCCCTTCCCCGCAAAACCTGTTATCGGCTCAATATCCCACTTTAAGAGCATGTTTGACCACCTTACGCATAACAGAAGGCAGCGCCTGGTCACCCATGGCGTCCAGATGCGCCCAGACAAAGTCCTGTTCTGCACCAACAGCACCCGCTCGTTTATCAGTGACGGGCGCCGCTTTGACCCCCAACTCGAGGTGAAAATGGGTAAAGGTGTGCGTTACAAGCCCATCCAGAGAACGCCACTTTGCCCGGGCCACAGTGACGGGAGCATGGGTGTTTGCCTCATCCGCCACCCACTCATCGTCCCTCCAGGGGGTCGATGGAATTTCCATCATCCCGCCAAGCAACCCCTTCTCGGGACGACGGCGCAGCAAGATTGCGCCATCGGACCGTGTCAGCCAAAAACAAACGCCACGGCGTGTTGGCTTTTTCTTCTTTGGCATCTTCCGCGGCAGTTCTGCCGCAATACCGAGACGGCGGGCGCGACACGGTTTTTGCCACGGACACAACACACAAGATGGTGACTTGGGTGTGCAAACCGTTGCACCGAGATCCATGACAGCTTGTGCATAGTCGCCCGGACGATGATCTAATGTGAGATCAGCCGCCAACGCTTTGAGAGATAATTTGGCTTTTGGTAACGGCTCTTCGACTGCGTGGAGACGCGCCATGACCCGCTCGACATTGCCGTCAACGACGACGGCCTTATGTCCGAATGCAATTGCAGTGATCGCGGCCGCGGTATACGCCCCGATCCCCGGTAAGGCCAATAGTGCGCCTTCGGCGCTCGGAAAAATGCCGTCGTGTTTGTCGGTCACCACCTTCGCGCAGGCATGCAAGTTGCGCGCACGCGCGTAATAGCCAAGTCCCGCCCATTCGGTCAGTACATCGTCGAGCTCCGCCGCCGCGAGTGCTTCAACAGTTGGCCAGCGCGATAGAAAACGCTCAAAGTAGGGCTTAACCGCGGTCACAGTTGTTTGCTGGAGCATGATTTCGCTTAGCCAAACAGCGTATGGATCCGGTGTTTGCCCAGGCAAAGCACGCCAGGGCAAGCGGCGGCGATGGCGGTCGTACCACGCTAGGAGGTCTTTAGCCTTGGGTGAGGAAGATTGAGCGGTGGTCATGCCCGGCGAACATCCATTCGTTGAGAAGAGGCGCGCACAAAGCGCTCTTCCTGCGGTAGACTGGACCCTATGAGCCCCTCGCCCAAAAGAAAAGCGCCGGACAAAGCCGTCACTGATCGAACCTCTCGCGGGCTGCTCGGCATTGCTGCGCTGACCGAACGGGTTGCTCGGCCCGTGCTTGGCAAACGGGGGTTTTCTGCTGGACAGGTGATCGGGCGTTGGGCCGAAATTGTCGGTGCGGAATTCGCCGCCTCAACAGCACCTGAACGCGTTCAGTATAATCGCGGTGCGCGCACCAACGGGACACTATATCTCCGGGTCGCCAGCGGCGCAGCGGCGGCGCTGATCCAGCCGCAAATCCCGCTGATTATTGAGCGCGTCAATGGGTTCCTTGGCCCCAGCGCAATCGAACAGATCAAAGTCACCCAGGGTCCGTTGCCGCAGCGCTACATAAAAACCCCGGTTCAAAGAACTAGGACGATCTCATCGGACGCCTTGGCCGATGCTGAGACCGAGATCGGCGCCCTGGAATCTGATTCCGTGCGCCAGGCATTGGCCCGCTTGGGCGCCCGCCTAAAGCAGCGCAGTTAGGGCCCGTCTTAGACCGCAGCCTGTACGCGACTCCGCTTTTCCCGTATGATTCTTGCTCATCGATACGGTCTGGGGCAAAGGGGATTCAAATGCGCTTCCGTCAAGAACTGAACAGGTTAGGTTTTGTAGCTGCGCTGCTTTGCTTGGGCATGCCCCAAGCCCGAGCGCAATCCATCGACGGGCTGCTGAGCAACGTCACCGAAACCATTGGCGACCTGACAGATGTCGTCGTTCCAGGCGTGACCAATATCCGGATCGGATTAGGACCAGTGTTCACCCCAGCCTATGAAGGATCAGACGATTACAAGATTAAAGCCGCGCCGCTTATATCCTTCCGGTATCGCGATCTGGTTCAAGTGGATAACAATCAAATTCGGGTCAACGTGTTCGGTAGCGACAGCTTGTTCCGATCAGAGCGCTTCAAGGCTGGTCCAATACTGAAGCTGGATTTCGGGCGCGATGAGACCGATAGCCCTGACCTGCTTGGTCTTGGCGACGTTGGCACCAATCTTGAGCTAGGCATTTTCGCCAGCTACACCGCTGGCCCAGTACGCGCGCGGATCCGAGCACAACATGACGTCATCAGCGGCCACTCGGGCATGCGGGTTATCGGCGATCTTGGCGTCGCAGTCTATCGTTCGGATCGGCTAGCCGTTACGAGCAACCTTAGCGCTACATGGACAGACAGCAGTTACATGGGCGCCTATTTCGGTGTCACAGCAGCCCAAGCTTTGGCCTCGGGTCTTACGGCGTTCACAGCGACGTCTGGCCTGAAGGATATCAGCCTGGCCTTTGGGGCCAACTACCAGGTTACGGACACCTGGGCTGTTGTTGC
>WLXB01000172.1 GCA_012103295.1 Alphaproteobacteria bacterium | reverse complement strand
TCATTTTGATCGGATTTACGCTACTACCCTTGTTCGGCCGGCCTTTGCTGAGTCTTTGGCAACTTCTTTATATTGATCTGTTGCCGGAAAACGCGCAGCGCCCGTTTATTGGCTATTTTTATTCGTCATTTAGTGAGTATGGCCGCGTTCTGTTGGCGAGTGCTTTCATAGGTACCGCATGGGTTGTTTTTAACTTTCTTTTTGATCGAGTACTCGGTGTCCCAAGATTCCGGTTGGCGACAGGCTACAAAGTCAATTTGCTCGACCGAGATGATCCATCGCGACAAGACGAAGCTGAGCAACTTGCCAACGCGGGCTTATTACTCCGACTACCGGCGAGGCTTGGCAAAACGATCATCGGGTTGTCCGCTGAAGACCATTATGTCCGCGTGCACACACCCGAAGGGGATGACCTTGTTCTCTATCGGTTCAGCGATGCTGTGCGTGAGATGCCTGAGAGCTATGGGATGCAGGTTCATCGCTCACACTGGGTCAATCTATCCGCTGTTTCGAGCTTCGAAGATTCTGGGCGCGGGCTCACGCTTACCCTCAACGAAACTATCAAAGTTCCTGTCAGTGAGCGCTATATCGAAGTATTAAAGGCGCGTGGCATTGTACCAGAGCGCGTGTAATGCGTCCCACTACGTCGAACAAAACCCCCTCTACGTTCTCCTAACACTAGGACGCGCTTTTTGTCGCTCCCAGCGAGAAAGACAGCGGCAATTGCGGCAAGGACTTAGGCAGGCGAAACATGCGCGGCTCGTCGGGATCGGGCACCATCAAATTCACATACTGCCAAGCCACGGTTTCATGCTCATGTAAGAAGTCCAACCGGAGCCCGTTATCCAGCAAACCACCGATGATCGACGACAACGGATGCGCCCAATCATAACTGGCGCTGCCGTCCTTCGGCATGGCTTCGCCGGTGTAAGTAATTTCTTCGTCGAACCGTAGCGGCGCATCTGGATTGGTGCGCCACGGATACTTATGGACGAGACGCCCCTCTTCTTCTTCCATAATCAACATTGCTGGATGACCGTCGGCGAGATAGAGACGTCCGCCTGGCTTGAGCATCTTGGCGACAACAGCAGACCATTTTACTATATCTGGCAGCCACGTAATCGTGCCCCACGTTGTATAGACAAGGTCGAATTTTTTCCGGATGCGTTTGGGCGTTTCGTAAATATCGCCTTCGACAAATTTGGCTTTGAGCTCGGTTTCCCGCGCTAAATCCTGCGCTGCTTTGATAGCCGACGGTGAAAAATCTAGCCCAGTTACGTTCGCGCCCCGCCGCACCAGGCCTAAGCTATCCATCCCAATATGGCACTGGAGATGCAGGACATCGAGGCCTGTAATATCGCCGATCTCTTTCGCCTCTATAGGAAACAATGGATCCCATCCGGCCATAAATTTTTCCAACGGATACGACTTCAAATGCAGTGGAACGCGACACTCCCAGTTTTTGAGATTGGTGTCCGCATAAGAGGTCATGGCGAGTCCTCCTGACTGGGCAATAGACCGTGTTTTCGCAAACTATTGCGAAGCTGGTGATACGTCAGTCCGAGATGGGCCGCTGCCGCTTTTTGATTGTGGCGGCAGGTCTCTAGCGCATTCTCTAGGATTTGAATTTCGAAAGCCGCAGTTTCGGCTTTGAAATCACAAGGCGTTCTGCCAACCGTGGGCACGTCGTGCGAGGCCGCCGCTCTAGGGATCTTAGCCGAGGCACTTTCCTGCGCGGACAACCGATACGGCGACGCGAACGGATCCAATACAATGGCATCAGCTTCAATAGGAGCCTCTGATGGCGCGGAAGACGCAACGGCGCGCTCAGTCACGTTGCGTAATTCACGCACATTGCCCGGCCATTCGTAGCTCTCAAGAATTTTTAATGCGGCGGCTGAAAAGCCCGGGAACGATGGCCAGTCGAGTTCGTTTGCCATGGCCCGACCAAAAATTCCGGCGAGCATAGATATATCGCCCGTCCGAGAACGAAGCGGCGGCAAGGTCAAAACATCAAAGGCCAAGCGGTCAAGAAGGTCATCGCGAAAGGCTCCTGAGTGTGCCATTGCCGGCAGATCAGCGTTGGTCGCAGCTACGACGCGTACGGAAACGGTCAAGGTGTCGGACCCGCCCAGTCGCTCAAACTCGCCATACTCGATCACGCGAAGAATTTTTTCTTGCACCGCCATTGGTGCATTACCGATCTCATCGAGAAACAGCGTGCCGCCATCAGCGCGCTCGAACCGGCCTTCCCGACGCTGGGCCGCTCCGGTAAACGCGCCCGGCTCAACGCCAAACAACTCGGCTTCCAACAAGGACTCAGGCAATGCTGCACAATTGATAGCAACGAAGGGCGCGCCCCAGCGCGTCGAGAGATAATGCACCCGCGCCGCAGATAACTCCTTACCCGTTCCACGCTCGCCAATGATGAGGACGGGGCGATCAATTGGCGCGACCCGCGAAAGGTCGTCCATATGGGCCAGAAAAGCAGGCGATTGACCTAGGGGAGCGGGACGATCAGTCATTAGCTATTATAGCTATTTTTTGGGTATTATTACTACTTATTAGCTCTTTGTTCCTTTCTGGATTTGCATGAAAAATGCTAAACCACTGAAATTAATGGGTTTTTCGACAAAACAGCAGTTGGCACGCTTTATGCAATATGTGAGGTAACCGCCACGAACAACCTGCGGTGCCTTTAAAAAAACGGAACGAGTAATTCAGATGCCCCGCCTTTTTGCCCTCACTCTCTTGGCCGGACTTTTCATGACAAACGGTGCAATGAGCGAGCCAAGCCAAACCGGTATTGATAAGTGGCTGAGCTGTCGCGGTCTGAAATTAGTAACCACTTTAAACACCGCGCTGGCGCCTCTTCCGAATTGGGAGCCAAGACAGCAGACCGACGATCAAACCTCGATACCATCAATAGTAATCCGCGTGAGTACAACACCGATGCCACGCCTCAAGACCACACCAAACCTCTAAGGATCAGGAGACACACTCATGGGTATTTTTTCCCGCCTTTCAGACATCGTTAATTCCAACCTGACGAACTTGCTCGACCGTGCTGAAGATCCGGCCAAGATGATCCGCCTGATGATTCAGGAAATGGAAGACACCCTGGTTGAGGTCCGCGCTGACGCAGCGCGGCTGATCGCCGAAAAGAAAGATGCGACCCGCCGCACTGACCGTCTCGCCACCGCACAGGAAGAGTGGACGACCCGCGCTACGCTCGCCCTCGAGAAAGACCGAGAAGATCTAGCCAAAGCGGCACTGGTCGAAAAAGCTAAAGTGGTGGAAACCTCTAAAGTTATAGAAGAAGACCTCAACGAACTGGACGACCGTTTGATGGGACTTGATGCTGATATCGCCAAGCTGCAGAACAAACTGCAGGAAGCGAAAGCAAAACAGCAGACATTGATTGCACGGACCTCGTCCGGGCATTGCCACGAAGCAGACGGGGATGTGAATCCACCGAAGTTGTAAATGCTCGAGGGTTCGACGTCTTTGATCGTTCGCCGGAGTGCTTCCGTGTCAGCTAAGTCGAGTTCCACTACCGCTATACCTGGTGCATAGCGCTTCAAGTGATCGAGGGGGGTGCCGGGCTTTACAAGCCCGACAACCTCGCAATCCTCGGCAAAGAGCATTCGCGCCAGGATCGTTCCATCTTGACCAGCTGCTCCCGTGATGAGGACTGTCATGGGAACGACGGTAGCGCCTCGTCGATCCCAGGCTCTGGGGAGTCGCTCTAATCAATTTTGCTGTCTGAGGCTGATTGAGTCAGCAAGATCTCCTTGATCAGGGTTCTCGAGCCCTGCACATTTACGTGACCGTTGTCCGCATACTGCAGCACATCACCGTTGACCATCGAGCAACGGTCCAGCGAGCAGAACACTTCGCCAACCGATAAGAGTTCTGCGTCGGTTTCACGAGCGATCATTTCCAATTGCGGGACATAACCATTCTTGAGTTCCTGATAATCGGATCTGCTTGTGTCACAGCGTGGGCGAGGTCCAACAAGCCGCACAAACTCGCATTCCATTGCATGAAACTCAAAGTAGGGAACATCATCGAGCAGGACTATCTTCTTTCCCGCTTGGCGAAGGGTTTCAATCGTCTGCCGCAGTTGGGGGCTTTCAACATTCACACCGTTCCAACGTGCACTGACGAGCACAACTTCTACGGACTCAAGTCTCGCTACAGAGTCAACAACGGCCACCGAATCTGCAGACACGATCGACGGCCAATCCTCAAGGTAGATGTATGCCGAGGGTTTCTCTGGGGTTTCCGAAATCAGTCCCGGAAACAAGTGCTCTCCATGGCTGTCGCCAATGACAACTACCTCCGGATTCACACCCTGCGTTGACTGGCGACATCGCGTACCTAGAACCACAGCCGCACTGAATTTCCAAG
>WLXB01000034.1 GCA_012103295.1 Alphaproteobacteria bacterium | reverse complement strand
CATACTGCTTTACGAGCCAATTCTCCCCAATTAGCTTCGCGCCCGCTTATTTAAGTAGGCCTGGGAGGACAGTATGTTGCCCCTGCGGGCGACGGATCGTTTTCCGATTCTGGGGTTGGAATTCGATTGGGTGCCGATCCATTGGATCGCTGGAGTGGTGCTTACCGTTGTCGTCGTCTGGCACGTGGCTCGTTCGATCCTGAGAAAAAATTTACTCTCAATATGGGTTGGTCCGGTTGAGCTTCTCAAAACTCTAGCTGCGGTCAGGAATGGATTGTTTCCGAAGACAGGCAAATACTCCATTGCGCAGCGCCTCATGCACAGTTCGGTCACGGTGTTTTGCTTGACCGCTCTTGTGACCGGTTTGCTGATGCTGGTGCGGATCGATACCCCGTTTTGGGAGCGAGACCCTTATATATTGTCGCAATCAACATGGGGCTGGATTTACGTGCTTCACGGTTTGGCGGCACTTGTTTTTGTTAGCCTCATTAGTCTGCATATCTATTTCGCGGTTCGTCCCGAAAAGTTGTTTTATTTGCGGTCCATGGTGTTTGGCTGGATCACGCGTGAAGAACTGGAGAAAAACCATGACCCTGCCATATGGACTGAAAAAGGAGACCGGCCGTCATGAGTGATGAGTTGGATTTTTCCTCCTGTGTCGAAGCGATTGAGTCGTCCTACGAATTTATGCTCGCTTACGCCGCCCAAGGGCGTGACAAAGAGGGCGAGAGCGGGGACGGTCCGTCGATCCGAGTGTTCCTGACATCTTTGAGTGAAGCGCTTGGCGCTATCGATGGCGCGCTGAAAGCTGAGATCACTATGGGCCCAAGAGACAATTCTGCACAGCTCGAGAAGTTTTCCACTGTGCTCGGTGACGATGCGAGCCGGGCAAGGGCTGCGGTTGATCTGGCGCTGTCCGTGCCGTCGATTACATCTCAGTTGGTGGATAATTTAAACGCATCTATTCACTTGCGGGCGTTGCTGACCAGTTTGTTCCTTATGGACGAGGCTGTTCAGGCCCGCTAATGGGGCTGGCGAAGAGAAAGGGATGAAAATGATCGATAGTGCTGACTATATGATCCCCGGTCCAAGTGGGCGCATTTCTGTTCGGTGTAAAGCGTTCAACAATTTCTCTGAAAATGTTGTCGTCCTGGTTCAGGGTGCAAATATTTCAGGGGTTGCAGGATATGATCTCAGCTTCGACGGCGGCGAACACTACTCCTTTATGGATGCCTTGGCGGATCGCGGGATCGCTTCCGTCACGTTCTCAATTCGCGGCTACGCAGAGTCTGAGCTGGACGGAGATCCATTAACCGTACAAACGGATCAGGCGATCGAAGACCTGGCCGCTGTCATCGATTGGTTAAACACCGAAGGTGTTTCCAAGCCACATCTTTTGGGGTGGTCATGGGGTGGGAGGATTGTCGGCCGTTATGCGGAAGTATACCCAAACCGCCTTGACCGGCTGGTGTTGCTCGATCCAGCGCTGGGCGGGGGGCAACTAATTTTGCCGGCTCCGACCGAGGGTTGGTGGGATAACACCTATGAGTACTTCATGGATCGCTTGGAGGATGAGTTCACGGACTTGCCAGCTAAGGAAGCGCTTGCTCGTTACGTGTCTCAGAATGAACCCAAGTCACCGAATGGCATACGGCAAGAAAATGCAGAGGGCAGTGTGCCTGCCGATCCCACAAAAATTATCAATCCCACGCTGATGATTTATGGCAGCGCGGCTGGTGGTCAGAACTATATGAAGGGGAGTAGCCCCCGGACTGAATTTTACGAGGCGCTAGGGACCGAGGATAAAGCGCTAGTAGTTATTCCAGGTGGCGGCGACTACGCCCATATCCAGAATCCGCGGCGCAGGTTTCATAAAGCTATTGCTGAGTTTTTGAATTAGCGCCGTTGTAGTCGGAGGGCCCCGCGTGTCGGTGCGTGACATTATTATCGCTGGTGCTGGTATCGGTGGTTTGTCGGCTGCACTTTCGTGCCAAAACGCCGGATTCAAAGTGCGTGTGTTTGAGAAGGCGCCTGATCTGGGTGAAATTGGCGCTGGGATCATGCTCACCCCCCAACGCTGTGCGGTGCTATGAACATCTTGGCGTGGGTGATGCTTTGAGTGCCGTAGCAGTTGAGCCGGAAGAGTCTGTGTATCGGCGGTTTGACACAGCAGAAGAAATGCTACGCGCGCCACTGCGCAGCAAGATGTTGGCCACTTATGGGGCTCGCTATTTCCATGTTCATCGCGCAGATCTGCTGGACTGTCTATTGAACGCTGTCTCGTCGAATGATCCGGATGCTATTGCGACGGGGCATGTTTTATCCAGCTTCGAGGAGACAGGTGACAGGGTTTTTGCACAGTTTGAAAACGGTGTAGCTGCGGATGGTGATGTTCTCATAGCGTGCGACGGAATTCATTCCGTTGCGCGTGGTATCTTGGTCGGAGATGACAGCCCACGATTTACCGGTCAGTTCGCGTGGCGCGGTATGGTGCCATCTGAAGGTCTGCCTGCCTCTGTTGTTGAGCCCAATTCCGTTTCCTGGCTGGGCGAGCGCAAGCACATCATTCAGTATGGCGTGCGTGGTCGCCAGTTCATCAACTATGTTGCCATTGTCGCGTCGGATGAGTGGACAGAAGAAGGTTGGAACTGCCGCGCATCTGCAAGCGATGTCGTCGACGCGTTCGCTGATTGGCATCCTGACGTTCTGGCGCTGATCGCCGCGACGCCCGAAGATGGGTGTTATAAATGGGGTTTGTTTGATCGTGAACCGCTGGATAATTGGACCAAGGGGCGTGTAACCCTATTGGGTGATGCGGCACATCCCATGTTGCCCTTTATGGCCCAGGGTTCGGCGATGGCGGTAGAAGATGCCGTGGTTTTGGCGCGAGCGCTTGCAGAAGATGGTACGGCGTCGGAGAACTTGCGCCGGTACGAAAATGTGCGACGGCATCGAACCAATGGGATTATTAAAAAATCTCGGCAAGCGACGAGCCTATACCAGCGCTTGACGGGCGACAAAAGCGAACAGCGGGCTACAAATCTAGATGACGTCTACGGTTACGATGCAACGAAAATTGTTCTGTAGGCGGATCAACCATCAAGTCGACTTAGAAACGTTTCAATTGTGTCGCCCAGCAAGTTCGCACCGAGGTCAAAGACGGCACCTGTAAGGGTTGGCATTTCAACCAATTCAACATTCTTGATGAGCTTAGCTGCTGCCCTTGATGCCTCAGCCAGTGGACTGTCCGAGTTCAAGATTAAAACGGGGCACTCTACACGACTTAAACTCTTCTCAGTCGGATAGGTAAACAAAGCTTCATGCGCCCACCATTGGTCGGGGTACGCGCGCAGTTCGTCGACAAAGCACTCAAAGGCGCGCGGCAGAGACAGCCCAGGCGTTCTATCCGAAATGAAGTAGTTCCACCGTTCCCTGAACTGCTCAAAATCTTCGGTAAGTTCTGTTTGGCGCGCCAGCGCGATGCGCCGCTCTTCACGTTCTGTGCTCATGAAGTGAGGGACACCGACGAGTGTGAGGGAGCGGATGAGATCTGGCCGGCGTACCGCGGCTTCCAACCCAATAAACACACCGGTGTGATAGCCAAATACATCAACGGGCTGGCTAGGAGTAGTTGTCGTTTTCTCAATAAGATCAACTAGCGCTTCGGCGTACCATTCGAAACCCTTTAATTTTGTCGGACCATCCGAGCCGCCGTAACCGGGTGTGTCTGGTGCGATGACAAGGCGCTATGTGGCAAGTTTTTCAATTAGGGGTACGAAGGTTCGACCTGAATATGCTGTTGCGTGCAAAAGGTAGAGCGGAGCCTTAGACGTCGTGTCGGTGCCAGCTTTGAGGATGTGGGTTTGGCCGAAAAGCCCATCCACGTATGATTTTTTTATCTGCGATGCGCCGGTCAACTGAGATCTTCTTCGATTGATCGCGACGCTAGATAAAAGTGCGCAGCTGACCATAAGCTACAAACAGATGCGACGATGAGTAGTGAGAAACCCAACGAGTCAGAGCCCATGGTGGCTGCGGTCATATCACTGACGATACCGACCAGCTGAGGGCCGATGATTCCTGCAATGAGATTGATGATCAGGATCATCAGGGCTGCCGCAACGGCGCGGGTTTGAACGCTCGAAACTCCCTGGATCGTTGCATACAAGACCGGTCCCTGCATAACCCCAATGAACGACGGTACGATTAACCAAAGGAAGGCGCCTGTAGACGACGGCCAGAGCAGAACGACTGCGTAGAAAGGCGCGGCTAACAGTTGTGCGGCGACACAAAGCAAGATCGGGCCGCGCACACCCTTACGGGCTAAACGGTCTGCGATCATTCCGCCGGCCAGAGTTCCGAGGGCGTGCGGTATGCCATTGGTAAAGGCCAGCCACGTACCGATTGTCCCGATCTCAAGCCCATGAGTGCGAGCGAAAAAGGAAGGGATCCACACAAGAACGGCCACCATAATCAAGCCGTACATGCTTCCGCCGAGAATCATGTGACGAAAGGTTTTCTTTGCCCACAGGGTTAGAAATGTGGACCACATACTCGGCATATCCGGAGTCTCGGTGGCGATGGTTGTGTCGCCGTCGGCATGGCCTCGAGGGGGGTCGCGCAGTGTGAAATATAGGATCACGGCGATGATCAAACCCGGCGCGCCAAAAGCAACTAAGGCCCAACGCCATCCCGCGGCTTCCGCGATCCAACCTCCGAGAAGGAATCCAACAAACACGCCAAGCGGGGAGCCCAGGCCAAAAATGGCCAACGCTGACGTTCGTTGCGCGCGCGAGAAGTAATCAGATATGAGCGAATGGGAGGGCGGGGTGCATCCCGCCTCACCGATGCCCACGAGGACTCGAAACACTGCGAGTTGAATGAATGACTGTGCCAATCCGCATAGGCAGGTCATGGCACTCCAGGCAGCTAAGGCGGCTGCGATGATTTTCTTTCGAGAAAACCGATCTGCCAGCCCGGCAATAGGCACACCAAGAAAGGCATAAAGGATCGTGAATGCGGCGCCGGTAATAAATCCGAGCTGGGTGTCTGACAGGCCCAAGTCCGCTTTGATATCCGGGAGCAGAATGCCCAGCAAATATCTATCGGCATAATTGAAGGTCGCGACGACGAGCAATAGGCCCAGCACATATCGGCGATATCCGTGTGTGGCTTGAAAGGGCGACCCGGTGGAATGGGCGAGGTTTGTCATTTTACGTCCCGTCGCTAACCGTTGATGAAGCTTGAGATATATTGTGTTGCCAACTCTGGTTGCTCGATCACGAGGTAATGACCACATTCAGGAATGACCTGTGTATTGCAGAGCGGGAGTTCGTTGGCGATCTGTTGCATACCAATACCGCTCGGCGAAGGCTCAAAGGGGGTCATGTTGTCTTCAGCTCCGGCGAGCAATAGCGTTGGAGCAGATATCAGCGGGATTAAGTCGCTTAAGTCAGTTTTTTCGATCGTTTCAGTGCCCGCTACGAAGGCGCCAGCGTCTGTCCTGCTAAAAGCATCACGCATGGTTTGTAGTTGTTCCTGAGCATACGGTCGATCATAGAAGCTGCGAGCAAATCCCGCGACCGATGTTAGGTCGGCGACCGCGGTCATACCGCTGTCCTTGGCCGCGCGTTTCCAAGTGCCACGCATCATGCGGGCGGCGTCGTCGGAGCGCGCCAGAAAACAACTGAGAACTAGGTGGTCGATGACATCTGGATGGCGAGCTGCGAGAGTGAGGCCGATCATCGCCCCGAACGATGTGCCGTGAAGGTGCACGCGGTCATAACCAGCGGCCTGAATAAATTCAAAGACTTGCTCCGCCAAGCCTTCCATTCCTCCGGGGCGCAAGTTACCGATACTTTCTCCATATCCCGGGAGATCAAAATCGATAACTTCAAAGAGCTGCGCGGCCAACGGCGTCATTTTTTCAAAATTCCGATGACCAAAAGCCGACCCGTGAATATGGAGGAGGGGTGCGCCTGTACCCGTTGTTTTGTACCAGATCGTTTCTCCGCCAGGCAGCGTGACTGTGGTCATGGCTTAAACTGTCAGTGACGACATAAAGTCGCGAATATTTGGAGCAGACTCCAGGTCCCAAATTGCCGCCAGAATTCCATCTACTGCACCTGTTGAAAGAATCTCTGCAGATGAACGTCTGAACAAATCTGAAAGTTGGTCATCTGTCATGCGATTGCCGGGGCTGCCTAGGAAAGCGTCAACGTTGGCAGACTCAGTTGAACCATCATCAAATGTGACCACAACAGAACAGCCCTCAAAGGTTTCACGATTCTCATCGGGAACGAGATCGATGCGAGACCGGAGAGCCAGAATATCCGCATCCGTGTATGCGGCCTCGCGCATCTCGCGGAGAGTAAATTGACCGCGTTGCCACGCGGCAGCGGCGCAAAAACAGAGGTCAAATCGGGCCTCAAGCTCGCTGCTTGGGTCACCAAAGCGTTCCATTCGCTCGTCGACGATTGACTTGACAATAGGGGCCACTGCGAACTCCATCCGATCAACCTTTCGATCATTCGCGCGCGCTAGAATGTCCAGCATCAGTTCAATTGGCCCGTGGGTGATCGTTTCAGTTGGAACGGTTTTGTAGGTTTGGCCATGAATGCGCCACTCGGACCCCAACGATCCGAGCACATCTTTCATTTTTTCTGGGTCTTCGTCGGAGTGGGTAACGAACATGCCTTTGTCTCCTTCAAAGGCGGTTTGCGGTGCGTCGAAATCGCGACGGGCGAGATTGGCGGCTTGAAGGCCCGATTGTGCGGTCGCACCCGTGATATAGGAGAGAGTCATACTGCCAACAGATACATAGGTTCCGAACGCAGTGCACATCGCAATGCCTAGCGCATTTCGCATTTGCTTCTCATCGAGGCCGTAAAGAAGCGAGCAGGCCGCCGCCGCACCGACACCTCCTGTCAAACCGGCGGGCACGTAGCCACGGTAATACGCGGTCGGCATAAGCATTCTAGCGACGGCCAATTCGACTTCCATACCCAGCGCCAATGCTTCGATCGCGTCTTTGCCACTGCTGCCTTCGGCTTCCGCTGCCGCGAGCAGGGCCGGTAGGACCGCAGACGTTGCGTGCATGAAGCATGGGATGTAGGTGTCGTGAAAATCGAGTACCTCAAACAACGCCCCATTAACAAGAGCGGCATTTGCAGGCGTTGTATTGGTACCCAACCAGAGAACGTGCGCCGCCTCGCCGCTGTTTATCGATGGCAAAATGCTGTCGTGTAGAATGCGTACGGTTTCAGTCTGGGTCGCACCAACGGATGCCTTTAGCTGATTAAGCAGGAGCCGTTTTGCTTCATGACTAACATCATCCGGTACGCCCTGTTTTTTCCAGTCTAGAGCGAAGGCGACGAGGTCTTCTGAAACGGAACGGTCCATTATAGACAGTCCTCTGCGGTGCCATCCTCTGCAACGGGTCCATACATCCATTCAAGCAGTGTCGCCTGGCGTTGGTTGTCTGCGTTTAAAGCTGTGATTGCTTGATAGGCTGGATATCCACGAAGTCCCACCAATGTTGGCCGTCCGCTGTAAACGCTGGTGTAGATCACCCGCACAGGATAGGCGTGTATCGTCTTTATATGTTGTGCATAGTCGATGCCATCTTCGTCTGTAATTAGGCTCCGTGCTCTAGCGATGGTATCGAGCGCTATTTCAATACAGGCCTGATATTGTTGCTCGACCGGGTGTGTTTTAATCGGATAGCCGGCCAATCTTTCTTTTTCCATGTCTGGAGCATCGAACAAACTTAGACGCAGTCGAACCACGCCCAATTTCTTGGACCACGTTTCAGAAACTGCTTTCAGGCAAGCCCGAAAAGAGACTTCGTCAGATTTCGCACGGATGAAGAATGTGAACGTCGGTGAGGCACACGGCCCCTGCGGTGTGGCGACACCGGTCTCATCGACGAATGTATGGCCATTGTCATCAACGGTTCGATAGGTCGTGCTCTTGTCGACAATCAGTTCGATATCACCTAGCAGATCCGCTTTTGCTTGGCCCTGAGGCGATATGTCGAATGCAGGTAGGTCTGCGGTGCTTCGGTAGCGCACGTCCGATGTCCACATCAATTGTTCCATTGATGGGCAGGCATACTCGACCCCCTCCAAAGGCGAGAGAACGTCTTCTTGCACGGGGTCGTACTGATAGTGCCGGTAATCATAGAGTCCGGCTCGCCGAGAAATTGCTGGGCTGTGCACGTCGCGCCAGTAGCGCCGGACCCAATCGATCGGCAGATCAGGTTTTTTCCAACCAGACGTGATGCGGCATAGTCCGGCTTGGTTTTCAATTTCGCATAAGGACGTCATGCCGTTCCCCCCGACCGGTCATAGCTCGATTTTAACTTCTTATTTGAAGGCAACTGTAGCCGGGAGGGCTGAAAGAGCAAGTCGGGCAACGAATAGGTGCGCTATCCGAAAATGGTGCTGCCGGAAGGAATTGAACCTTCGGCCTCTCCCTTACCAAGGGAGTGCTCTACCCCTGAGCTACGGCAGCACGAGCTCGATAACGGACAGGTCCGTGAGCGGCGCGGACCATGCCACAAGGCCCTAGGGGGTGCAAGGCGCGGATTCGGAACAATCGCAGCTTTTCTGCGCCCCTCTGGGCATGCCAAACTGCCCGTCCTTGACCTCTGACAGCACTGTCTAAGTCCATGACCGATACTCCCCGTCAAAAGGCACGATCGCGATCCGAGGTTGCCCGCGCTCGTTCGGCTGAGGCGCTGCGGGAGAACCTGAAACGTCGCAAAGCCCAAGCGCGTGAGCAGGCCGACGACAAAAAGAAACCGGCCCCACACGAAGATCAAACGCAATAGCTTGAGACCCACAGGCCCGTGGGCTACAAGATGTGCTGCTTTTCTCTGATGATTGAGGTGAGGGGACGCCGGTCATGTCTGTAATGCCCGACAGTTGGATCCGCCAAAAAGCCACCGAAGATGGCATGATCGAACCGTTCACGGATCGGCTCGAGCGTGATGACGTCATTTCATATGGCGTGTCTTCATATGGATATGACGCCCGCGTCTCCGACGAATTCAAAATTTTTACAAACGTCAATAATACCGTCGTAGACCCGAAGAATTTTTCGACCCATGGCTTTGTTGATCGAAAGACCGATGTGTGTGTCATCCCGCCCAATAGTTTTGCCCTGGCTCGAACGGTTGAGTTGTTTCGCATTCCCCGAGACGTGCTTGTTATTTGCCTCGGGAAATCGACCTACGCGCGTTGCGGTATCATCGTCAACGTCACACCGCTTGAGCCGGAGTGGGAAGGGCATGTCACCCTAGAGTTTTCCAACACCACGCCGCTTCCGGCTCGTATTTACGCCAACGAGGGGGCCTGCCAATTCATTTTCCTTAAGGGCGACAGCGAGTGCGATGTGTCTTACGCCGATCGCAAGGGAAAGTATCAAGGGCAGCAGGGTGTCACCCTGCCCAAGCTCTAGCCGGATGCCCTTGAATCAACCTTTACACGCCTTAACGCCATCACAATTCATGAGCAGGGTCTAACGCATGGATGCCATTCGCATACACGGCGGTGTGCCGCTCAAAGGTGAAATCGCAATCTCCGGTGCTAAGAACGCAGCCTTGCCCCTTATGGCCGCGTGTTTGCTGAGCGATGAACCATTGGTGCTCTCCAACGTGCCAGCCCTCGCAGACATTAAAACCATGGCGCGTTTGCTCGAGCAGCATGGCTCTTCAATTGAGCCAGCTGATGACGGCCATACGGTTACGCTTCATGCTAGTTCGATTACCAGTACAGAGGCGCCTTACGACCTTGTGCGGAAAATGCGAGCCTCCGTGCTGGTGCTTGGGCCTTTGGTCGCCCGCGAAGGGCGGGCCCGTGTGTCTTTGCCAGGCGGTTGTGCCATTGGCACGCGACCGGTCGATCTGCATCTCAAGGCGCTCGAAGCGCTTGGCGCAGAGATTGAACTAACCGGCGGATATGTTGAGGCGCGCCTGCCGGACGGGCAGAAAAGACTCACCGGCGCACACTTTACGTTTCCCATGGTGACCGTCGGCGGTACCGAGAATATGCTGATGGCTGCTTGTCTTGCTGATGGTGAAACCGTCATTGAGAATGCCGCACGCGAACCCGAGATCACTGATCTAGCGATGTGCCTTATAGCCATGGGTGCGAATATTAGCGGCCTTGGATCAGGAACTCTTACCGTCCAGGGTGTTGATCGTCTCCATGGCGCATCCCATAGCGTTGTCCCTGATCGGATTGAAACGGGCACCTATGCGCTGGCAGCTGCGATCACCCGCGGCACTCTGAAGTTGACGAATACCCGTGCAGATATTTTAGACTCCGTCCTTGATGCTATGCGCCAAACCGGTGTGGATGTGAAGATTGATGGTGATTCGATCACAGTTGCAGCATCTAGCGGCTTAAACGGTGTCGACGTCATGACAGAACCGTACCCCGGTTTCCCAACTGACATGCAGGCGCAATGGATGGCTTTGATGACCACCGCAGATGGCGCTGCGATGGTGACGGAAACCATTTTTGAAAATCGGTTTATGCATGTGCCCGAACTCGGGCGCTTCGGTGCAGATGTAAACGTTCATGGGGCATCGGCGATTGTCCGCGGCAAAGCCGACTTGTCTGGCGCGCCAGTGATGGCGACGGACCTGCGCGCTTCGGTCTCATTGGTGCTGACGGGGCTTGCTGCGAAAGGCGAGACCATCGTCAATAGGGTCTATCACCTAGATCGCGGCTACGAGCGGCTTGAAGAAAAACTAGCCGCATGCGGCGCCCGTATCGAGAGAATTGACGGGGTATAAAATCCTCTCCCGGGTGAGGATGCCTCATATCCACGGTATTGTGATCGTTTAAGTCTTTCGTAAAGGCCTGTAAGGCGTCACGGTAGGGTTTCTCAATTCAGAACCGCGAGGATGCCATGCTCAATGCCCTGCAACAGAAGTGGTGTGATGACGCAACCGCTGACTACTCCGATCTCAATGCACTCTTCCTAAATTGCACGCTTAAGAAGTCACCGGACCTCTCCCATACGGAAGCTCTGTTCGGAATTTCACGGGCCATCATGGAAGCGAACGGTGTGACCGTAGATTCGGTTCGCCCTGTCGATCACGATATCGCGTTCGGCGTGTACCCTGATATGACCGAACATGGTTGGGACAAAGACGACTGGCCCGCCATTTATAAGAAAGTCGAGGCGGCTGACATTCTTATTATTGGCTCAGCAATATGGCTTAGTGAAAAAACGTCGGTCTGCACCCAGGCGATTGAGCGCCTCTATGCGTCTTCGGGAGATCTCAATGACGCTGGTCAATACGCTTATTATGGCAAAGTCGGTGGCTGTCTGATCACCGGCAATGAGGATGGTGCCAAACACTGCTCCATGAATATCCTCTATTCATTGCAGCATCTCGGATATTCGATCCCACCTCAAGCAGACGCGGGTTGGCTTGGCGAGGCTGGCCCTGGGCCGTCCTATATGGATGAGGGATCGGGCGGACCGGAAAACGATTTTACCAACCGCAATACCACTTTTATGACGTGGAATCTGATGCACCTAGCTCGGATGCTCAAAGATGCGGGTGGGGTGCCAGCCCACGGCAACCAGCGGTCCCTTTGGGACGCTGGATGCCGCTTTGATTCAGACAATCCGGAGCATCGCTAGGCCACGGCAGAAGGGGCAAATGCGGCTCAACCCTAGCCGTGAGAGGCCTTGCGTGCTAAACGCCCGCCCGTGTGACGCTTAATCGGACGGTCGGGAAAATGGCTCAGGACCCGCTTATCATCGCCCTACCAAAGGGACGCATAATGGAAGAGGCGAGGCCGCTCTTGGATGCGGTCGGAATCCAGCCGGAATCAGCCTTTGACGATGAAAATGCTCGTCAGCTTCAGTTTGCGACAAATCTCGATCATGTCTCGATTATTCGGGTGCGTTCATTCGATGTAGCGACCTTTGTTGCTTTTGGGGCCGCGCAGCTCGGTGTGGCGGGCAACGATGTCTTGATGGAATTCGACTATCCAGAAATTTACGCGCCACTTGATCTTGGTATCGGTGGGTGTCGATTGTGTATCGCTCAATCAAAAGAGTTGGGCGACACCTTTGATGTTTCCCGCCTGTCGCACGTGCGTGTCGCAACAAAGTATCCGGAAACCACAAGCCGGTATTTTGAAGCGCAGGGCATTCAGGCCGAATGCGTCAAGCTCAATGGAGCAATGGAGCTAGCTCCTAAGCTTGGGCTGACGCCTCGTATTGTCGATCTCGTGTCTTCCGGCCGTACTTTAAAAGAGAATGGCTTGGTGGAAGTGGCAACCATTTCCGACGTTTCATCCCGTTTGGTTGTCAATCGGACCGCGCTTAAAGTGCGCTCCGAAGAGATTGGCGACTGGATTGAGAAATTCCGGAGAGCGGTTGATGCCCAAGCGGCTTAACATAACGGACGCAGACTTCGATGCAGCGTTTGACGCCCTGCTCACCGCTAGCCGAGAAGAGAAAGAGGATGTTGACGGTGTCGTCGCCGACATTCTGGCGGATGTTAAGGTGCGCGGTGATGCCGCAGTTCTCGAATATACGGCGAAGTTTGATCGTTTAGACATTTCTGCTTCTGGGTTGGCGTTCTCAGCGGAAGAAATTGCAGACGCGAAGGCCGCTTGTGATCCTGCGCTTTTGGCAACAATGGAAGACGCTGCTGCGCGCATCCGTGATTATCACGAACGGCAATTGCCGAAGGACCTGAGCTACGAAGCGGGCGATGGTGTTTCTCTCGGGTACCGTTGGACAGCGGTGAAAGCAGCCGGCCTCTATGTTCCCGCCGGCACTGCTCCCCTGTTTTCTTCAGTCCTGATGAATGCCGTGCCCGCCCGCGTAGCAGGGGTGTCGCGTTTGGTTGTGACTCTACCCACCCCGGACGGCATGACGACGCCCTCGATGCTGGCTGCGTGTTCAGTTGCGGGTGTTCACGAGGTCTATCGTATTGGTGGAGCTCAAGCTATTGCTGCGTTGGCCTATGGTACAGATACTGTCGCTCCGGTTGACGTGATCGTCGGCCCAGGAAACGCCTATGTGGCCTCGGCAAAAAAACAGGTATTTGGTACGGTCGGCATCGATATGGTTGCCGGCCCATCCGAAGTGACCGTTGTCGCGGACGAACAGAATGATCCTGCGTGGATCGCGGCAGACCTTTTGGCCCAGGCTGAGCACGATGTGTCATCCCAATCTATCCTGATTACAGACGACGCTGCATTCGGCGAGCGCGTTGGTGCGGCAGTCGAGCTTGAACTCACTTCGTTGGGTCGAGCAGACATTGCTCGCGCAAGTTGGCAGGCGCATGGTGCGATCATTGTCGTACGTTCATTGGAGGAAGTGCCCGCGCTTGTGGATCGTATAGCGCCAGAACACCTTGAGTTGGCTGTCGACACGCCTGAAGCGCTATCCGGAAAAATCCGGAATGCTGGCGCAATCTTTCTTGGCCGCCATACGCCAGAAGCGGTCGGCGACTATATCGCTGGCCCGAGCCATGTTTTGCCTACGTCTGGTACGGCGCGGTTCTCATCGGGTCTTAGTGTGATGGATTTCTTGAAGCGGACCTCTTTAATTGGATGTACGGCGGATGGCCTGCGTTTAATTGGGGAGGGTGCTGTCGCAATGGCGGAAGCCGAAGATCTCGGTGCTCACGCTCGTTCCGTTTCTATCCGGCTGAACTTGAAGTAGGGGGCAGTCGTGCCGTCCGGTACAGACCCTAAGGATATGTCCGGCGCGGACAAAACAGAAAATTCAATTCTTAAGGTGTCGTTGGACGAGGACTCCTTTCTGCGTCGTCGCCCTGAGGTGGAGCATGAGCGCGCTGTCGCCTTGTTTGATCTACTTGAAAGTAACCACTTCGAGTTATCAGGCGAGGGGGCCGTACCTGGCCCTTACCACATGAATTTGGCTCTTAAAGAAGACCGTCTGATCTTTTCACTATCAACCGTCAGCGACGACCCCGTCCAGGATATTGCCCTGCCGGTTCGTCCGTTCCGTTCGATCATCAAAGATTATTTCATGATCTGTGAATCTTATTTCGACGCGATCAAGACAATGTCGCCGACTCAGATCGAAGCCATCGACATGGGGCGCCGCGGTTTACATAACGAGGGCGCTCAGGTGCTTGCAGAGCGTCTAGGTGATTATGTGGAGCTTGATAATGCGACAGCGCGTCGCCTGTTTACGCTGCTTTGCGTTCTTCACATGAGAGGGTAAGGAGATGGATTTCCTGCCCTCTGCCATCCTGTTTTGTTGTACGCACAACGCTGTTCGCTCACCTATGGCAGAAGGCCTTATGAAGCGGTTCCACGGCAGCCACGTTTTTGTGGACTCAGTCGGTGTCCACCCTGGTGAAACCGACCCCTTCGTTATTGAAGTCATGCAGGAAGTTGGGGTCGATCTAAGCAAGCATAAGTCTAAGACTTTCGATGACCTCGCTGACGATTCCTTCGACTATATTATTTCATTGTCGCCCCACGCGCAGCACAAGGCAGTCGATTTAACCCGCTACATGGCCTGCGAAGTTTTGTTCTGGAACACCTTTGACCCGACACTGATTACAGGGTCACGAGAAACCCGTCTGACGGCCTATCGGGAGGTCCGGGACCGCTTGCAGCAACGCATTTTGGACATATTCCCGCCCATAGAGGACGGGGCATTTTAGCAACATTGTGAGGGAATCCGGCCTTTTCCAAGGAAAATCCTTGACCCGAGGCCATTCTAAGCTCTTTCTGTGCCCCGCAGCGCAGCCCAAGCCGTGTTTCGTGCCACGGCAACACCACGTGATGAGGATTGATGGCTAAAGAAGAAATGATGGAATTCTCCGGAACCGTATCGGAAATTCTTCCGAACGCGATGTTCCGGGTCACACTGGAAAATGAGCATGAAATACTTGCCCATACATCCGGTAAAATGCGCAAGAACCGCATTCGCGTCCTGGCGGGAGATAAGGTCAACGTTGAAATGACTCCGTACGACCTGACCAAAGGGCGTATCACTTTTCGCTTTAAGTGATGGTCCGGCGCGTGCGCGTCTGACCAGTTGTAGTTCGCCGACCCTTGGCGTTCATCCTCGCATCGGCTTCACCTCGCCGCCTCGATCTTCTTGCTCAAATTGGGCGAGACCCTGATGCCGTAGTTCCCGCAGATGTCGATGAGACTCCGCAGTTGGACGAAGCGCCGAAAGGCTTGGTTGAGCGCCTTGCATTAGCCAAAGCTCAGGCCATCGCTGATACTCATCCCGATGATACTATTCTGGCTGCAGATACTGTCGTCGCCTGTGGTCAACGTATTCTGCCCAAGCCGGCCAACGAGCAAGAGGCACTTCGGTGTCTCAAGTTGCTCTCGGGCCGCCGCCATCGTGTGTATGGTGGTTTGGCTGTTATCAGTCCTGGCCGACAAAATATCCGCACAGTCATGACGCAAGTGACTTTCAAACGTCTGTCGGGTGCTGAGATGAACGCTTATCTTGAATCGGGTGAATGGCGGGGTAAAGCAGGCGGGTACGCGATACAGGGGCGCGCTGCCGTGTTCGTTAAGCAGATGAACGGTTCATACTCCAATGTTGTTGGTCTTTGCTTGAACGCCACAGAAATAATGATAGGCGGCCTACTTGGCCCGGTATCCGGTGTTGGCAATTGACACACTGCTCATAGACCGTGGCCCAGGGGAGACCCGGGTGGCGGTGCTGTCGGCTGAGCGCATTGTCGAAGTTTATCATCACCGCCATGGGTTCCCCAGTGCTGGTGCTTTGTATCGCGGTCGAGTGGGCAAGCCGTTGCCCAACGCCAACGCGATCTTCGTGGATATCGGCCTAGACCGACCAGCCTTGATGGCTTGTGGCGCAAACCGGCCGACCGAAGGTGCAATCGTTGATGTTCGGATTGTTCAGCCGGCACGTGCTGATAAGGGCGCCAAAGTTGCTTTGGCCGACGCGACGTTAGTGGACGCAGCGCTAGAGGCGCATCCTGGTAATGCCATCCCCCCTGTGTGTCTTAAGGACGCCGAACACCCGGTTGCGTATTGTTGCCGACACTATGGGAGCAGCCTTAAGCAGATTTTGGTTACCCCTGGGGATTCGGATAACGCGATTGCGACATTGGTCGGTGATTCGTTGTCGGGGTGCTTAGAGTCTGAGTCGGGCAATCTGTTTTCTGAGTACGGCGTCGATGAGATTATTGAACTGGCTCTTGATCCGCTTGCCCCTTTTGTCGGGGGAGGCAAACTTATTATTGAGCCCACGGCAGCGTTTGTTGCGGTCGATGTCGACGCTGGGCCCATGTCTGCGACGAATGCGAATGCAGCGGCTGTTGACGCCCTTGCGAGTGAGATACGCTTGCGGGGGCTCTCTGGTCCTATCATTGTTGACCTTATCCCGACAAAAGGCCGGGCGGCTCTGGTTGAGCGTTTCAAGCAATCCGTTGCAGACGATCCGGTGCGCACACAGGTTTCTGGTTTGACACCGGAAGGACGCCTCGAGGTAAACCGCCGCCGAAGCCGGTCATCGCTAGCGGACCTACTGCTCGATGATTCCCGGACTGCGCAACCATCGTGTTATGCGGTGGCGTATGAGGCGCTGCGGCAGTGCGTTCGCAGTGGACTCGCCGCTGGCTCGGCGCGGGTTGATCTGAGGGCTGAGGAGACCGTTGTCGCCGCGCTCCGCGGTCCGCTGCAGCCCGCTCTGAAAGAGGCCGAGGCTGCGTTAAAGACGTCGTTATCGTTGCAAGTCGCCGATGGGGCCCGTATTTCTTATATTGATATTGTGACGTCGTGAGAGCCGATGGCTAAGAAACCAAATGTCAGCGTTGAAAAGAATCGTCCCGATGGGGTTCGTGTGACCGCAGCGAAATGTGTCCGATGCAAACAGCCGGTTGTTGCGCGTTTTCGACCATTTTGTTCTCAGCGCTGTTCTGATCTGGATCTCGCAGGCTGGTTGACCTCCCAATACCGGATTCCAACTGACGAAACCCCCGACGGATATGAAACTGAGCCTCCGGCAGATGAAGACTAGCTAGAGGCGCACGCCAATCTCCCCCGCTGGACAGGGCTTGGAATCTCTTTTATAAGGCCGCCTTCCTATCGCCCGTACAGGGTTTGCCCAGGTAGCTCAGTTGGTAGAGCAGCGGACTGAAAATCCGCGTGTCGGTGGTTCGAATCCGCCCCTGGGCACCATTCTTTTCAAACACTTATCAATATTCGTCTAACGGCCTAAATGCTCCGGGGTAACACCTGGGGTAACAAGTAAGTGTTGTTTGAATGTTAGGGAGTGAAATTTCGTCGCTTCCGGAGGTGGAAGACGAACTCTCTAGCAGTCCCTTAGTATGGATCGATAGGTGAGCAACTCTTTAGGTTGCTTTTCTTTCTCTGTCGCGAATTCTAGAGCGTATATATTGCTAATGAAAACCTATTGGAAACGAGTTTTTATATGTCCAGTCCAATTGAAATTACCGGCAATGACATTGCCAAGTTAGACGATTCAGCTTTGCGTGAATTAATCGGTCTCTTATGCGAAGCCGATTTTAAACATAGTGATCTTTCAACAGAGTGTGTCACATGGGGCGGCGATCAGAATGCCCCAGACGGTGGCTTTGACGTAGTTGTCGATGCAGAAGTAGCCCCCCCAACTAGAAGCTACATTAAAAGAAAACACACAGGCATTCAGGTCAAAAAGCCGGACATGCAGCCTGCGGACATTGTTAAGGAAATGTGTCCCGCGAACGAGCTAAGAGATTCCATAAAGGGCCTCATTGATGTCAATGGCGCTTACATAATTGTCTCATCAAATGGTTCAGCTTCTCACTCTGCACTGCAGAGAAGAAAAAAGGCGATGGAAGAGTGTGTCAGTGACCATGATTCAAATAAGAGCCTACATTTAGATTTCTTTGATCGTGGGCGAGTGGCAGCTTGGGTGCGGCTGCATCCTTCATTGGTGTTTTGGGTGAAAGGTCGCATTGGAAGTCCGTTTAAGGGTTGGAGGTCATACGATAACTGGGCAAATGCTGATGCCACTGCCGACGAGCATTACCTTGCCGACGAACATGTTCGTCTCTTTGATGGCTCAAAGTCAGACCACTCGGGGTATTCATCAGCTGATGGCCTCTCAAGGCTCCGAAGTATCTTAGAAGCACCCAGGCAGTCTGTTCGTCTAGTTGGATTGTCCGGCGTGGGAAAGACACGCCTTGTTCAGGCTCTATTCGACGATCGAATTGGAACTGATGCTTTGCCAAGCTCTCAGGTCATTTATACAGATGTCGCGGATTCTCCGGAGCCAGATCCAAAGTCACTGATCCAGCAGTTAATCGCTGAAAGGAACCGAGCGATACTCGTTGTGGACAATTGTCCACCTGACTTGCACAGTCGACTCACCGAAGCCTGCACTCGAAGTTCAAGCACGGTAAGTCTTATCTCGGTCGAGTACGATGTGCGGGGTGATCTGCCAGACGAGACAAGCGTGTTTCGACTTGAAGCTGCCAGTTCGTCACTAATTGAAAAGCTAGTCAGAACGCGTTTCTCGCACATCAGTGAAGTCGACGCAGGACTGATTTCAACGGCATCCGGCGGTAACGCTAGGATCGCCATCGCATTGGCGAGAACAATTAAGGTTGGAGAGTCGATCTCCGAACTTCATGACAGCGAACTATTTGATAGACTCTTTACACAAAGAAAGAACCCAAATGATGTGTTGCTACAGTCAGCTGAAGCACTTTCACTGGTTTATTCTTTTGACGGAGAAGACACTGATTCTGAGAAGTCAGAGCTTGCTGTCTTAGCCAAATTTACCGCTTTAGATGCGGACGGCTTATTCAGAGATGTGTACGAGCTTAGAAGTCGTGAACTAATTCAAGCGCGCAGTGAGTGGCGGGCGCTCCTTCCGCAAGCGATCGCAAATAGACTTGCGGCGGAAGCCTTTAGAAAAATACCGAAGAAGAAGATAGAATCAGTATTTCATGGAAGTGGATCGCAACGATTAATTAGATCCTTTACACGTCGTCTCTCCTTTCTTCACGAAACTTCTGAAGTGGTTGACCTTGTGGAAGGCTGGCTCATCGAAAGCGGCTGGTTAGGGAACATTACGAGCCTTAATCATTTTGGAATGGAGGTATTCAAGAATATTGCACCTGTTTCACCCGACGCGACACTTAGAGCCATAGAGAACGCCTCAAAAACTAAAGAAGGAAACTCATTCGCTTCCCGTGAAAACCCTAACCACACACACTTTGTTAAAATACTTAAATCAATCGGATATGAAGCTGAGCTGTTTAGCAGATCTGTAAAAGTCATGACTATGTTCGCGTTGTCTGAGGACGTAGCCGAAAACGTCAACTCGACACGCGATGTGCTTAGATCTCTATTCCACTTGCATCTTTCAGGAACCTGGGCTGAGCTGGATCAGCGTCTTGCCGTAATAAGCGACTTGGTCGCGGCAGAAGGGCAGAGTGAGAAAGAGTTGGGATTAATGCTCTTTGAATCAACGCTAGAAGCTTGGCATTTCGGCTCGCATGACACGTTCGAATTTGGTTCTAGGTCCCGGGACTTCGGCTACCAGCCCAGATCTATTGACGAAACAAGCAGTTGGTACGGGTCGGTTATACAATTTGGGTTAAATATGATCCAGGGGTCACCTGAGCTGTCTCAAGAAATTCGTTCCATGTTTGCATCTAAGTTCCGTGGTTTATGGAATCATGGATTTGTTACCGATGCCTTAGAAACGATGGCAAGTAGCCTCAATGAGCAAAGGGCATGGGTTGAGGGATGGGTTGCAGTTCGAGAGACGTTGTACTTTGAGAGTCGGAGTGGAGTTACTGATAACCTAGAAAAACTACGACGAATTGAAAAGTCTCTGAGGCCTGTCAGTCTAGTGGAAAATGCTCGTACGTATTGCTTTGCTGACCGTAGTTACACACTGGATATGATCGCCGATGATGAAGATGAAGTAGTGGTTGGTTCCAACAGTTTAGATGATTTTACAAAGCAGCTTGGATTACAGGTAGCGGGAGACGAAGGCGCGCTCTCAGACCTAATTAACGAGTTAGTATCTAAGGAAGGGAGGCGGCTGGTAGTTTTTGGTGAAGGATTGGCTAAAGGGGCGTCAAATAGGCGTCAACTATGGGATCGCATCAGAGAAGCTGCGCTTGCAACTTCTGCTTCGGACAGAAACATTAATGTATTAGTTGGTTATGTACGTGGGCTAAGCGACCTTAATTCAGAGGATAGAGACATCGTATTGGATGGCATTTTAGCTGACGAGTTCTTGGGTCAGTGGTTTCCGTTGTTTCAGGTTGCAGCAGGATTTGATCCTAAAGGGATTAAGCGTTTTCTCAACAGTATCGATGTTGGTATGGCGCCGTCGTGGACTTATGAGCGCTTAGGATGGGGGCGAGCTCATGAGTCTCTAAGTGACCTCGAATTGACCCTCGTGCTCGAAAAGATTGTTTTTATTCCAGATGGCAAGAGCGTGTGTTTGGATATTCTAAGCATGAGGTTTCACGGGAAGAAAAGTGGTGAAAGTTTTCAACAAGAACTGTTGCGGTTCGGACGAGATCTATTGTCGGAATATGAATATGGTGAAAGTAGAGGTCGGGTAGACACAAAGGATTATGAGCTGAGTTCTGTATCTAGGGTTTGTTTAGAAGGCGTCGAAGGTGAGGCAGCGACGAAGGGATTTTGTCGAGTTTCAACGGACGCAATTTACAATGGTTCCGTCTACTCGTTCGATTTACCTAGCACTTTAGAGTGTCTTGCTAAGTTGCACCCTTTAATTTTTCTTGATGAGTTTTTGGGTCGCGAACAATCTGACGATTATAGGTACAGGCGTAGAATGTTCTCTGAATACTCGCGTGATGAAAACCCCCTCAAGCACATTTCTGATGAGCATTTGATTGAATGGTGCTCAAAAGATCCTATTAATAGATACAATGTTCTTGCAGGAGTAATTCAGACGTTTGACAAGCCCGATAAAGAGTCCGATTACGAATGGATGACGATTTTCTACGAAATGATAAGAAGGGCGCCCGATCTTGAGAAGGTCTTGGAAGAGGTTGCCAACAGAATCAGCCCTACTAGCTGGTCAGGATCTATGTCCCATCATCTAGCTGAAAGATTAGTTTTGTTTGACGCTCTAATGAGCAATGAGGACTCGCAGGTCCGAGCTTGGGCAGTTCAAACGAGAAAAGAAGTAGAGCGATGGATTAGAGGTGAAATTGAGAGGGAGCAGAGTTGGAATCGTAAGCGCGACGAAAGCTTTGAGTAACTGAGTCGGTGTTGATGCGTAGGAGCCGGATCCTTGGGTCAGGCTTAGTGATAGATTCTTCGATTACTGTTTCCTTACTGTTACCCTAACCGTCGCCACTTCAAATTGCCTTCAATCGGATCAATCACCTACGGTTCAAGACACGCTGACTTTAAATCCAAGTGTCAGTCATTACGACAGGCTGGAATCTGCGGTGAGGCTTTCGCTTCGGGCGATCAGTAGGATGGGGAAGTGTCGTGTCTGCTAATGACGTCAAGACGACTAATCTGCTAACAATCATTTTAAATTCCGCGATTCTAAAATGGCACGATAGGTGGGTGCGCTGTTGTCTTCAAGAAAGCAAAATGGTTCAAAGATAGATAGGTCGGCAGGCCAAGCTAAGGCTTTGTTCCAGGATGCGCTCAAGCACCAACAGGCTGGTGACTTGCAGGCAGCCGTAGAGGGTTACAACAACGCGCTACGCATTGACCCTGCCGCACCAGACGCCTTGAACAATCTGGGCGTCGCTCTTAGGGCAATGGGACAAAGGGAAGCGGCAGTGGTCGCTTACAAGCGGCTACTTTCATTTCACCCGCCCAATGCTAGTACCCTTGTAAACCTCGGGAACGTTCTAAGAGAACTGGGGCAATTCGATGAATGTACGTCTACTTTTTTGAAAGCACTTGCGTTGGAGCCCAAAGAGAGAGGGGCTTTGTACGGGCTTGGGCTGGTTTCCAGAGACTGTAACCAGCTGGACGAGTCCTTGTCCTACTTCGATAGGGCGCTAGCGGATTCTCCAGACGACCCCGATCTTAATTGGGACCGCGCTTTGACGCTCCTCAGAATGGGGGACTACGAGCGTGGCTTTGAAGCCTATGAATGGCGATGGAAACTGGCCAGAAGCGCTCCAAGAGATTTCGCCACACCGGAATGGGATGGCTCTCCTCTGAATGACCGAACGTTATTGCTCTATGGCGAGCAGGGTTTTGGTGACGCAATCCAATTTGCACGCTTCATTCCGAAACTAGCGAAGGCGCAGAAGACCGAAGTCATACTGGAAGTGCGACCGGAACTGGTTCGTTTGCTAGAAGGTCAACTGCCAGGCGTGAAACAAGTCGTAGCAAGGGGTGATGACCTTCCGGACTACGACTGCCACTTGCCTCTGCTATCCGTTCCCAGGGCACTTGAGATAAGGCTGGATGAAGTCCCGAGAGAGCCCTATCTCAAGCCTAAGGAAGGACTAGTTTCGATTCCGTCTTCTGAAAAGGGAATGCTTAACGTTGGTTTAGCGTGGGCTGGAAGCCCCACGCAGGCCAATGATCGTAATCGGACATTCGCCCTTAAGGACATGCTGCCTATTCTGAAACTTCCCCACTGCCGGTTCTTTAGTCTGCAGAAGGGTAGTGCTGAGGCAGAACTGGAAAGTCTGGGTGTAAGACATACAATCACGCCTTTAGGTTCTATGTTGAGAGATTTTGCGGACACGTCGGCAGTGATAGATAATCTTGATCTCGTAATTACTGCAGATACCTCGGTTGCCCATCTAGCAGGAGCTATGGGCAAGCCGGTTTGGATTGCGCTCTCAGTTTTCCATGATTGGCGCTATGATGAGACTGGTAGCATTTCAATATGGTATCCGCAGGCTCGGGTGTTTAGACAAGACATTCCAAGCGACTGGATTGGGGTATTTGTTCGTATGGTGCTTGAGATGTTGCATCATTAAAGTCAGCTGTATAGGCGCGATTGAAAAAGAGTTGGTCTACGTTGCCATGTGCGGTGTAGTCGGTCGCTAAAAGGGGAGTACTTATGGACGTCCAAAATTATCTTCCAAAAGCAATCCGTGCGATGATTTTCGCGATGATTTGTACCTTAACCCTTTACGCTGCAATGACCGTAATTTTTGCCGGAGTAGATGATCAAGATTACGCCGATACAGTTCTTGATTTCATAAGAATCATATATGCGCCCATGATGATTTGGGCCTTCGTTATTTGGTTTTTTTGGCCTAATCGTCTCGATGACGGGCAGATAGGGTCTCTCATTTTTCCTTCAATAACTCTAGGTGGTGGATACGGCGCTTACCTTGTAGGTGCGTTTTCAATTCATTTCGGTAAGGTCATGAATACTGGCAACCCCATTGGTGACATAGCCGGAGGAGTTGTTTTCGGCTTAATTGGCGGTGCTGTTTGCATCGCACCGTTCGGTTTTGCAATTTTGATTTGCTATTCCAAGTACTTGGACAGGCGATAGCTTCTATTTTTGTCCAGATAAGTTCTCGCTATTCCTCGGCAATTACCATTGATCTCTTACAGATCTAGTTTTTTGTTTGGAATCACAGATTTTCTATGGTTTCATGCGCAATCTATAATTGTAAGTTGATGGAACAACTTCTTAAACAAGGTTACCTCAAGTAACCACTTCTGGATTGGAACTCCAACGGCAGTAAGCACCGTCCCAAATGGGACGCCTAAAGTTGTGCGTTTGGAGTTCAATGCAATGTCACTATTTCAAGATCCAGATTTAGTTCTTTCAGCCACATTTCTGTCACGTGTTGCGTATGACGATAATCTTGGAGGTCTGACGCTTGAGAATGCGTTGGATGTAGAGGGTTGGGACCTTCTAGATCAAAACGAACTTACAGCGTATGGCGCTACAGGAATACAAAACGGCTATTTCGTATCCCAAGGACCCGGGTCGAATGGAGACGCGGTCGCGTTTGCTGCAAAGTCAGGATCTACACTGGTTCTTGCGTTTAGAGGGTCAGATACCCCAGGTGATCTGTTTGATGCAAGTTTTGATCAAGAGGACCAGATTGGACGCCTACAACCGTTCATCGAGGCTGTTTCGGGCTACGCCCTTGATCCCGTAAATGGCATTACAAAGGTCTTAATTACAGGCCACAGTCTCGGCGGCCAACTAACCGAACTAGTGCTTAGGGATGAAATAGAAGCCGATTCAGCAGATAGACTATTTGTTGGGCAGGGCAACCTTCAAGTGGACTTCATTACTTTCTCATCTCCTGGTTTTGGAGATGGTGGAGCAACGCCAGAGTACACCTCGATTGCTCAAGACATTACTTTTCTAGCTATTGGCAATACTGGTGACCCTGTTTGGAATAAAGATTATCCGGGGATTATTGGGAACTTTCAGTTTGGACCTGTTGTCGAGATCGATCTTCCCGAAGTCCCTGGTGGGTTGCTGAATGTTGCAGAGCATTCAATCGTTTTCTTGGAATCGCAGATTAGTGCGCTAGTCAATTCGCAGTTGCATGACTTGGTATCGTCAGCTGATCAAGCTGATCAGGACACAGATCCGGACATTCAAATAGTACTAGGAGGTCAAGAAGGGGTAGATGACATAGACCCAACTTCTGACGACACCATTGATCTGTCTATGGATCCGGGGGGCCAATCGTACTTTATTCACGGTTTGGGTGGACAAGATATATTGTCTGGGGGACCAGAGTCAGATGCGATCGACGGTGGCGATGAAAACGACACCATTGATGGCGGCCCTGGAGGCGACAAAATTGATGGTGGTGCGGGCATAGATACTGTCGATTACTCAAAAGAGAATGGCGCATCTGGTGTCATTGTAATTTTGAACTCCGACGGGACAGGGCTGGTATCTGATACCCATGGCGACGTTGACAGCCTGAATTCAATTGAGAACGTCATCGGGACTGATCGCTTCGACTACATTGTGCATAGTGATCAGGATGGTGTGATTGATGGAGGTACAGGGTCTGATCAGATTTTTGGGGCCGGTGGCGATGACGTCATTTACGGTGGAGACAATACAGATCGCATAGAAGGTGGTGCAGGTAATAATACTCTCTATGGCGAGGGTGGTGCCGATCTAATTCTCGGTGGAAATGAATCCGACACCATCTTTGGTGGAGAAAATGACGACCAACTTCAAGGTGCCGGTTCTGACCAAGCCAGCTCTGATATGGGTGATCAAATTTATGGCAATAACGGAAGTGACCTCATCTATGGGTATGCTGGCGACGATACACTCGATGGAGGCGCCGACAACGATCTTTTAGGCGGCGCAGAAGGACAAGATACACTTTTTGGTGGTTCTGGATCAGATCACCTATATGGCGGATCAGATTCAGACGTGCTTACCGGAGGGACGGGTGGAGATTATTTCCATTTAGCCACGGACCAATGGGGTGGAGGAGGGCATGCGTCTCCTTGGCTCTTCGGTTCCTTAGCAAGTGGAAGCGACACCGTCACAGACTTCGGTGCAGAAGACTTCATCGTGTTTCAGGGGCAAGCCTTTGCCGGGAACATCTTTTTAGATTACCCGTCGAGAGTTGCTCAAGCTTTGGGGTTGTCTGCAGGCGCTGTCGTTGAGGAGTCCCCCGGAACAAAATATGTCGTTATTACACTTCCTAATGGGCAAGGAAGCACGAAGTTTTACGGAGACTTCAATCTAGAAGAGACGGGAGGCGGGTGGGATCCTGATCTAGAGTTTACAGTACCAGTCCCAGATACGAACTATGACCTCCAGATTTCGCAAGGAGATGAGGGAAACAACTTCCTTTTTGGTAGTTCAGATGATGATCAGATTGACGGTGCAGGGGGGAATGACTTTCTCGATGGCCAAGATGGAAACGACAACATCTTTGGTGGCTCTGGTGACGATGAGCTGATCGGCGGTGCAGGGGATGACGTTCTCGTTGCCGGAACTGGATTTGATACTCTTGACGGTGGCACAGGCAACGATACCTACGAGTTCGCAATTGGTGATGGTGAGAATATCGTTCGCGATCAAGTAGGAGAGAATAACACTATAATCCTCACCGACACCTTGGCTCTGAGTGACATTACGATCAGCGCATCAACCCGAGTCCTGCCTGATGAGAACGGTGATGATCAAACCTATGATGTGGCCGAGGTGCGGTTTGAAGCGTCTCAGCAAGATATTCTTGTGCTTGTGGGTATGACGCAAAATGCTGATGGCTCATTCTCAGGTCCATTCGACAAAATCAAGTTATCTGATGAATCTGAACTAAGCTTGTCGGTTGCTCCTGGAGACGTCATCTACGGAACGTCAGGTAACGACAACATTACAATAGTATATCCGACCTACACAGATGCGTCGCTCTTTGGTTTTTCTGGTGACGACACTTTGATCGGGAATGCGTATTCAAACTACATCAATGGCGGGTCCGGTGATGACTATATTGATGGAATCAATAGTAGCAACGGCAACGTTCTTGAGGGTGGTTCTGGAAATGACACCCTCATTGGGGGCGGTGGTGCCGATATCCTTGATGGTGGATCTGGAAATGATTTCCTAGAAGGAAGAGTTGGTGCCGACACTCTGGATGGTGGATTGGGAGATGACATTCTCTGGGTGCGCTACGAAGACCAAGTTCTTTATGGGGGAGGTGGTAGTGATGAGTTTGTCATGTGGGCTGGTAGTGCAGTCATTATGGATGCAAATAGCAACGACATTCTCAAGATTGGAGGGAGCAATATCGGTGGCGTGGCAACCGATAGAGTCGGAAATGATCTTCAAATCCGCGTGGTAGGCTTATCGGTACCCACAGTAATAGTAAAAGACCACTTCATTGCGAGCGATAAGCTCCAAGCAATAAACTTCATCGGTACTGGTGACCCAGATTTAAACCAAGCTTTTGATTTATCTCTACTAGCAGTTGATCCGGTAACTGGCGGTCCGCTGAGCGATGTTCTCCAGGGCACCGACTTCGACGACACAATTCATGGCGGCGCTTCACCGGATATTTTGCACGGTGAAGATGGCAACGATCTTCTGTATGGCGGTCACGGCAATGACTTCATACTAGGTGGTGAAGGCGATGACGTAATATATGGAGGTAGTAACCATAGCGTTTCAATCAATGACACCGACGATTTTCAAGAATTGTTAGATGGGGGTGCTGGTTCTGACACGATACATGCAGGGGAAAGTGGTTACTCATTTTATGGCATAGCTAAGGGCGGTGATGGAAACGACCAAATTCATTCAACTGGATTAAGCTTTTACGCAAGTGTGGACGGTGGTGATGGCGACGACGTTATTACTGTTGCAACTCACAACACGCAGGGAGATTTCATTGGAGGAGCCGGTAATGACGTATTTCACATAAACCTACATTCCGGAGGCAAGTTTGTTGGTGGTCCAGGTGATGATACTTATCATATCAATCCCCCACCTGCCGCCAGTAACGGTAATTGGTTTTTAAATACCCGGATAGAAGATACGGAGGGTTCAGGTAGGATAATCCTTACAGATCATCACTATTGGTCACCCGACAGAGTCGTTTTTGAGAGAAGCGGTGATGATCTTAGGATTACTAGGACTAATGATGACGGCGTAGTTCTGTCGAGTTCAGGTATCACAGTAGTTGACCACTTCTCTGATACAGCCTCCGGCAAGATTTCTATACTTGAATTCGTAAGTGGATCGGTTTTCGCGCTCGACAATTTCGCCCCAGATGCAAATTCTGATGCAGTTGGCACGGGAGTTGATCAATCTCTGGTGATAACACCTGAGTTATTGATTGCAAATGACTCGGATCTCGATGGAGATGACGTCACAGTTTTGAGTGTTACCTCACTTGGCGGCGGCAACATTGTTGTCAATCCAGACGGTACATTCCAATTCACACCGCTGCCTGGTTTCGACGGATTGGCTACGTTTGAATACTCCGTTGAGGACGAGAACGGAGCGCAATCGACGGGTAAAGGTACTGTGGTAGTCGGTTTATCGGGAGAGTTAGTCTACGGATCTGATTCCGTTGATGTGCTAGATGGCAGTAGTTCAGACGAGTATTTTCTTGCTGGTGATGGCGCTGACATCGTCAACGCTGATAGTGGCGACGACACCCTTAATGGCCAGCTTGGTGCGGATACTCTTTACGGAGAATCCGGGGATGATGTTTATCTGTTCGAGCTTGGCGACGGTCAAGACACCATTACTGAAAATACAGGTCAGGATAGAATCGAATTAGGGCCAGGTATTAGTCAGTCTGATCTGATCTTCTCAAAAACAAGTACTCACTTGATTATTAGTATTGCTGGGACATCAGATAGCATTCAGATAACTAAGCAATATCACGCTGATTCTAAGTTTCATTTGGAGTCCCTCAAGTTAGACGATGGAACTGAAATTGATTTAACCGGACCGCTACCCCTGACCGGCTCCAATGGCAATGTTACGCTCTACGGCAGTGCGGGAAATGACACGCTTATCTCAGCGGATGGCGTGACGATCTATCGAGGTGAGAAGGGTAACGATACCTACGATTACAGCTTCGGTGGGGCCAATGACTCGATAGTTGAGAACACAGGCGATGACACTCTGAGCTTTGGCTCTGGGGT
>WLXB01000033.1 GCA_012103295.1 Alphaproteobacteria bacterium | reverse complement strand
TGCCACCTGACGTCTAAGAAACCATTATTATCATGACATTAACCTATAAAAATAGGCGTATCACGAGGCCCTTTCGTCTTCAAGAATTCGCGGCCGCCAGGGTTTTCCCAGTCACGACGGATCCCGACACCGACGGCCTCATCAACTGTGACGCCGTCTGGGTCCGCTGCGGCTGTCTCAGCGTCGATCCCGGATATCGCGCCTGAGGCGCCACCCGTGGTGACGGCTGAAGCCGAACCGCCACTGACGTCTCTCGCTGATGTTGCACGGCTATGCGAGGCCCGGGGTGAGACAAAACTGTCCCATCAAATAGAACGCGTTGTTCATCTTGTCCGGTTTGAATTAGGCCGTATTGAAATCCGTCCGAAAGAAGGGACGCCCCAAGATGTTGCAGGAAAGCTCGGGGCTTTTCTGAAAGAAGAAACTGGCGAGCGCTGGGTCGTCAGTATTTCGAACGAGGCTGGCGAGCCAACTTTGCGAGAACAAGAGATCGCAAAGGCAGCCGCTGACCCCTTTGTTAAGTCAATTCTAGATGCGTTCCCGGGGTCCGAGATACAAGACGTCAACAAGGTTGCAGCCGAGGACTAAGGGCCGCCGGCGTAGGCAGAGATAATTGTGGAAGAGCAAGTATGAAGAACATCGGTGCGTTGATGAAACAGGCGCAAGAGATGCAGCAAAAAATGGGCGAGATGCAGGAGCGTCTCGCAGAAATCGAGGTCGATGGTTCGTCTGGTGCTGGAATGGTTTCGGTGACGCTGTCCGGCAAGTCTGACATGCGCCGCATAAAAATAGACCCGACACTTCTCAAGCCGGATGAAGCGGAAGTGCTCGAAGACTTAATAATTGCCGCAACCAATGATGCGCGTGCGCGTCTCGAAACAAAGACCCAAGACGAGATGAGTAAAGTAACCGGCGGGTTGAATTTGCCGCCCGGTATGAAGCTACCGTTTTAACGGACGTAAATGGCGGTGGCTGGTCCCGATATTGAAGCGTTAATTCGACAGCTTGCTAAGCTGCCAGGGCTCGGCCCGCGCTCGGCTCGCCGTGCCGTGCTCGACCTTATCAAGAAAAAAGAATCATTGATGGTGCCGCTCATTCAATCAATGGAGCGCGCGGTCGAGAGTGTTAAAATTTGTGGGACCTGCGGTAATTTTGATAGCCAGGACCCATGCGCTTTGTGTCTTGACCCGAAGCGCGACATATCTGTCATTTGTGTGGTCGAAGACGTGGCTGATTTATGGGCGCTGGAGCGCAGCGCTTCATTTCGCGGGGTCTATCATGTGACTGGCGGATTGCTATCACCACTCGACGGAGTCGGGCCTGATGACCTGAATATAAGTGGTTTAGTCGCTCGTGCCGGAGCAGACGAGGTCAAGGAAGTTGTTCTTGCTCTCAGTGCTACGGTCGATGGTCAAAGCACCGCGCACTACCTCGCAGATCGCCTAGATGGCGCAAACGTTGCGCTTTCGGGGCTCGCCCATGGGGTGCCGGTTGGCGGCGAGCTTGATTATCTGGATGACGGTACGCTTTCTGCGGCGATGAAAGCCCGGCGTCCTGTCTAGCGAGTACTGGTCGCCATCGCCTTGCCATATTTCCGCCTTACACCGAGCACAGTAAATCAGTGGCGCGTCTGTGAATTGGCAATTTGTTCCGACTGTGTACACTGTCGCCTAATCGATGACGTTGCACGAATTTAAACTGGAGACTTGATGCCATGGGAAACACGATAGCCAGGCGAATATTTGCTGCCGTGATTTTGACGTTTGGTCTGGCCGCGTGCGCGAGCCCAAAATATGTCGTCTCAGACATCACGCGTCATCACAGTTTGCCGAGGGCTCCGTCCGGCGAATCCTTTGTCATTGTTGCTACCGATGACGAGCAGGAAGAGAGTCTCGCGTTTGACGCTTACGCCGGGCTTGTTTCCCAACGTCTTTCTGGACTCGGCCTTAAGGCATTCGACGGTGAGAGTGCGTCGCCTGACCTTGTCGTGACACTGAGCTGGTCGGTCGAAGGACCAAGTCCCGACGTTAAGTCCCGCAGCACCGGGTTTGGGTATGGCTATGGTTTTGGGTATCGCAATGGCCCGTTCGGCTATGGCTACGGTGATCCGTTCGAAAGCCGCACATCAACCAAACAGATGTATGTCCGTCACGTTGATCTCGTGATTTACGATGGTATGACCTACAACACTGAGAATCCGACCCGTGTGTTCGAAGGGTCGGCGGTGAGCACAGGTACCAATGGCCAAATTGATCCGGTGATGCCCTATATTGTTCAGGCTATTTTTGATCAATTCCCGGGAGCATCCGGTGAAACACGGACGGTGCGGATTGAAGTGCCGCCGGACTCAGAGGCAGTAACAACTGGTCAATACAGTTCACGGTCGGCGAAGTAGCTAAGCCTGTTCAACTTCCAGGACGGATCCATCAACCGCTGTTACTTTGACCTTAGCGCCTGCCGGAAGATCCGGCCCTCTGGCTAGCCAGGACCCATCACCGACATTCAATCGACCACGCCCATTCTCTAACGCGGTCTCCAAAGTGAATGTTTGTCCGACATATTGTTCGGCACGGCGATTCAAAGTGGGGTCTTCCGACTCTACGTGACCTGGCCGCCAGACCTTACGACCGACGACGATGGCGATAACGCTGAGTACAGCAAAAATCACGAAACTCAATTGCCACCCTAAGTCTGGTATCAGCCAAACGAGTGCACCAGTGAGTGTGGCGGCCATCGCCAGCCACAAGAAGATGACCCCCGGCATTGCCAATTCGATGACGAACATGACAAGGGCGAGGATCCACCAATTCCAGTGGTCAACATTTGCTAGGAAGTCTTCCATCGTCTCTAAGCTCCGCTGTCAGGAATGCGGCTGGGTCGTGACTCAGTAGGCTCTGCTTTCGCTTCTCCCAATGCAGTCTTAGCAAGCTCTGCAATGCCACCAATCGCGCCAATGACACCTGACGCTTCCATCGGCATAAACACCAGCTTCTCATTGGACGATGTGGCAAACCCGCCGAGCGCTTCAATATATTTTTGTGCGACGAAGTAGTTGATCGCTTGCACGTCACCCTTTGCAATCGCTTCCGAGACCATACTTGTTGCTTTCGCTTCAGCTTCAGCCAATCGTTCTCGCGCTTCGGCATCGCGGAAAGACGCTTCCCGTTCCACTTCGGCTTTGAGGATCTGTGATTGTTTGTCGCCTTCGGCGCGCAAGATCGCTGACTGGCGATCGCCCTCTGCTTCTAAAATCTCTGCCCGCTTTAAGCGCTCGGCCTTCATCTGACGGCCCATGGCTTCAACCAGGTCTCGAGGCGGTGAGATATCTTTGATTTCAATCCGGGTGACTTTGATTCCCCAGGGGTTCGTTGCTTGGTCAACGACAGTCAACAGGCGTGCGTTGATCGCATCGCGCTGGGACAGCAATTCATCCAAATCCATCCCACCCATGACTGTCCTAATATTGGTCATGGTCAGATTCAAAATCGCTACTTCGAGTCCGCGCACTTCGTAGGCGGCCTTGCCCGCATCGAGAATCTGATAGAACACGACACCGTCGACCTTCACCATGGCGTTGTCTTTGGTGATGATTTCTTGGGATGGAACATCCAATACTTGTTCCATCATATTCATCTTGTTGCCGATGTTTTCGATAAACGGGGTGATCAGTTGAAGACCCGGTGAAAAAGTTCGGGTGAACTTGCCGAATCGTTCAATGGTGTAATTCCAGCCTTGCGGAACCACCACCACGGCTTTGAAAACAATGACAATGCCGAGCAAGACGAAGAAAATTGCGAAGACCGAGGACATATCCATTTTCTGATAACTCCCTTTGTGTGAGCCCTTAAGCACTTGGACTACTTATCTTTTTCCCGAATACACCTGATATGGGGTTCGCAATAAGGTATGTCAAGTTACACAGACACTACCTAAAATTGCATCACAATAAGGTCCTGCGACTCTCCAGGCTGGTTACGGATGCGCCGTCGCTGTCCCCCGCGTCATCCTGTAATTGGCCGGCCTCCCCTTGCAAATCGACCTGCTTGATTCGTAATCCGTGACGCATGATCCCGGTCGTTGATTTTTGAATGAGATCGATGTCCTTGCCGGTCTGCTCGAAATGTTTGGAAAGAGACCCGACGCGTTTATCGAGGCGTGTGACATCTTCCATAAGCAGGCCAACTTCTTTTTGAATCGTGCCGGCATGCTCGCGCATTTTGGTATCGCGAATCAGGGCGCGTATGGAATGCAAGATGGCCCAAAAAGAAGACGGTGATGCGATGATGATTTTGCGACGATACCCTTCCTGGATAACGTTTTGAAAGTTGGTGTGGAGTTCCATATAGATCGATTCTGCAGGCACGAACATCAGCGCCCAATCGGCTGTCTCCCCGGGAATAATATATTTTTCTGCGATGGCTTGAACGTGCTTGATCACGTCCCGCGTGAACACCTGCCCTGCTGCTTTTCGCTCCTCATCATTTTGAGCTTCCACTAAGCGCACAAAGCCTTCGTGGGGGTATTTTGAATCTACTCCGATATCGCCTTGATCACCGGGAAGTGTGATTAAGCAATCCACACGCTTGCCATTGGATAATGTCGCTTCAAACTGGAAATAATCTGCAGGCAGCATATCGCGGACGATGTCTTCCATCTGCGCTTGGCCAAAAGCCCCGCGGGCTTGTTTGTTGGATAAAATATCTTGCAGCCCGACGATATCCGTCGATAGATCGGTGATGTTTTTCTGTGCGGCGTCGATCACCGCCAGACGTTTTTGCAAATCGGTTAAAGATTCAGATGTCTTGTCTGTGGTTTTTTGTATGGTTTCTCCGACCCGCTGGGTAACTTTCTCTAGGCGCTCGTTAAGCGTTTTTCCGATCTCTCTTTCTTGGGCCTGCAATTGTTCTGCGACCAACTTGCGGCCGGTTTCCTGGCTGGCCGCCATTTGGGAGATTTGCCCGCGCAGTTCTGCCTGATCAGAAGACATTTTGGTCAATGACTCGATCAGCGCGGTCATATTCTGTGCGGCTGCTTCATCGGGTTTGCCATTCTTGATCGCGATCACCACACCAAGAATGACGACAATCATCATCATCAATCCAAGGGCAAAGTCCCCTGAAGTTATGCCAAAATCTGCCAGAAAATTCATAGGCTTGCGCCCTGCCATACCCGTGCCATGATCCCCAGACTAGCTTACGCAGCATCCTGAAACCACGACCGAGAGACCGTTGATCATGCTGACGACTAAAAAAATCGCCCGAAGCCTCCTATTGACCGCATTTGTTGCTGCTCCCTTGATGGCTGACGAACTCAATATTCAGCCCGCTGCCCGCACGGGTTTAGCCGTCACCGTCTACAACGGAGATTTGGCGCTGGTTCGAGACAGCCGCCAAGTTGATCTGCCCTCTGGTGACACTGATCTTGCCTTTGCCGATGTCAGTACCCGTCTCCAGCCCAACACCGCATTGCTGCAATCGTCCAGCGGCTCATTCCTGGTGCGGGAGCAGGTATTTGACTTCGACGTGGTCAGTCAATCTTCGCTCTTGCAGGCTTCGGTGGGCCAGGAGGTCGGTGTGGTGCGGTTCAATCCTGACTCTGGCAAAGATGTCGAAACCCGCGCCACAGTATTATCCGTCGCGAATGGTGTGGTGCTTGAGATTGACGGTCGGATCACGACCGAGATTCCAGGCCGCCTAGTGTTTGACGCTCTCCCTCCTGGCGTACGGGCTCAGCCGACCTTGGTTGCATCCGTCACCACCGAGGCGGCTGGCGGCGTCGATGCGGATCTGAGCTATCTCTCCAATGGCCTGACATGGCGAGCCGACTACGTGGCCGAGTTGAGCGACGATGGCATATCAATTGATCTCTCCGCTTGGGCGACGATCTCAAACACAACCGGCACCGATTTTCCTAATGCAACGTTGAAGCTGGTTGCTGGAGACATCAATCGTGCAGCCCCTCAGCCGCAAATGATGCGGGCTATGGAAATGGCGTCGCGCGGGCCGAAGATGGCGGCAGATGTCATGCAGGAAAGCCTGGCCGCCTTTCATCTTTACGCCATTGAGAAACCGGTCACGCTGGCAGACCGCCAGACCAAGCAACTTGCGCTGTTATCGGCAAATAACGTCATTGTAAGAACTGACCTGGTGAGCCGCGGCGATGTCTTCGCCACGCGCGGACCGATGATGGGTCAACAACGAACAACCCAGGCGACCCGGTCTTTGGTCTTTGAGAACACGGTTGATGAGGGCCTCGGCACACCGCTCCCGGCGGGCACCGTGCGTGTTTACGGTCAAGATTCCACAGGTGCCCTACAATTGCTCGGAGAAGACGGCGTGGGGCATACGCCAACTGGACAAGAGGTCCAGTTTACGTTGGGCCGTGACTTCGATGTCACCGTGGTGCGGGAGCAACTCGAGTTTCTACGCGCCTCTGATCGCATCACTATTTCCTCGAGCCGGATGACTGTCAGTAATGCGAAAGACTTACCGGTGACTGTGCGCTTGGTCGAGGGTTTGCAGGGAGATTGGGAAATCGTTGAAGAAAGCGCTCCCCATTCCAAAGTGCTTGGCCAGGCCGAATGGACGGTTGAGGTGCCGGCCGGCGGAGACGTTCAGGTCGAGTATCGCGTTCGCGTTCGCTTCTAGTCGCCGCCGGGAGCAAGAGGGGAATCATGGCGAACACACTGGTTTTGATCGCGTCGCCCGTGTTGATAGGCCTTGGCGTGAGTCAGATGTACGCCACACCGCACTGGCAATCCTATTACCGCATGCTGGGGGCCCTGGGCCCGACTGGTGTTCGGCTAAACGGGCTGGTGAGCCTGGCAATCGGCAGCCCAATCGTCATCTTGCACAACGTCTGGTCCGGTCCGCCGATGCTTCTCACGCTTATCGGTTGGCTCCTCCTCCTAGAAAGTACGCTGTGTCTATTTCTTCCTAGCGCAGGATTGGCCGGTTTGTCGGAGGTGGACGAAGACGCAAGAGGTGGTGTGATTAAGGGAATGGGTGTTGTCCTGGTCGTTGTTGGCGGCGTGCTCGGCATCCATGTCTTGAGGTCTGCAGGTTGACCCTCGCAGTCTCGGGGACTATGTCACCAGGACACGCGCTGTATCGAGACCGTACCCCATGGCCAAACGTGACATCATCATCGCGCCTGACCCAAGGCTGAAGAAGGTTTGCACCCCTGTCGATTCTATCGATGAGGCAACGGCGACCTTGATGAAAGATATGTTGGAAACGATGTATGAGGCCCCAGGTGTGGGCCTCGCTGCACCTCAGGTCGGCGTGCAAAAACGGATCATTGTTGTCGACCCGGCTCGCGGCAAGGAAACTCCTAACCCCCACATGATTGCCAACCCCGAGATCGTTTGGTCGTCCGAGGAAACAAAGGTCCACGAAGAAGGCTGTCTCTCACTGCCGCTATATTACGAAGATGTCGTTCGGCCAGATCGCATTCGTCTCCAGTACCTAGATGAAAATAACGCAAAGCGCGAACTGGAAGCGGAAGGGTTTTTCTCGGTCGTTATTCAGCATGAAATGGACCACCTCGACGGCGTTCTATTCGTTGACCACATTTCTAGTGTCAAGCGCAGTATGATTTTACGCAAACTCAAGAAAACCAAAAAACAAATGGCGCAGGAGTCAGATTAGATCATGCGCGTGGTCTTCATGGGTACCCCAGATTTTTCTGTTCCCATCCTTGATGCACTTTGCGCCAATCATGATGTGGTCGCTGTCTATGCGCAGCCGCCAAGAGCAGCTGGTCGCGGTCAAAAAGAAAGGGCTAGCCCAGTTCACAGCCGTGCCGCTGATTTAGGCCTCCCGGTCTTGACCCCAAAAAACTTTAAGAAGCCAGCGACCCAGAAGGAGTTCGCCGACCACAATGCTGATCTCGCTGTGGTCGCCGCATACGGGCTGATTTTGCCGCAAGTGATTCTCGACGCGCCCCGATTTGGTTGCGTCAACGTGCATGCATCACTTTTGCCACGGTGGCGCGGCGCAGCACCGATCCAACGGGCGATCATGGCTGGTGATGCGCAAACCGGCATAACGATTATGCAAATGGAAGCGGGGCTCGACACAGGCCCAATGCTCATGAATGAGAGCCGATCGATCGATGAGTCGACAACAGCCGGTGATCTGCACGACGCTTTGTCGTCTATGGGGGCTCAATTGATATGCCGAGCCTTGATCGATATTGAAGCTGCGACCATCGTTCCGCAGCCACAGCCCGAAGACGGCGTCACCTACGCTGAAAAAATCGATAAAGCTGAAGCCGCTCTGGCTTTTAACGCGAGCGCACCTGCTGTTGTCCGCCATATCAACGGGCTCTCCCCGTTTCCAGGCGGCTTTATTGATTTGGCTGGCCAGAGGATCAAAATTTTACGGGCTGAATGCGTCGACGCACCACTCGAGCCCGGATTAGAGCCCGGGACGGTGATCGACGATCGCTTTACTATCGCATGTGAATCTGGCGCGGTGCGGCCACTCAGGGTTCAGAGGGCAGGTAAGGGCCCGGTCGACGCCTCGAGCTTTTTGCGAGGCTTTGAGTTGCCTCCTGGGACCCGTCTCGGGTAGACAAACTCTCTTAGGTCCTTTTCCTAATCGATCATCGGAACCATCGTTATGTTCGGCCGCCGCCGCAAAGATATTGCCCGTGGAGCGCGCGTCCACCTTTTCGCACCGACCCGTGACGGTGGCGCGGATTTTCTCGCAATGACCCAGTCGAGTAAGGCCTATCATCGCCCGTGGGTTTTCCCAGCGACGGATATGCGGCACTTTCGCTTGTATCTAGACCGGGTCAATAATGGTCGGACATATGGATTTTTCGTGGGGCGGAATGAAGATGACCGTCTGGTCGGTGTGGTCAACATAAACGATGTCGTGATGGGCGGGTTTCGATCAGGCTCGCTCGGATACTATGCCGACATGGAGCTGGCTGGTTCGGGCTATATGACGGAGGGTTTGGCGCTTATCTTGGACCATGCTTTTACCGTGCTGAATCTCAATCGCCTCGAGTCAAATGTGCAGCCAGCAAATGCCGCATCCATTGCACTTGTCCGGAAGATCGGATTCCGTAAGGAAGGGTTTTCACCTAAATTTTTGCAAATTGACGACATATGGCGTGATCATGAACGGTGGGCCATTCTTGCTGAAGAATGGTTTGCGATATCGGGGCAGGGCTGACCGATGCCGCGGTTTAAACTCACTATTGAATATGACGGCACCGACTTTGTCGGATGGCAACGTCAGGTTAACGGTTTGTCTGTGCAGCAGGTGTTAGAAGAGGCGGCGCTCGCGTACTGTCAGACTAAGATTGTGGTTCATGGTGCCGGGCGAACAGATGCGGGTGTGCACGCTCTTGCGCAAGTGGCCCATGTGGATCTTCCCCGCAATGACGATGGTCGCAAAGTCCGAGATGCCTTGAATGCGCACCTTCGCCCTCATCCGGTCGCGGTGATCGAAGCGGAAGAGGTGGCGGATGACTTCCATTCCCGCTTTCAGGCGACAGAACGATTTTATGTGTATCGCATCGTTACGCGTCGTGCGCCGGTGGCGTTGGAAAAGAATCGGGCGTGGTGGTTGCCGAGAGATCTAGATGCGTCGGCAATGCACACCGCAGCCCAACGGCTTGTCGGCCAGCATGATTTTACCAGTTTCAGGGCTACAGAATGTCAGGCTAAAACGCCTGTAAAGACCGTGTACAGCCTGGATGTTAAACAAGCGAACGACACCATCGAAGTCCATGCGCAAGCACGGTCTTTTTTACATCATCAGGTCCGCAACATAGTAGGGACTCTATCTCTGGTGGGTGAGGGAAAATGGACAGCCGACGATGTGTCGACCGCACTCGCGGCTAAAAGTAGACCCGCCGGCGGGCCAACAGCGCCGCCGGAGGGGCTGTATCTTGTGGAGGTTCGCTATCCCGACTAGAGCCTTAGCTTATCATTCGGAGTGTTGCCTGGCTGACGATCAACGTCAAAAGGATATCGATCACTACGATTCCAATGCCTGCGCCGACTGAGATTTTGAGTCCCGCACGCGCGATAAAAGCGGCGTAAGTCACGTAAGCAACAAAAATCAGGCTGTCAAAGAACCCCGAGACAGACAACGGCAACAGCTCAAATTGAGACAGTATGACCAACGGCATTGCCACGTAGCCGACGCCCAACTGGAACCAATTGTAAGCCACCATGTAGCCGAAGAACTCTGTCTCTCGGTCTAGTAATTTGACGACGTACAGCATCGCTAAGGGGTAAAGCACCCAAAGGATGACGTACTCGATGCTCTCAATGGCGGCCATGCGCCAAGCTGATGGCGGCTCAGCCATTGTGAGGTATACACTCAGTTGATAGAGGGCTTGTAGCGGTGCGACAAAAGCAGCCGCCATAAATGACCGCCAGAACCCACTTTCCGTTGCATTAAAAAAACTTAGGGCTTTGTCGTCCCAACGCACCAAGCGCCACAAGCCATATAGGGCGCCTGCGACTTCCTTGGCATCGATCATGTGGCGAAGAAGTGATCGAGAATATGGCGGTAGATTTTTGTCAGGTTTTCAAGGTCAGCAATAGACGCGCGTTCGTCTGCTTTGTGCATTGTCTGTCCAACGAGGCCGAACTCGCACACCGGGCAAGCGGTGCGGATAAACCGCGCGTCCGACGTTCCACCACTAGTCGATAGTTCTGGAGTCTCACCCGTCACCTCTGTGACTGCTTGAGATACCATCTCGCTCAGTGGGCCAGGCGGAGTCACAAAAGATTCACCACTGATTTGGATATCGAGGTCGAAATCCGCCCCATTTGCAGCGTCTGTAAGTTTTTCATTGAGCCAGGTGGTCAGGCTTTCACCGGTATGGTCGTCATTGAATCGAATATTGAACATCGCCCGAGCATCTGCCGGAATAACATTGGTCGCGTCGTTGCCAACGTCGACAGACGTCAGTGTCAATGTCGATGGCTGAAATGTTTCAGTGCCGCTGTCTAACGGCTCCGCTGTCAGCGCATTGAGAAGCCGTAACATCGTGGTGATCGGATTGTCGGCTAGATGCGGATATGCGGCGTGACCCTGCGTTCCAAAAACCGTTATGCGGCCATTGAGGCTGCCCCGCCTTCCTATCTTGATCATCTCACCAAGGCGGGTTGGGTTCGTCGGTTCTCCAACCAGACATGCGTCTAGCACCTCTCCACGGTCGGCTAGCCAGTCCAACACTTTCTTAGTGCCATTGATGGCCGGTCCCTCTTCATCGCCTGTTATCAACAAGCTGATTGAACCGCGGGGCTGCCCAGAGTCCTCAATAGACCGTGCGACCGCAGCCGTGAAGCTGGCAATCGCACCTTTCATATCAGCGGCCCCACGACCATAGAGATGATCGTCAATTACGTTCGCAGCGAAGGGGTCGACGGTCCAACCGGTGCCAACAGGAACAACATCTGTGTGTCCGGCGAAGCAGAAGTTGGGTCCGCTGTCGCCAAGACGGGCATAGAGATTATGCACAGATGGTGTGCCCGCCTCGTCAAATTCCATCTTATGACACTGGAAGCCCAATTCCGTCAGTGCCGATGCAAGTACATCAAGAGCACCAGCGTCTTCCGGTGTAACGCTCGGGCAGCGAATTAGGTCCCGTGCCAGCGGCAACGGGTCGACAAGGGCCGCGGCGGTGAGGTGGGCGGCCGGTTTTGTCATTCGCGCAGCAATTCGTTGATCGAGACCTTTGATCGAGTCTTGGCGTCGACCCGTTTTACAATCACCGCGCAATACAAGCTTGGCCCGGGTGAACCGTCTGGCAGTGGTTTGCCCGGTAGTGCTCCGGGTACGACCACAGAATAGGATGGCACGCGACCATAAAATATCTCGCCGCTCGCACGATCGATAATCTTTGTCGACGAGCCAATGAAAACACCCATAGATAGAACGGCGCCCTCTTCAACGATGACGCCCTCCACCACCTCGGATCGGGCACCGATGAAGCAGTTGTCTTCGATGATCACCGGGCCCGCTTGCAGAGGCTCCAGGACTCCGCCAATTCCGGCACCGCCAGAAAGGTGAACGTTTTTTCCAATTTGGGCGCAACTTCCAACGGTGGCCCACGTATCGACCATAACGCCTTCATCGACGTACGCGCCAAGGTTGACGAAGCTCGGCATTAGTACAACGCCGGGTGCGATATAGGCTGAATGGCGAACAACACTGGTCGGTACTGCTCGAAAACCAGCCGTCTCAAATTCTTTTTCAGTCCAACCTTTAAATTTGGATGGAACTTTATCCCACCAAACACCGTCGTCCGGACCACCATTTTGGATCGTCATGGCGTTGAGTCGGAATGACAGCAGGACCGCTTTCTTGCACCATTCATTGACTTGCCACGTGCCATCGATCTTTTCTGCAACTCTAACGGCACCGCTATCGAGCAGGGCTAAGGTTTCGGTGACCGAGTCGCGCTGATCTCCTAAGGTCGCCGGTGTGATGTCGTCTCGTGCATCCCAGGTGCTTTCGACTCGGTCCTGTAAGGCCTTGATATTCATTTTGGTTCTCGCTTCCTATTGGCCGGCCAAAACCCTTGCCGACGGTACGTTCTAAAGGTGGCAGACCATAGCCACAGGCGGTTTCAAGTCAACGCCGTCGCACCATCTGCAATTGTGATCTTCTCTGACTTGTCCATGGCTTGATTGTTTGGGAAAACCATTTCACAAAATTGGTCTCCATCAGTATAAAAAGAGCATATTTTTCAAACTGTTGCATAATTAAGAATAAGAACTCGGTTTGAGGTGTGTGGGCATCTATGAGCGACACTGCTGATCAGGCAGAGGAAAAGGGTGACGCTGCCAGTCATGTGCTGGCCGCGAACGCATTTGCGGGTTTCGGCGAGCCGATCATTGAAGTTGCCACAGACAGTTCGCTGAGCGCGCTCAATCCTACCGCTGAAGGTTTTCTAAAGGGTCTCGGCGAAAATGACGTAGCCCATATTGCGCGGGCAGCGACCACGGCTGTTGAGAGAAATTGCCCCCTCGTTGAGCAAATAGAGGTCTCTGGTACCGCTGGGTCGCAATCGTTGCAGCTGACCATTATGCCTTTGGAAGATGGCCGGGCAGCTGTGCTTGTGCGAGATACCACCTTAGAAGCGTCTCTGCGCCTTGCGCTCGTTGATTCTCGGCAACGTTATAAAGATTTTGTTGAAATATCGACGGACTTTTCATGGGAAACAAATGCCGATCATAAGTTTGCGTTCGTTTCACCGCGTGGGGCGCTGGGCTACACCGCTGACGCCCTGATCATGATCGACCCGGCAGATCTTGTGACCGAGTTTTCTAGCGGTGGAAACATTCCGTTTTTAACAGAGCGCCGCATGGAGAATAGCGAGGCGTGGTTAAAGAGGGCTGATGGCAGGTCGGCCTGTGTGGTTATCTCCGCGATGCCGTTGCTAACACCAGACGGTAGTTGGCGTGGTGCGCGCGGCGTGTGCCGTGATGTTACGGAATCGCGAGAGCGCGAAGCCACTCTCTCAAGGGTGCGCAACCGCGAAAGGGTCCTAACCGGGATCGTTCGATCATTCCGTGATGAGGTAAACCCAGAGAACATGTTGGCCGCCGCCGCTGAGACTTTAGGCAGAGGCCTTGGCGCAGAAAGCTGCAAGATATTCCGGCTCGCTAGCCCGGATGCCCAAGCGTCTGAATCGCCGGACGGTTCCTCTTTCCAATTAGCAGGTTCGTTCGGCAAGGCTGATGATGATTCGGACGATTCAGTGCTGGCGTCTCTCGCCGATGGGGCGGGTACGGCGGAGATGGCCAAGGGCAGCTGGCAAATTCTTGCAGCCCCAGCTCAATACCAGGGGCAACTCAATGGTGCGGCCATGCTTTGGCGTCATGTGGAGCGAGGCCCTTGGAATGATGATGACCGATTGCTGATCGGAGATATTGCCAATCAAATAGGGGTAACGATTGAGCAACTCGTTCATCACGAACGCATTGTGCGAATTTCCAGGACCGACGCGATGACAGGATTGCTTAATCGCGGTGCGTTTTTAGAAGCATTGACCCGGCAACTTAATCACCTTCGCCGTGAACCTGGCGACGCGGCGTTGATGTATGTCGACCTCGACAATTTCAAAGCGGTAAATGACACCAAGGGGCATCAAGCAGGGGACGAAGCACTGCTTAAGTTGCGCGACATTTTGGTTCAGCAAACGCGGCCGACGGATTTGGTGTCCAGGCTCGGCGGCGATGAGTTTGCTGTGTTTCTTTCTGGGGCCAACAAAGAAATTGCCGAAGGTCGGGCAACGAAATTCCTCGAAGCGTCAGAAGAGTTGAAAGAATTTTCCGGTTCGCCGGACAAACCTCTTGGTCTGTCGATCGGCTTAGCCGTTTTGGACCGTGAAGAGCCCGAGCCTCTAGATGAACTGCTGGCACGCGCTGATAGTGCGATGTACGAAGCTAAACGGTCTGGCAAGGGACAGTTTGCGTTCGCACCATTGCCTGGTGAGCTTGCTGCGTCATGACAATGGCCAAAGAAGAACTGGTCCGACTACTCGGACGCAGGGACCAAGCCATTAACTACGATCAAGCGCGCGATCTGTTGGATCATCCGGATCAAGAGGTCCGGGTGACACTTGCTAGCAGAGATGACCTAGAACCTGAGATACTATTTTTTCTTGCGCGGGACCCAGATACAAACGTACGTCGCGCGGTCGCCGTCAATCCAAATACACCACAGAAAGCCCACGTAGTGCTTGCCGAAGACTCGGCCGGTGAAGTCAGGACAGATTTGGCTGACCGGCTCGGCAAATTACTTCCCGATTTGTCGGAGGATGAGAAAGACAAGGCGTGGCGGGCGACACACCAAGCGCTCAGTCTGCTCGCGCGGGATCAACTGCCAATGGTACGGCGTGTTCTGTCTGAGACGCTGAAGAAGCTTCCCGCTGCGCCTCGTGACGTCATACTAACGCTTGCCACTGACGAAGACACAGATGTGGCGGCGCCGATACTTCAGTTCTCTCCGGTTTTGACTGATGATGACCTACTCTCGGTTATTGCAAGCAGCCCTTTGAGTGCGTCCCTCTCTGCTATTTCCAAGCGGCATGGGGTTAGCCATGCGGTGTCCGACGCAGTCGTACACACTGGTGATACGGTCGCTGTCGCGACCCTGCTCTCAAATGATAGCGCCCAGATTCGAGAAGAAACGCTTGATGCGATAATCAGCGCTGCGCCTGGTCATGTATCTTGGCATGAGCCGTTGGTTCACCGTCCAGAAGTTGATGCTCACGCCGCCCTCAGAATTGCAGAGTTTGTCGCCGATTCTCTCATTCAAGAGCTTGCGAATCGTGATGATTTTGCCAGCGAGACGATTGATAAATTGCGCGATGTAGTGCGGAACAAATTGAAGCACGACCAAAGTGCTGAAGGCACAGACCCAGAGGGTGCTGACGATGAATTGCAGGATGAAGACCTCTTGGCTCTCGCCGAGCAACAGGTTGATACCCTCGTGGAGCAAGGCCTCTTAACTACGGCTCTCGTTCTCAATGCGATGGACGAGAACAATATGCACTTTGTGCTCGCAGCAACGGCGCATTTGGCGGACATCCCAGTCTATGCGGTTAAGTCAGTTGTGGATTCTCACAGCGCCAAGGCGATGCAAGCGTTGAGTTGGAAGGCAGGCTTTAGTGCTGATGAGTCTGTTCATATGCAGTTGGGATTTGGCCGGGTTCCTCCAGACGACATTATTTCGCCTAAGCCAGAAGGCGCGTATTCCTCGACGACATCGGAAATGACATGGCAGATCGAGCTCTTCATGGAAGAAGCGAACAAGGCTTAGGCTGGGGTTTTCGCGTTGATGGCTTGTTTAAGCCAGCTGGTCAAATCTTCGATGACGTGATGGCAGTGGACATCCGGATCGACCGCTGCCGCATTACTTTCATGCTGCACAAGCACAGTAACCATGCCGAGTTCGGCTGCCGGTTTTAGGTTTTTTACCGAATCTTCAAACATAATCGCTGAACGCGGTTCGAAGGCGTGGTTGGCGACAAAGCGTTCATAAGAACTGGGATCAGGTTTGGGAATATAGTCACCAGCTCTGATGTCGAAGATTGCTTCAAAACAATCCTCCAAGCCCAGAGCATCCAGAACCCCATCCGCATGATCTTTTGATCCGTTGGTATGAATAAGCTTGCGGCCGGGCAGACTCTCGATCACATGTCTTAAAGCCGGATTTGGCGTGAGCACCGTGTGATCAATGTCGTGGACATATTCAAGAAAGGCGTCCGGGTCGACGGTGTGATTGATCATTAATCCACGCAGCGTGGTTCCATGCTCATGATAGTACGCCTTCTGTATTTTGAAGGCCTCATCAAGCTCAACGCCCAACAACTCCGCAATAAAAGTTTTCATGCGCAGGTCAATTTGCGGGAACAGATTTGCGGACACGGGGTACAGTGTGTTGTCGAGGTCAAAGACCCAGGTGTCGATGTGGGATAGGTCCGTAGGGCCTGCCATCATATTTTGGCTATCGGATTAGTGTTCCAGCCCCATGTGGGGTGAACAGCTCCAGCAAGACAGCGTGAGGCACGCGACCGTCTAAAATAACGGCTGCGTCGACGCCTTGCTCGACGGCACGAAGGCAGGTTTCGACCTTGGGAATCATACCGCCCGAAATTGTCCCGGCCTGTATCAGTGTGCGAGCCCGCTCAACCGTTATCTCTGGCATCAATTGTTTGGTGTCACTCAGAACGCCTGGCACATCCGTTAACATTAGAAGCCGCGACGCGCCCAAAGCAGATGCAATGGCACCGGCTGACGTGTCGGCATTGATATTGTAAGTCTCACCATTACTTCCAACACCGATAGGCGCGATAACGGGAATGATGTCTGACTCCTCGAACGTTTCTAGTATGTGCGGGTCAACATTCTCTGGCTCACCAACAAAACCCAGGTCGAGGATTTTCTCTATATTTGAGCCTGGGTCTTTCTTGGACCGGCGTAACTTCCTCGCAGTGATGAGGTTGCCGTCTTTACCGGATAACCCAACAGCGAAGCCACCAGCTCCGTTGATGGCCGTCACAATTTGTTTGTTGATGGACCCGCATAAAACCATTTCGACGATGTCCACCGTCGCGGCGTCAGTTACGCGCAGGCCGTCAACAAAGGTGCTTTGTATTTTCAACCGGTCCAGCATCTCGCCAATCTGAGGTCCGCCGCCATGAACGATGACGGGATTCATCCCAACCTGCTTTAGTAAGACGATATCTCTAGCGAAATCTGCAGCCAAAGCAGCATCACCCATAGCGTGTCCGCCGTATTTAACGACGACAGTTTCTCCAGCGAATTCGCGCATGTAGGGCAGGGCATCCGAAAGAATGCCGGCTTTCTCTAGCCATTCGGCGTGGTCATCGATCTTTGACATGAACCCTCAAAGTGCTTTCGCGGTAAACTCTAATCTCAGTCTAGTCGGCCAATTGTGACAGGGCAGCCCGAAGCTCGGCAAGCCCCGTTCCTTCATGTGAACTTGTAACAGCAATTTCAGGAAAAGCCGCAGCGTGTGTTGCGGCCTCAATCGACACCGCTTCTACCGTTCTGGCCAATTCAGCCGGCTTAACTTTGTCGGCCTTGGTCATAACGATCTGATAGCTGACAGCGGCCTCATCCAGGTCTTTCATCACCTCGCGGTCATTGGTTTTTAGGCCATGGCGGCTGTCAACCAACATGCATACGCGGCGCAGTTGTGGTCGACCTATCAGGTAGGATTTGACCAAACGGGTCCACGCATCCACTTCGCTTTTCGGCGCACGGGCATAACCGTACCCAGGAAGATCCGCTAACAAGAGCCGGTCGCCAATGTTGAAAAAATTGAGCTGTTGGGTGCGGCCCGGTGTCACTGATGTCCGCGCCAACGTCTTACGCCCAGTCAAACTGTTGACCAAGCTTGATTTTCCGACGTTGGAGCGGCCTGCGAAGGCAATTTCCGGCAAATCGCTGTCAGGCACCTGGATAAGCGCAGCGGCCCCTAGAATGAAGGTGTATTCTCCTGCAAAGAACTTCCGTCCGTCCTCAAGGATGCGCGCGTCGTTTTTAACCTCGGGCATGATGCAGTGTCGTCATTTTATCAGGCCTTAACTCCGGCCTGCCGCATGATGACCCACTGCTGAAGAATGCCGAGCGCGTTACTCCACGCCCAATAGATCACCAACCCCGCGGGGAACGTGGCCAGAAGGAAGGTAAAGATCAACGGCAGGAAGCTCATGATCTTGGCCTGCATTGGGTCAGTTGGTGCTGGGTTCAGCTTTTGTTGGAGGAACATCGTGATGCCCATGATGATCGGCCACGCGCCAATCACCAGGAAGGACGGCAGGTCGATGGGAATTAGGCCGAACAGATTAAAGATGCTGGTCGGGTCGGGCGCTGACAGATCGTTTATCCAGCCATAGAAGGGTTCGTGACGCATTTCGATCGTCACAAACAATACTTTGTAGAGTGCGAAGAAGATCGGAATCTGAATGAGGATCGGAAGACACCCGGCAGCCGGATTGGCTTTCTCGCGCTTGTACAACTCCATCAATTCCTGGTTTTTGCGCGTCGGGTCGTCGGCGTACTTATCCTGTAGCTTCTTCATTTCGGGCTGTAGCTTTTTCAACTTGGTCATGGCCCGGAACTGTTTGTTGGCCAGCGGAAAGAGCAACAAGCGCAGTCCAACGGTCAAGCCCAGAATGGCCAGCCCAAAGTTGCCAAGGACCCCTTGGAGCCAAATCAGACAATAGAAGAAGGGTTTGGTTAGGAAGTAGAACCAACCAAAGTCGATCGCCAGATCAAACCGCTTAATACCGAGAGTCTCAGTGTAGCCATCTAGTAACTCGACCTCTTTGGCGCCGGCAAACAGGTAGGTTTTGGCGCCGGCAGTCGCTCCTGGTTGCACGACAACCGCATTCGTTGTTCGAAAGTCCGTTTGGTAACGGTCACGGGAGCTGGGATTGCTATACCGAAACGCGGCTTCAATTTGTTGCTCTTGGTCATGAGCTAAAACTGCGAGCCAATATTTGTCGGTAAAGCCGACCCATCCACCGGATGAGCTGACGGTCTCTAGGGGTGTGTCCTTGAGGTCGTCGTAATCAACCTCTTTCAGAGTTTCATCAAACACGCCCAACGGACCTTCGTGCAGAATGAAGAACCCTAGAATCTCTGGTGTGTCTGTTCGCGCGACTAGCCCATAAGGGAAGAGGGATACGGCGGCACCAGTATTGTTCTCGACCTCGTCATAGACTGTGAACAGGTAATTCTCGTCGACAGTCACCGTCCGCTTGAAAATGAGACCGGCCTCGTTATTCCATGTCATTACCAAGGGTGTGTCAGTCGATAACCTTGGTGCTTCCAGACCTGTTGACCATGTTGTGTCGGAGGATGGCAGCGCGAGGGTTGAGTCAGCACTTAGCCAACCGATCTCTGCATAATAGGGTTTAGGCGCACTAGCCGGCGAAAACAGCGTTATTTCGGCGCTGTCCGGGTCATTGGTTTCCTGGTATTTCGCCAGGGTTAGGTCGTCGAACCGCAGGCCCGTTAAGGGCATCGAGCCATGCAAGCTTTCGGTGCTAATAAGAGCGCGTTTGGCTGCATTGATTGCAGTAGCGCGGTCTGCTGCCGGGTCAGCAATTGTTGCCGCCAAACCCTGCGCCATCGGCAACGCCGCATCTGGGCTTGGCGCCGCTAGGTCCTGGCTAACAGCAGCGGCCTGTTCCGGCGGTGGCGGATCAATTGCGAAGAAGTAGTCCCAGCCAAAGAGAATGGCCATGGACAGCACAATCGCCATAAACATATTACGTTGGTCGGTCATTGCTTGGCTTTCGCGCTAGAGGGTGAGGGATGGCTATGCGACGACGCACATGGCACCGGGTCATGGCCGCCTTCGGCCCAAGGGTGGCAGCGGAGTATTCTTTTCATACCTATATAGAGACCAAGTACGGCACCATGTGTTGTCACCGCGCCCGCCATATACGCCGAGCAGGTTGGGTGATAACGACACCGCGTGCCAAGCAGCGGTGATACCAACACCTGGTATCCGCGTATCAAAACTTTCATCAGGCGCTGAACGGTCGTCATTTTTGCTTAGGCCTTGTCTCTGAGATCTTCGCTACCGCATGTCGAAGATCACTCTCCAACGTTGCGAATGGCATAGTGGCAGTATCTCGCCTACCGATGAGGACATAATCAGTGCCGGGTTTGCCCAATTCGGGCAAGACGCGTGTTGCCGCAACACGCAATCGCCGTTTCGTTCTGTTTCGGTCGACGGCGCCGCCTACTTTGCGGCTAGCGGTAAAGCCGACCCGCAGTCCATCAGAGTCTTCAGGGCAAGCACAAGCCTGAAGCACAAATCCGTTAGCAACGCGTTTTTTGCGAGCTGCGGCGACTCGAAGAAAATCTTCCCGGCGTTTAAGGCGTCCCAAGGGGCGTCCCATGGTCCGAAGCCTCCGCCAGATTAGGGGTTATGCAGAAAGGCGCTTACGGCCCTTGGCACGACGGCTGGCCAGGACCTTGCGACCGCCCTTTGTTGCCATACGGGCGCGGAACCCGTGGCGACGCTTTCGTACCAATCTGCTCGGTTGAAACGTCTGTTTCACGAGGTCTCTCCGCTGTCCGTCTCAAAAAAGGGACCCAACACTGAAAAGTGGCGGGTTTCGGCCAAAGCCGGAGGGGTGTATAGCGTTGGGGTGGCAGGCTGTCAATGCATCCCTACGTCCTGGGTGACCGGATGAGATCAATAGAAAGGCCCCTGTTTTCAAACGTTTCTGCCGCTGTCCTCACGTAAACCTGAGTGGCCAGAGCGATCAGCCGGTGATATGCCGTTGGATATACTGCGAAACAGACAAAAACCGGCCTTTATCTTTATGAATATCGTGTTGTTTTCCTATGAATGATGCCCCGCTTACTGACGTCGCTGCTCAAGAGCCCGACTCCCAGCCAAAATCATGGGGCAAACGAATTGCGGTTCTCGCTCTTTTTGTTGCACTGATTGCTGTCGTCTTGTCTACGGGCGTACAGGACTTTCTGTCCCTCGAATCTTTACGAGAAAACCGTCAGACCCTCCTCGACTTTGTCGCCGACAACTATGTAGTGGCGGTTCTCACCTTTATGGCCGTCTATGTCGTGGCGGTGACCTTCTCCATTCCTGGAGCGGTATGGCTCTCAATCTCAGGGGGGTTCGTTTTTTCTGCCGGACCGGCGACCGCCTACATCGTTGTCGCGGCGACGATTGGTGCAACCCTCGTGTTCCTTCTCGCCCGGTATGTATTGGGGGATATGCTGAGAAACAAAGCAGGCGGAGCGATTGAACGCATGCGATCAGGGTTTCAGCAGGATGCTTTTAGTTACATGTTGGTTCTGCGTCTCGTACCGCTTTTCCCGTTCTTCATCGTAAACCTTGTTCCGGCTTTTTTAAGTGTGCCACTTCGCACTTACGCGACGGGAACGGCACTCGGCATTATTCCAGGAGCCTTCGTCTTTGCCTTGGTCGGCAGCGGCCTGGGGGCGGTGTTCGATGCAGGTGGAGATGTGGATCCGGGGGCCGTGCTATTCCGACCTGAGGTTATTGGATCGCTGCTCGGACTCGCGGCTTTGGCTTTGATCCCGGTCGTCTATAAAAGGCTACGGACATCCGAACATGACTGAGGTCCTGAAACCCGATCTTTGTATTATTGGCGCCGGATCAGGCGGTCTGTCGGTTGCAGCTGGCGCAGTCCAAATGGGTGCCTCTGTCGTTCTGATTGAAAAAGGACCGATGGGAGGGGATTGCCTGAACTTTGGCTGTGTACCTTCAAAGGCTTTGCTCGCTGCTGGTCACGCCGCTCATGCGTACGCCAACGCGGCTCCGTTTGGGGTTTCACAGACAGCCCCCGTGGTCGATTTCCAAGCCGTTCATGATCACGTTCATGATGTCATCGCCGGTATAGCACCGCATGATTCCGTCGAACGTTTCGAGAGCTTAGGCGTAACTGTCATTCAAGGCGCAGCAGAGTTTACTTCGGCCAAAGAAGTGAAAGCGAACGAGGTTGCCATTCGCGCCCGGCGGTTTGTGGTTGCGACTGGCTCGTCCGCTTTTGTCCCTCCCATCGAAGGGTTGGCGGACACGCCTTATCTAACCAACGAAACCGTGTTTGATCTCACCCAAGCGCCGGGTCATCTCATAGTAATCGGGGGTGGGCCGATTGGGTGTGAGTTGGCGCAGGCTCATCGTCAACTGGGCTGCCGTGTTACGGTTATCGAAGCAGCCAAAGTCTTGCCCAAGGACGATCCAGACCTCGCCGACATTGTGCGTCAATCACTTCTAGAACAAGACATCGCTGTTATTGAGGGGGCGATGGTCACCGGCACCGCGCGGGCGGGGGACGGCGTAGCGGTGACCTTTGAGCGCGATGGCCAGGCCGAGACTGTAAATGGGTCGCACTTGCTTGTGGCCGTCGGACGCAAGGCCGTTGTTGATGGCTTGGGCCTGGAGGCCGCAAACATAAAGTACAGCCCCAGAGGGATTGAGGTCGACTCGGGTTTGCGCACCTCAAACCGCAAGGTTTACGCCATTGGTGATTGTGCGGGAGGCCTACAGTTCACCCATGTCGCGGGGTATCACGCCGGTATCGTGATTCGCAGTGCGTTGTTCCGCCTTCCCGCCAAAACGGATCATAGCGCTGTACCGTGGGTGACCTATACCGATCCTGAGTTGGCGCAGGTTGGGCTTACGGAATCTGAGGCGCTGGAACGGCATGGTGATTCGATTCGTGTTTTGACGTGGCCTTTTGAGGAAAATGACCGCGCACGAGCAGAACGCAAGACAGGTGGTTTGGTTAAAGCTGTCGTGGCGAAGAATGGCCGTATTCTGGGGTGCGGTATTGCCGGCCCACAGGCCGGAGAATTGATACAAACTTGGGTTCTTGCCATGTCTCAGAAACTGAAGATCGGCGCCTTGGCAAGTATGGTGGCGCCCTATCCGACTTTGGGTGAAGTGTCGAAGCGGGCTGCCGGGTCGTTCTATACAGCATCATTATTTAGCAGCCGGACGCGCTGGGTTGTGCGTTTCCTCTCTAAGTTCGGATAGCGTCCTATGGCCGATTTAGACCCTCACGCAGAATCGCTGCACTCCGTTCAAGAGCGAAGTGTATTTTTTACGGGTTTGTCTGCACGCCTGCTTTGGCTCACGGTCGCCTTCATTATGCTGTGTGAAGTTTTTATTTTCGCACCGTCGATCGCGCGGTTTCGCGTTCAATATCTTGAGATGAAGTTGGACGCAGCTCACCTCACGCTAACAGCGCTTGAAGCCGCTGATATGGTTGACCCGGAATTACAACGCCGCTTGCTTAATCAGGCGGGTGTGCTTGGCATGACCGTTATTCGCCCCGGCATGCCCGCACGGACCCTCGGTCCGGATATGCCGGCGCGCATCCCGCTGCTGTTTGATTTGCGCGATGACATGCCGTTGAAGCTCATAACGGATGCGCTGTCATGTTTGATTCAGTCTAAGGACATGGTGATTGGCGCAACCGGCTGGTCACCAAGTGACCCGACCGTTTTGGTTGAAGTGATTCTGCCAGAGGCCCCTCTGCGTCAGGCCTTAATCGACTACGGACTCCGCATTTTTCTTCTCAGTTTATTGATCTCAGTGGTGACGGCAGCGCTGATCTATCTTTCGATCCAATGGCTTGCTGTTCGGCCGATGCGGCGTCTCACTGCGAACATGATTTCCTTTCAGGGCTCGCCGCAGGATGCGGACAGGGTCATGCAGCCGGGTGACCGCAGGGATGAGGTCGGAATCGCCGAACGGGCGCTGGCGGAAATGCAGAATCAACTTCGCATGGCGCTGACCCAAAAAGAGCGCCTGGCCGGGGTTGGCACTGCGGTGACCAAGGTGTCTCATGATCTCAAAAATATTCTCGCAACCGCGATGCTTGAATCTGATCGCCTCGATCAGTCAGATGACCCTGAAGTGCGTCGCATCACGTCCGGCCTAGTGAAGGCAATCGATCGTGCCATACACCTGTGCACCAAGACTCTTCGATTCGCCAAAGAAGGCCCACCGCGCGTTGAGCGGACGAAAATAGAGATGCCATCTTTTTTAGGTGAGATAAAGATGGGTTTGGCGCCGGTTCTTGAGGGGTGTGATCTGACGGTTAGCGTGCCGACTCATTGCCAGGCCCATGCAGACCCGGACCTTCTGCGTCGGGCGATAGAAAACCTCGTGCGCAATGCGGCGGAAGCAGGGGCGTCCGAGATCGGGATTACGGTCGAGCCCGACTCCGGCGGGCTCTGTGTTGTCGTAACGGACAACGGCCCGGGCCTGCCGGCAAAAGCGATGGAACATTTGTTCGTGCCATTCTCCGGATCAGCCCGGTCCGGTGGGTCCGGTTTAGGGTTGCCCATATCGCGGGAAGCCATTCGAGCCCAAGGGGGCGACATGGTTTTGCGGGACTCGACTGACTCCGGTGCGGTCTTTGAGATTCGATTGCCTAGGTAGTCGCATCTTTAACGCGCTAAGTCGTTCCCCTACCAAATCAGCCACAAATGGGCTAAACCCCGCCGCATAAACGGAGCCTCCGCTCCGCAACCGGAGAAGAACTATGAGCACGGTTCTGCCAACACGCCACACACGTTTGTCAGTGCGCGACATTGAAGCCCGCAAAGACAATGAGCCGATTGTGTGCATCACGTCCTATTCCGCACCCATGGCCAAGCTGATGGACGAGCACGTCGATGTTCTATTGGTCGGCGATACGATGGGCATGGTTTTGTACGGGCTGGACAACACACTCAGTGTTACCGTCGACATGATGGTCAATCACGGTGCTGCTGTGGTCCGCGGGTCGCAGACGTCCTGTGTCATCGTGGATATGCCATTCGGTTCTTATCAGGGGTCACCGGAAGCGGCGTTTGACGCCGCTGCGCATATCATGGCGGAAACCGGGTGTGCCGGCGTTAAACTCGAGGGCGGCTGTGTCATGGCGGAAACGATCGAATTTCTAGTCGCCCGCGGTATCCCGGTGATGGGGCATGTTGGAATGACCCCGCAATCAGCGAATGTTTTTGGTGGCTTTAAGACTCAGGGAAAATCAGATGACGGGGCACGTGTTGTTCTAGAGGATGCGAAAGCCGTAGAAGGGGCCGGCGCATTTTCCATGGTGATTGAGCAAACCGTCGAGCCAGTGGCTCGCAAAATCACTGAAGAAGTTTCTATCCCAACAATCGGCATTGGGGCATCGCCGGCGTGTGACGGTCAGATCATCGTCGCCGAAGATATTCTTGGCATTTTCCAGGATTTCACGCCTAAATTCGTCAAACGATATGCCGAACTTGGCGCGGACATTACAGAGGCCGTTCGCACTTATGCTGAGGAGGTGCGGGCGCGCAAGTTCCCCGGGCCCAACCATATTTACGGCGCTAAAAAGAGCTGACTCCACGCATGTCTGAGCCCGTGTCCTCCCTTACCGTCGTGCGTGATGTTGGCAGTCTGCGTCGACGTATTAAGGCATGGCGCTCGGCGAATCGGTCTATTGCGCTTGTTCCTACCATGGGCGCCTTGCATGCTGGACATCTAGCCTTGGTCGAGCGAGCCAAGGCGCTGGCCGATGAAGTGGTCGTTTCAATTTTTGTGAACCCAACGCAGTTCGGTCCTGATGAAGACTTGTCAGCGTATCCCCGGCGAGAAGCTGACGACTGGAACCTGCTGGCTGCTGCTGATGTTGGTCTTCTTTTTATGCCGGATGCATCCGTAATGTATCCCGATCAATTTCAAACCGAAGTTCGGGTGACTCAGGTTAGTCAAGGTCTGTGTGGTGATCATAGGCCGGGGCACTTCGACGGTGTTGCGACCGTTGTGGCGAAGTTGCTTCTGCAATCGTTGCCGGACTATGCTGTGTTTGGTGAAAAAGATTTTCAACAGCTGGTCGTGATTCAACGTCTCGTCGCTGATCTTGATATCCCAGTCGATATTGTTGGGCTGCCCACCGTGCGAGAAACCGATGGTCTCGCGCTCTCGTCTCGCAATGCCTATCTCTCGGAGTCAGAACGAGCAATTGCCCCGGCCTTGTACCGGGAGATCTCAGCGGTCGCGTTAGACATCGCAAACGGGGTCGACGTTGCGGCGCGCTGCACGGACGCAGCAGCGGCTTTGTTAAAGGCCGGATTTGATGCGGTAGAATATATCGAGGCCCGGGAGGCGGCAACGCTGGCGCCGCTCACGGCCTCTGGAGGACCCGCACGGGTTTTGGCCGCGGTCGCTTTAGGTAAAGCGCGACTGATCGATAACGTGTCAGTGCCGTAGTCGAACTGGTATCCGTTGGCGCCGGTTAACTAACGCCCGTTTTAGCGCACGTAGATGTGCACTTCCGAGGATTGTGCGGTCGGGCTGGCCATGGCGGACAGCATTACACGATCAGAGGGCAGACCCATCCCCGCCAACGATCCCAGCACTTGCTCGGCGTTGCGGCGGGCGGAGCCAGACGACAGGTTCTGATTGCCGGTGCCCGGGCTAACAGCGACAAGATCAAACACCGCATCAGGGCGACGTTCCAGCGCACGGCTGACGGCTTGATAAAGGGCGGGCTCATAGGCCACATCCTGGCGGTCAAAGCGAATGACAACCAGCGGACGCCGTTGTGAAAAATCACCCGGAGCGGCTGACGCCATCTGTGGGCTTGTGTTTGAGGTTTGTTGCGAGCCGTAAAGTTGACCAGAATTAATATCGCCAGCCAGTTCCATCAGGTTTTCCCGTTCGCTGGCAACGAACTGCTGCTGACGGCCGATGTCAGTGGTGAGTTCGTTGAGCAGACGCTCGATGGTGACAGTCGTTTGGTTGACCTCGTCTTCAAGGCCACGCAAACGGCGGTGATCATCATCAACAGCGCCGGTAAGGCTGTAGGCTGCGCGCACGCTATCCAACAAGTAGGACGACATGGCCGAGTCAGCTGCCACTTGGGCAGCCAGCTGGTTCATGTTTGAGATGTCGCCCTCAATGCGGTTCAGCTGTTCCTGTGACGAGCGCCATTGGCTCATCAGCTGCGGGTTGCCCGGTGTGGTGCCAACCTGCAGACGGCTTTTGATGCCGCCAACCATGCCGTGATAGGTCGAGGCGTTGCCGACAGTTTGTGAGCGGATTGATTCCAGCTGGTTGTTGCGGACAGACAGCGTGCCGCGCAGTTGGTTCAGTTCCGAATTAAATTGGCCGACCTTCTGATTGACGAAGGTGCCCGTGTCCATCGCGGTTAAGCCAAATTGGCCCGCCGAAGCGGCGACCGGTGCTGGCCGAAATTCTGAAGATGGTGCACTACTTGAAGCGACAGGTGCTGGCGGCGCGGCCGGAGCCTCGTCTTCACCAAACACCGGGAACAGGGCGTCTGTTGCGAAAGAACAGCCCCCTAAGCTCAACAGTGCGCTAACGGTAATAATATGACGTGCGGACAGCCCCATTACATTCATCCCTTTGTCTGTCCCCTGTCTCATTTTTTTAGACCAGACGGTTGTTGTTTTGTTCGATTTTGCAACAGCGAAAAGAGCGACCGTATTTTCTCAACGGGTGCCCCCAACGTGTTGAGGCAGAAACAAAAATTGGTTTTATCCCCGACCGGAGGCGAGTGTACGCAAAGTGTGGGAATGGAACAAGCTGGATTTGGCCACCTATTGGCCCACCCCTGGCCAGCCCAGAAGGCCCCAAACCGGGGCTAACCATCGAGATTTTCAGTATTTTCCCTGGACAGAGGGAAAGTGGTTGAGTAGGACATCCGCTCCCGTCAGCGATGGGCGCCCGTAGCTCAACTGGATAGAGCACCTGATTACGGATCAGGAGGTTTGGGGTTCGAATCCCTACGGGCGCGCCAATCCTTCCAAACAGGAAGTCCGGGACCCTCCCAGCATTTTCCCCACACCGGGTTCAAAATCTGAAACCTCCTGTCCGCTACCGGCCGGCGCCCGCCATGTTCTGCCCGTTTTTCATGAGGGTGCGCCAGTAGCGGTCTGTCCCACGCTGGCCGTTGAGGTCTCCCGGTTCTGCGTCGGCTTTGTAGATGAAAACCTTCATACCTTTATGACTCCATTGGCGCCTGCCGTCGTCCAACAGATCGACGGACCAATGGCCGACGGGCGCGGCGGCGTCATCCGCATAGACTGGGGTCCACATGTGAGGCGTGGCCATATCGCGGCTTGTGCCCCTGTCGAACGGTGTATTGAACGCGCGGTCTTCCGGCAGATCATAGGCATACAGAGTCATACCGTTCGCATCTGCCAGCAGGGGCCCGGCGTCTGAGTATTGAACGGTAACCCAGCTGGGTACCGGCGGCGGTGGTTCTAGGATGACGGCAGAAAACGTATCCAAGCCGTCGCCCGCCAAGTCCTCTGGCTGGACGTCCCCTGTGTAGCGATACAGCGGTTGGCCCTTATAGGCCCACAGCCTGGACCCGTCTGTGCGGTCGATAACAGACCAATCATCAAGATCAGATCGCGCCTGCACCCAGGCCCTCATCGGCAACCAGGTTTTGGCGCAGGCGGCGTTGCACGTTGATTCGCCCGATGAGTCGGCGCTTGAAACATAAAGCGTCATCGTCTGAGTGTCGGTGAGCAGTGTCCCGCGTTCGGTCGTAAAGTCTTTGCCGCCGACAAGTAAATTGTCATAG
>WLXB01000032.1 GCA_012103295.1 Alphaproteobacteria bacterium | reverse complement strand
AGATCGTCAAATCAAAGCTTTTGAAACATTATGTAAGTCTAGTAGAGCTTACCCCCCACCCCTCTTAGGCTTAGTGATTTGCCCCCACCACTTGTCGCCATCATCAGCAATCACCTCAGCACCCGGAACCAACAGGACCGGGGGTGGCTGGACGATATTGTGGCCGCTCACGCGTCGGTCCGACACTTCACCATCGACGAAATTTCGGACGTGCCAAAAATTCTTGCCCAATGTGCCGGCGCCAATATTGGCACCATCGTTGTCGACGGAGGCGATGGGACCGCCGGATTGGTCTTCTCGGGCTTGCTCAACGATAAACCGTATGCGACCCCGCCAGTGTTGGCGTTGCTTCCCTCTGGCAAGACCAATATGACGGCGGCGGCCTGGAGTTTATCGGGAGACCGGCGCGAGGCCCTTGCTGCGCTGCTCAGAAAAAACGCCAACGGCAACTTGGCCGACGCCATTCATACCCAGCCGGTGATCGCGATCCATCAAAACGGTGCACCTACGCGCCACGGCGCGTTTTTTGGTGGCGCTGATGTGGTCGAGGGCATCCTCTATTGTCGGCAAAAAATATATCCACGTGGCTGGCCGAACACAGTGTCGCACGTTGCCGCAGTCGCCATCTTATTTTGGCGCGCGATGACCGGTGGCAAACAAGGCGGCACAATTGACGTCAGGGGTAACGTCGACGGCAATCATAATACGTGGCAGCAAGACGGGCGCTTTTATGTCGTGATGGCGACAACAATGGATAAAATGCTACTGGGCATGCGCTCCGAGCCCAGGGTCGGCGATGGGGCAGTTCATTACATCAGTCTCCGTCCTGGCGCTGGGGCGGTGTTATCCACGGTGCCGGGTCTTTTAATGCGGCGCCTGAGACAGGGCAGCAAACGGACAGTGCGACTCACCAACGCTGTTACCTTTGCGTTCACGGGCAGCTACACCCTGGACGGCGAACTCTACGAAACCAAAGAAGACAGACCCTTGACGGTCGATGGCAATCAATCCCTTCGGTTTGTGCGGTGGTAGTGATGAGCCTTGCCGCGCGCATTCAATCTGAAAGCCAGGCGGCAGCCTTTCCCGCGGCAGAGGCGATGGTCGAACACCTTAAAGACACCTATGGTCCGGGAGTGCGAGCCATTGTGTTTTATGGATCATGTCTCCGGCTCGGTACCGACGAAAACCTGATGCTCGATTTCTATGTACTGGTCGATGGGCTAGGAGATGCGCTCCAGAATCCGATCAGCGCGGCCTTTGGGGCGCTCCTGCCGCCAAATGTTTATTATCACGAATGCGATTTTGACGGACGGGTGGTCCGCGCCAAAGTTGCCGTGATGACTCTCGGCGCGTTTGCCCGTGGCACCGCCGAGACCGCCTTTGCCTCAGCTCTGTGGGCCCGCTTTGCTCAACCTGCCGCAATTGTTTACGCCAACGACAAAGTTGCGCGGACAACGGGCGAACACGCCCTCGCGCGTGCGGTAACGACGCTCCTCAGCAAGACGGCGCCGCTTATGACCGGTCCCTATACGGTCGAAGACCTTTGGATCAAAGCCTTTCAAGCGACCTACCGGGCCGAGCTCCGGCCTGAATCTGATTCCAAAGCGGAAGAATTGGTCCACGCCCAACGAGACCGGTTTATTGGCGTCGGCGAAGCAGCCCTTCAAGCTCTTGCGCTTGATCCATCTGTTGATGCGACACCCGACCAGAGCGCAATTTGGGCATGGCGCGGTCGACGGTGGTGGGGGCGTCTCTTGAATCTCTTGCGATTGATCAAAGCGGCCTTCACGTTCCGCGGCGGGCTGGACTACGCCGCCTGGAAAATTGAACGCCACTCGGGTGTCAAAATTGAGCTCACGGAACGGGACAGAGCGCATCCGGTTCTCACCGGACTGCGTTTGTTATTGAGAGTGAAGCGACAGGGCGGGCTGAACTAGGCGATCAGCTGGTAAACACTCTTATCCGAGCGCGGCCTTTTTCTTTGGCTGTTTCGGCAACATACCAAGGGTATCAGCAACTTCTGCAAAAACTTCGATGATGCGGTCAACCTGTTCCGTCGTATGGGCGGCACACAAACTACACCGCAGCAAAGTGAAGTTCTGCGGTGTCGCAGGCGGCAAAGCCAGATTGACGTAAATTCCGCCATCAATCAGCCCGCGCCAAAACGCTACGCCAATCTCAACGTCTGGCGCGACCACTGCAACAACGGGACTCACATCACCACCAAGGGTGAAGCCGAGGGCAGATAAACCGGAGTGCAACCGCTCCGCATTACGCATCAGGCGTTTACGCAGAGCGCCACCCTTCTCTACCAATTCAAGAGAGGTTTTCGCAGACGCCACAACAGAGGGCGGTAAGGACGCTGTAAAGATGTAAGGACGACAGGCCAATCGCAACAGATCAAATTGCGGATGACTGGAAACACAGAAGCCACCGACAGTACCGACGCTTTTGGAGAACGTACCCACGATGAAATCGACATCGTCTTCCAAATCCACCTCTTCAGGCAAACCACGTCCATAGCGACCGAGAACGCCGAGCGAATGGGCTTCGTCACTCAGCAAATAAACGTCGTCGTACTTTTTCTTAACGGCAACAATTTCATCCAGCGGTGCTTTATCGCCCAACATGGAATAGATGCCTTCGATGACGATGAGCTTATTGCCAGGCTTCTTCGCCAGACGGGCCAATCGCTTATCTAAATCCGCTGCATCGTTGTGCTTGAAACGAATGATCTGCGCATCGCCCATGCGCACACCGTCATAAATGCTGGCGTGACAGTCCGCATCCATAAGGATGTAGTCGTCAGGGCCGACCAGTGTCGATAGTACGCTGAGGTTGGCAAGGTAACCGGTGGAAAAAACAATGGCGTGTTCTTTACCAAGGAAGGAACACAATGCGTGCTCCAATGCCTTGTGACCGCTGTAGGTGCCGTTGGCGACACGACTCCCGGTGGTGCCGGTGCCAGCCGCATCGAGCGCATCATGAGCCGCTTTCAAAGATTCTGGTGCGAAGGTCAGGCCGAGATAATTGTTGGTGCCAGCCAATATGGTGCGGCGGCCCTCAATCATCGCTTCGGTTTGAGATAACACTTCATCCATTTCAACTTGAAACGGATCATGCCCCCCATCACCGACGAGACCGTCGCGACGGGCGCGAAGTGACTCAAATCGATCAAACAAGTCAGCCATGTTCTTCCCTAACAATTTGCTCGGTCGCGACGACCAATTGCCCCACGGTTTCGATATCCGGAAGCACGTTCAGCGGCACCGATATATCGAGACGGTCTTCAAGAGCTGCGATGAACTCCATGACCAAGAGTGAGTCGAAATTCAGGTCTTCTGTAAACCGTGTCCCATCTTGAAGAGTCACGCCGGTCTTATTGAAAGTCTGTAAAACCTCCAGAACCGCAGCTCGCACGTCTTGCGACGCGCCGTCGCTAGGTTCAGCCGACATTCATTTAACCCTTCGAATTGGGGACAAGCGACGCCCTGAGTCTCACATCCCACTCCTCTACCCCTCTAGTCTTATGGGGAATGACAGAAGCGTGACAAGTAACTTTAAAAGTAACGTTTCAAAACATTTTGTGAGGAATACCAATCGATTGCGTCTTTAAAGCCGTCTTTCAACGACCACCGCGGCACCCATCCGTCCGGGCGGGGCGCCGTCGCCACCCAGTCGGGATGGCGGAGCTCGGGCACTTTTGCCAGGGTCAGCATGGCCGGAGACCGTGTAATCAAACCCTTCAGGGTGCCGGCGAGACCTAAAATCCAGATAAATACGCTCGCCAGGTGAGCAATTTTGAGTGGTCTATCAACCGCCTGCCCTGCCGCATCAGCCAAATCCTGCCAACGGTAACCACCAGTTGCTCCGTCATCGATTTCGAAAAGCCGGCTCACCTGAGGGTGTTCACAACAGGCCAGAACAGCCGACGCAACGTCATCGACGTGGATCAAGGACAATCTTGCGGCAGGATGCCCTGGTGCAAGCATGAAACCGTTCACCGCCATTTGGAACAAGCGCACAGTTTCACCATCACCGGGCCCATAAATCGCGGGCGGACGAAGAATGATGGCATCCAACCGGTCTGCGTATTCTTCGACCACCATTTCGGCCGCGCGTTTGCTCGCCGCATAGGGCGATAGCGTCGGTTCTCGCGCCGCCAACGACGAGACCAGCACCAAGCGCTTTACACCTTCGCCCGTGGCCGCAGACACGACAGCCTCAGTGCCATCCCGATTGACGAGAAAAAAATTTGCCCGCGACAACGCCTTGATTGCTCCGGCCGCGTGTACCACGACATCTGCACCAGCAACCAATGTCTTGAGTGCGGCGCTGTCATCGAGAGTGCCTGTTACCCACACAGTTTGTGAATCCGTGTTTGCATTAACCGGCCGGCGGGTTAGCGCCCGCACACGATGACCAGAAGATCGGGCGCATTCAATTAGATGGCGACCGAGAAAGCCGGTCGCACCCGTCATAGCAATGGTCAGAGTTTCGGCCACAACCGACGCGCTAAACGCCGGCCGCCAACGGTTGAATTTCACCGCTGAGAAAATTTGCCTTGGCCTTGCCCCGCGCCAACTTGCCCGATGACGTTTTGGGCAAGGTCCGCGGCGGTACCAAAATGACATCACACGCTAGACCAACTTGGTTTTGCACACGGGATCGCACCTCAGCGACCAATGCTTCACGCACATCTGCCGCGGAAGGTCGGCACTGTACAAGAATGGTCGGTTGCTCACTGCCGTCGTCTTGCTCCAACGTAAAGGCAGCCGCGTCCCCAGACCGCATCCCTTCCATGCGCTCAACGGTCCACTCAATATCCTGCGGCCAATAGTTGCGACCGTTGACGATCATCATGTCCTTTGACCGGCCGACAATGACCAGCTCGTCGCCTTTGAAATAACCAAGATCACCGGTGTCGAGCCAGCCATCCTGGATGCAGGCGTCAGTCGCTTCCTGATCACCGTAATACCCCTGCATAACGCTTGGGCCAGAGAAAAAGACGCGGCCAATTTCTCGTTCCGCCATCACATTGCCGTCCTCATCGCGGATCTCGACAGTATGACCCTGGATCACGCGACCACAGGCCACGAAGGTTCGCCCAGCCCCTGACCCGTCGTCCTCTACTGGCACAGCGCGGTGATTGTCACCCAACTCTTGCTTTGAAATATGATCGAGGATCATTCCGTTGTTCGGCGTGCTGAAGCTCACACCTAAAACACATTCGGCCAAGCCATAGGATGCATTGAACGCGGTATCAGCGAATCCGCACGACCTAAAGACGTCGGCAAACGCATGCATAACCTGGGGCTTAATCATTTCACCGCCGATGCCGGCGACACGCCAACTTGATAAATCGAGATCTGGCGCCGCTGCATTTGATGATTTGAATCTGCGACTGCACAGTTCATATCCAAAGCTAGGGCCGTAGGACATCGTGCCGCGGTTATCACTAATGATCCGCAACCAGGCCAGCGGTCGGCGTGCAAAGTCTTCCGTCGGCAGAAAGTCGACCGTGGTTTGGGAGGTGAGACAACCGAGCATGAACCCAACCAAACCCATGTCGTGATAAAACGGCAACCAGGACACACCGCGATCATCGGTCGAAACGTTGACCGCCGCATTCATCGCTTCGCAATTGACCATTAAGTTCCGGTGGGACACAGCAACGCCTTTCGGAAAGCGTGTACTGCCAGAACTGTACTGCAGATAGCAGAGGTCATCGGGCCCACCAGCTTTAAGGCCCTCGGCCTGTGGCAGGTCCTTCAGATCATCCAGTGTGCCCACCAATAACAACTCGAGCCCTGCGGTGGCCTCTTCGACAAAAGGCATAAATTCCGATGGAGTGATCACCATTGTCGCGCCAGAAGAGGTGATCTGATTCCGAATTTGCCCCACGTAAGCGTCGCGACGGCCGAAAGCGACCGGTGTTGGCATCGGCACCGGTATCGCGCCAGCATATTGGCATGCGAAGAACGCAACCAGGAAAGCGGGCGCTGTCTCGGCCAGGAGGGCTACACGATCGCCAGGCACCACCCCGCCACCGCATAGATTTTTGGCCGCGGAACGCGCCTCAGCACTTAAGTCGGCAAAAGGCAGAACCTGTGTAAGCTCACCCCGGGATGTATAGAAATTAAACCCAGTTTCCCCCTGAGCCGCATAGTCGAGGGCCTCTGGAAGAGTTGGGAAATCAGCCAGACGTTTGGGAAGACTGATATTATTCGTAGGCGTAGGTGACGACATGGCACGTCCGGCGGGAACCGAGAAAATGAGAGGATACTTGTCTACACGCGATCACAACGCGGTCAAATCAAGCTTTGCAACAAGTCTTTCATATCATCACGCCCGTGACCAACAGACCTGGGGTTGGGCCGTCACGCGCTCGTGATTTGATGGTCAGGGTTGATGATGGAACAGTACAACTCGTCAAGCGTTCAATTCCGTCAACGCTTTGACCGAACCGATCTCGATACGGCTGATCGACACCCCTTCCTTCAGCCGGAATAGTTGCTAAGGGCCCGGATCCCCCGTCTGGGCCCTTTTCTATTGTCGCAGATCAGTGCGGGCCGCCCGTCCGTGCCGTTACGACTTTTACGAGGAAAAGTTACTGCAGGCGCATAAGGGGTTCCACTTCCACAAGTTAACGTTACTCTCTGGGTTTGTTGTTGGTCTGGGAATACCAGTATGCCTGCCCGTTACGCACTCAGTTATGTCCCCGAGAAGGACAGTCCTTTAGCAGAATTTGGTCGAACCTGGCTGGGTCGAGACATCTTCTCTTTGGAGTTCACTGAGCAGCCCAAGATTAGCGGCATCAAACCTGAGCGACTGGCGGAGTTAACTCATTGGCGTCGCTCTGACGGTCTACATGGCGTTCTGAAGCCGTCTTTTCAGTTAAATCCGGCCGCCTCCATAAACGCTTTCATGGAAACGGCCCAGCTCTTCTCCAAGTATATGAAGGCTGTCGAGATTCCCCAGCTCGAAGTCAACGTTATTGGCAAGTTCATCGCCCTCACACCGACGACACCGTCTCGCGAGCTGGTCGCGCTGGCCTCTGAATGCGTCCGGAATTTCGAGGGCTTCCGTCAACCGTTGATGATCGACATGGACAGTCGATACCGCAAAGAGAAATTGACGGTGTATCAAAACCGTATGCTGCAACATTGGGGCTACCCCTATGTGATGGAAGAGTTCCGGTTCTTTGTCCCCCTGACAGACCGCATAGAAGATGAGAGTGAGCGGGCGGACATTGCTGCTGCAGTAACGACATTGTCCAAACCCGCAATTACCTTGCCGGTCAACATTCGCGAGATGACAATTCTCATGCAGGGCTCTCGCAAAGACCCGATGAGCATTGTTAAGCATTTCCCTTTCGGACTAGCTTGAACTGATCAGAGCTAAAAAATTCAAAAAACCTAGGGGCCAGTTATGACTGCAGTCGTGGACCGTGCATTTGTTCGCATCGCCGAAGGGCAAGTGCATTACCGCACCTGTGGTGACGGCGCAAACGAGACAACAAGCCCGCTCTACATGATCCATGCGTCACCTTCGTCATCGGTCAACCTCGTTCCATTGATGCAGGAGCTTGGCAAATCGAGACGGGTCATTGCCCCAGACACACTCGGTTTCGGTGACTCACCGCCCCCCACGCAAGATGTTCCCAACGCCGATGATTATGCCGAAAGTGTAATCAGAATTATGGACGCACTTGGAATAGAAACCTGCGACCTCTATGGCAGCCATACCGGCGCCCACATCGCTTGTGAATTGGCCATTCATTATCCGGACCGGGTTCAGCGACTGGTATTTGACGGCATAGGAATGTTTTCTCCTGACGATAAAGAAGATTTCCTCGCCAACTATGCGCCGGAAGTTCAACCGGACGAGTTTGGCCAACACTTGATTTGGGCATGGAACTTTGTCCGCGACCAGGTTCTCCATTTTCCGTATTTCAGACGCACGCCGGAATTCCGACAACCAACGGCTTCCATGCCGCCGCCCGAAGCCATCCAACAGATCGTCCTAGAAGTCCTGAAAGGACTAACAACCTATCACAAGGGATATCGCGCAGCGTTCCGTCACCCAGACCGCGATCGCTTACCGTTAATCCGCCATCGCACTTTATGTGCAGCATCTGACACCGATCCCCTTAAAGACGGCGTTGATGAAGCTGCGGCCCTCGTGCCTGACTCCGTAAAAACCATATTGCCCGGTGAACGCACCGCGGAAGACGTAGCCGCAAAAGCGGCACAGATCGTCGCGTTTCTTGACGACGACTAAAGAGTTAAAGCGGCGGACCGGCTATTGTCACAACCAGCGTTTCAGTCTGAGGCGCACGGGACAGCGTCACAATTTCTCCATCCTTTTGAGTACTCACATTGCTGCCCTGGAACGCCGCATCAATATTGGTGCCGACCCAGTCCGAGGCCTCTGCCCAATCAACCAGCGCGATTTCAACCAATAGCGAAACGGCATTGAGATTGCGCAACCGCACCAAAGGATTCGAATCAGGGAGAGCCACCATCAGATTTACAGATGTGATGCCTTCCGGTGGGCCAATCAGCTCAAGAGTGGTACGGCCATCTTTTGATCGACCGATAACACGGGAGCGTCCATCGGCAAGCGGTACGAAATCAAACCGAAGCTCGAACGGTGATCTTTCGAATACTGCAGTGAGATCCGCACGGCCAATGCCTAGACTTGCACTTTGTCGCAAAGGGTCGACACGAGGCGTCTGTTGAGTTTCCGTTGCTGGTGTTGGCGGCGGACGTTGGCCAGACAGAGTGTACATATATACAGAGAGCCCAAGCAGCACCCCGTAAATGATAAGTCGAAGTCGTTTCGGCATATCCGTAACTTTACTCCAGAATCTATTAATACCAACGCTCGTTCACGATGAGTTTCTATTCAGCGAGCCAACCGGGTCAACAGCACAGGGTAAACTTCGTTTATTAGTGTTAAAGTTGAGCCGAAGTGTGATCAAGGAGGCATGGCGATGATGGACCATTCTACAGACTCAGACATAGCGCCGCGCTGGCAAAACAACGCCGACGCACAACGCGCCAAATTTTCTGACTACACATTGGATCCGGCGCACACAATCACGTTGCAATCCCATGACGGTGTTGCGCGGGTCGTATGGAATAACACTGTGGTCGCAGAGAGCCGGGCCGCGGTTGCACTGCATGAACGCAAACACGAGCCAGTTTTCTATTTTCCAGCCGATGATGTTCGCACCGAATTGTTGGTGCGTACCGACCATGCCACCCACTGTCCCTACAAAGGGGACGCATCATATTGGTCTCTTCATGAGGACGATAAGACCGCAGAGAACGCGGTTTGGGCTTACGAGTCGCCGATCTCAGCGATGTCAGGCATTAAAAGCTACATGGCGTTCTACCTCGACAACATGGGCAAGAACTTTGGGTTGAATCTCGAAACCAATTGATAGCCAAGACATTGTGAGCCCAAGCAAATGGCCCTCACACGTCTGTGAGACGGTTTCACGCGTGTGTGATTGGCGATTCGCGTTTGCGTTTATATGATGGGTCTGTCGACTGGGGTACAAAACACCCCTCGACCAGGAGACCCCTTTTCAGGCCGCAGTCTTGCGGCACCATAGATGGAGTACACTATGTCAGACAGCAAACTCTCTACGCTTTCACTCGCCGCGGCTGTTGCCGGTGCGGTTTCGATGGCCGCTATGACCATCCCGTCAACCGCGTCTGCCGCCGGTAAAGAAAAATGCTACGGCGTTGCAAAAGCTGGCGAGAACGGCTGCGCCAATGCAGCAGGAACACACTCATGCGCCGGACAGTCAACCGCTGCCTACGATAAAGGCGAGTGGAAACTGGTCGCCGAAGGAAGCTGCGTCGAAATGGGCGGCAACCTTGAGCCTGGTGAAGGCATCAACGAAGACGCCAAGATGAAGGCCGGCTAAGCCGTCCTATCATCTTGAATGAGCGTCGAAGGTGACCTCTCCCCCTCCCCAAGCTCAGCCTTCGACACGCTCTGTACGGCCAAGCCCGATTCCTGCGCGAGCAGGGGTCGGGCTTCGTCATCCCCACATGGCTGCATTCGCCTCTGGAACTCCGGATGCGGCTTGGGTTGAAATTCATAGCGAAAACTTTTTTGTGCCCGGTGGACCACGCCTCGCCCAACTTGAAGATGTACGCAGCCATTATGCGATCAGTTGTCACGGCGTTGGGCTGTCATTGGGGTCGGCCCAGGGCGTCGACGTCGATCATTTATCGACTCTACGCGACTTAGTCGATCGCATAGAGCCAGGACTGGTGTCTGAACACCTATCCTTTAGCGTCGTCGACGATATCTATGTGAACGATTTATTGCCGCTGCCCTATACGGAAGAAGCGTTGCAGGCAGTCGTCCGAAACGTTGACCAAACCCAAGAGGCAATTGGCCGAGAAATTCTAATAGAAAACCCGTCGTCCTATCTTGCGTTTGTGGACTCAGTGCTTACCGAATGGGATTTTCTGGCTGAGCTATCTCAGCGGTCCGGTTGCGGATTGCTGCTCGACGTCAACAACATCTATGTCAGCGCAGAGAATAATGGATTTGACGTCAGCACCTACCTTGAAGGTGTTCCCGGTGACGCCGTAGGCGAAATTCATTTGGCAGGCCATTCGATTGACGGCAGCGGTGAAGAACGCCTCTTGATCGACACCCACGGCGACGTGGTCGCCGGCCCGGTTTGGACTTTGTACCAACAGGCCTTGGAAAAACTCGGGCCCCGGCCCACTTTGATCGAATGGGATACCGACATTCCAGAGCTCGAGGTCCTGTTAGCAGAAGCGCATACAGCGCAGCGTCACCTTGATGCGGTTTCCATGCCCGAGGATTCATCCCGTGTTGCATGATCTCCAGCGGGACTTTGCTGGCGTCGCGTTGACCAATTCTGTCGCGGCGCTCCTGCCACACGTCTCCGCTGCACGGGGCAGCACGGAAAGGCGCTTAAGTGTTTACCATGCCAACACCCTGAATAGTCTGACGGACGTTCTCTCTGCAGCTTACCCGGTGGTTCAGCGCATTGTTGGCGACCGTTTTTTCTACGGGCTGGCCAAGGCGTTTATTGCAGCTCACCCCCCGCGTCAGCCGGCCTTATTTCGATACGGTGACGCACTGCCGGAGTTCCTAACCCAGTTTGAACCCGCCAAAACGCTCCCCTATCTGGCTGATATGGCTCGCCTGGAATGGGCCCGCCTCGACGCCTATTTCGCAGCCGATTGCGACCCGATAGATCCTCAGCAATTGGCGAACGTGCCGCCGGAACAGATCAGCAATCTAAAATTCACAATGCATCCCGCCTATCGGCTTCTTGAATCAAACTTCCCCATATTCACCATATGGGCGGTCAATCAGCCGGACCTCGACCCTGTGCCAGAGGTCGACTTCGATCAAAGCGAAGACGGATACGTTTCACGACTGACCCATACCGTCATACAACGCGCCTTGCCTAGCGACACTTTGTCATGGCTCCGCGCCCTGAAAGATGGCGAAACACTCGGCACCGCCACAGCGTTAGCCATGGCATGTGACGAGGCGTTCGATTTACAAAACACCCTCCGTCAACATCTCGCGGACGGGACTTTTTCTAATTTTCACGTCTGAAAACATCCGGACGACTAGACCAAAATGACAAAGGAGATATCGCCATGACCGACTCACAATCACTAACCGCGAAAATCGCCAGCCTTTACAGTCCTATCATTGCAAAATTGGAAACGTTTGGACCACCTGTGGCCGATTTGGCAGTTCGTCTTTGGATCGGGTTGATGTTTTTCCGGTCTGGCCTCCAGAAAATCGGCGATTGGGAAAGCACCCTGTTTCTGTTCGAATATGAGTACGCCCTGCCAATTATCCCCTTTGAACTGGCCGCGTATTTTGGAACAGCAGCCGAATTGGCTATGCCAATCTTGTTGTTCATTGGGCTCGCGTCTCGTCTTGCCGCTTTACCCCTACTGGGTATGGCGCTGACGATTCAGTTTGTCTTGGGTGCCAGCAGCCCTGCCTACAACGACTACAACCACTTTGCGTGGATGACCTTCTTACTGGTCATCATTGCGCGTGGACCGGGCAAGTTGTCGATCGATCACTGGTTGCGTCAGAAATTTATGCCGGGCCAAAACTAGACCGGGCCGGAATTAGCCGACTTGGAATCCAGTCTGAGCCAAAAGCTTATAGAAATCACGGATCGCAGTTTCTTTATCTTTTGGCTCAGGAATATCGCCGGTAAATTCTGATAGGAAATCTTTGCGCTTCAGATAACCTGTTACGGTTTCGCGAGCGATGTCAGTGGCTCGACCTTCCGTCAGCATACCGGATGAACAAAACGCAACGAGCCGACCTGCGCGTTCGCGGAAGGACAGCTCTTTGTTGTCTATGCGCTCAATCACTTTCTGACCGATGATGTAGTCAACAACGATATCGTCGAAGCGCTTGGCAATCGCCTTTTTGATTGGATCACGAAGCTCAGAATCGAGCACCAGTCGCTGGGTCGAAGCAACCTGCGTAAGCCGAGCGCGTTCTGTCTTAGCTTGGGGCGCTATTTTCTGAATTGTGTTGAGCTCCACGCCTTGGCGCTTCAATTGCTCTTCGATTGCCGCCTGCATGCTCGCTTCAGCTTTCGGGCTATAAAGCGCTAACAGGTACACAAAGACCCGCTTGCCGGTGTCGAGCTTATCGCACAATCCCTGCATGGCCTTGTTTCGACCAGCGGCACCACCAATATTGTCGAGACGCGCCCAGCGTTCAGTGAGCCCAGCGGCCAGCGCCCGGCCGCCAATAATGTGCTCATCGGTGACGACGCGGTCCATCAGCGTGTCGAAAAAGACCTTATCATCAGCCTTGTCTTCGCTATTGGTCAGGCGGACAGGCCCCGTCAAATCCCGCTCGATACGATCAAACAGGACGTTCTTTGATCGGGGCAAAAGGTCTTCTTTAAAGAGCGGGTTTAGCAGTTTGAGAAGATCATCGGCCGCAAACTTGGTTGGTGCACATTGACCTTCTACGAGATCAATCATACGCAAAACAGCGTCACCGAGGTGTTTCGAAATACCGATGACATCTTTAATTACGGTTTTCGCCAGGAAGATGTCGGCGAGCATCTCATCGATCATGTCACGGGCACGTTGATCTTTTTGTGACTGGGCCATCGGCAACAGCTCGGACATCTTACCGAGCCAGCCACGCCAGTTCAGAGACTCTCGCGTCAGCGCCACATTCGCCATGTAGCTGCGCTCTTCTTCATCTGAAAATTTTGCATCGAGCCGTTGCAGCACTTCGTCCAATGACGACTCTGCTAATGCCGGAAGCTTGGCTTTATCAACGTCACGCGCCTTTTGGGAAATTATCTCTACGGCATCGAAAATGGCGTCGCGCCGTTCACGCGTCCCATCGCCTGTGGCCCGAGCGTGTAGTGTCGCGATCTTATCCACAGCCTGGGGCACCATGGTTTCATAATTGACCATGCGTTTTAGGTTTGAATGGCTGTGCAACATCTCAAGCGGCGTCATCTCGAACTTCTCGAGATATTTTGTGAACAAGCGCGCCATTGTGGTGCGGCTCGCGGTTTTATAGAAATCCGTAACTTTGTCGCAAAGAGGAGCCTCATCTACCGGCGTGACCGACAAATCTTCCTCTTCTTTGACTTCCTTCATCTCTTTGAAAATCTCGCTCTCGCGATGATTATCTTTGCCGAAGTGTGACTCTTTGACGACGCGAACACCGGCCGTCGTTTTTAAGGCAAGAAGGTCCGCCGCCTTTTTTCGGGCTACAGTTTCGCTTTTGACAACTTCATTGATGGCCCATCGGCCATTCTTGAATAGCTGTACTTCAAATGTGGCGCGTCCAAACATGGTGTCGCGAATGCTCCGGCGTTCCCTGATGGCCCCGTTGTCGCCTTTTTGACGTTCAACCGAGCTCCCCGTTCTTTATTTGCCTTAATTTCGTAACGAATTGCTTAAATTACGTGCCAGAGACACGCAACTGTCAAATGCGCGGCGTTCAATCTCCGTTAGCAGTGCCTGAAGGCCTTGGTCAACCTACGGTATAGCCTGCAAAACGGTCGCGGAGGTCCGCTTTTAGGACCTTGCCGGTGGCACCAAGCGGCAAAGAATCGAGCCATTCAAGCGCGTCAGGAAGCCAGAGTTTCGGCACTTTCTCCGCTAAATACGACCTGATCTCGTCCAAATCGGGCCGCTCGTCACCGGCGGGCACACAGACCAGCAGAGGTCGCTCGAGCCATTTTGGATGAGCAACCCCGATCACCGCGGCCTGCTTTATGGCCGGGTGTCCCACCGCCGCGTTCTCGAGACCAACCGAGCTAATCCATTCACCACCGGATTTGATGATGTCTTTTGCACGGTCAGTGATCAGCATGTACCCATCGGCATCAAGGGTCGCAATGTCACCGGTGTCAAACCAACCATCCGGGGTAAGAGCACTTTCACCGGCCTTGAAATATTCACTGACAATCCACGGCCCTTTGACCAGAAGGCGCCCGGATGTCATCCCGTCTCGTGGCAGTTCCTGACCATCATCGTCGACGATGCACATGTCGACGCCATAAATTGCCCGACCTTGTTTGAGTTTGATCGGCATCTGCTGGTCACGCGACAGGCCATGGAATTTGGGTTTAAGAGTGTTCACCACGCCAAGAGGGCTCATCTCCGTCATTCCCCAGGCGTGATTGACCGTGACCCCGTGGTCCAATTCAAATCGATCAATAATGGCTTCTGAGGCGGCGGCCCCTCCGATGACAACACTTTCTAACGCTGCCGGTTTTCGACCAAGCTTGTCCATGTGGTCGAGCAGGTTCATCCAAACCGTTGGGACGCCGAGCGCCATGGTAACGCCCTCTGCATCCATAAGCTCGAACAGGCTCTGCCCATCGAGTTTAGGCCCAGGCATTACCAACGGCGTGCCTGCAATAGGCGCTGAATAAGGAATACCCCAGGCGTTTACATGAAACATAGGAACGACGGGGAGTACGACATCTTCCGTACGCAAATTGAGCGTACTGGCGTAGCAACTGGCCATCGCGTGCAACACCGTTGCCCGGTGGCTGTAGAGCACCCCTTTGGGATCACCTGTCGTGCCGGAGGTGTAACACATCGACGCAGCCGTATTTTCATCGAACACCGCCCAGTCATGGTGCTCGGACGCGGCGGCAATAAAGCTCTCGTAATCGACGGTATCAGCAGGCGCCACTTCCGGCTGGTGCGCGGCATCGGACATCGCGATAAAGCGTTCGACGGATTTAGTATGCGGTTGAACGCGCGCGACGATCTCAGCCATGTCCGTATCAAAAAATACCAGCCGATCTTCGGCATGATTGAGAATGTAGATCAATTCCTCGTCGGCGAGGCGAAGATTGACGGTATGGCAGATCGCGCCGATGCCGGAAATGGCATAGTACAGCTCAATGTGTCGGTCGGTATTCCAGGCGACCGTCGCGATGCGATCCCCCGGCTTGATACCGTAATCAATGAGGGCATTCGCGAGACGCTGTGCCCGAGCAAAAATTTCACCATAGGAACTGCGCCGGACAGGCCCTTCAGTGCTACGCGTTACGATTGGTGTGTCGCTATGATATTGCGCCGCGAACTGAATCAGCGACGTAATCAACAGCGGCGTGTTCATCATCAAGCCCTGCATCGCAACCCTCACGTTAACAAATCAGGCGTCTCTGGCGACATGTTAGAAGCAAGCGCGGCTTTCATCCACCATGGACTTGTGAAGTTTAGCCTACTTCAGACAGCGGCAGCGCTGTCCGGTAGGTCACCTGCTTTAATGCGAAACTTGATTGGATACTGGCGATGGCCGGAATACGCGTGAGGTGATTCTTAAGAAACCGCTCGTAGTCAGCAAGATCCTGGGTCACAACACGCATGAGATAGTCGCTGGTTCCGGTCATGAGATAGCACTCCATCACCTCGGGCAGCGCGGCGACAGAGGCCTCGAACTCTTCAAGCGCCGCCTCGGACTGCTCCTTCAACGCAACACTGACAAACACACTCACAGGGAGGCCGATTTTGGTTTGATCGACGAAGGTCATGTAGCCCTGAATGACACCGTCGTTTTCAAGTTTGCGGAGGCGTCTAAGGCATGGAGACGGCGACAACCCGACCCGTTCGGCAAGCTCGACATTGGTCAGTCGGGCGTCCCCCTGCATATGATTCAAGATTCGGAGGTCAATCTCGTCCAGGTCAGTATTTGGCATATATCACCACTTTAATCCCTCAATTAAGTGGATAATTGCTTGAAATATGGTTTGATAGCAAGGGTTCGCAAGGACCTGCCGGACACCCTGGGGTAAAGTTCGGGCTCAATTTACGGAGTCTGGATGCCCATGCGTGCTGATATCGCCACTCTGCAAAGCTTGGAAAAGAAAATTCTCTGGCTTGCGACCTGGATGATCCATCAAGCCAATTCCACTAGGCCCAAGTCAGACGGGGTTAAGGTCGGGGGGCACCAGGCCTCCTGCGCTTCCATCGTGTCGGTGATGACTGCTCTGTTTCTCCACACCCTTCGGGCAGAGGATCGCATTGCGGTCAAACCCCATGCCGGGCCTGTGTTTCACGCAATCCAATATCTTCTGGGCAACCAGACACTGGATCGCCTTAAAAACTTTCGCGGCTTTGGGGGCGTGCAGCCCTACCCATCAAAAACCAAAGACCAAGCAGACGTCGATTTTTCAACTGGCTCTGTTGGACTCGGTGTTGCTGAAACTTTGTTTGCCTCTCTCGTCCAAGATTACATCCATTCCCATGAGTTGGGGGATCAGAAGACGCCCAAGGGGCGCATGATCGGACTACTCGGTGATGCGGAACTGGACGAAGGCAATATATTTGAAGCCCTGCTCGAAGGTTGGAAACATGAAGTCCGCAATTGCTGGTGGATCGTCGACTACAACCGGCAAAGTTTGGACGGCGTCGTTAATGACCGCCTCTTCAATCGCATTACCGGATTTTTCTCTACGGTGAATTGGAATGTTGTTGCCCTCAAGTACGGGCTCAAACTCCAGGCAGCGTTTAAAACGCCGATCGGACCAGCACTCAAAACATGGATCGACGACTGCCCCAATCAAATTTACTCGGCTCTCACCTTTCAGGGGGGCAAAGCGTGGCGCGACGCGCTGCAACAGGACCTCAAAGGCTCTAAAGGCCTCAAAGCGTTTCTCGATAAACACGATGACGACAGCTTGCACACCCTGATGACCAATCTCGGTGGGCATGACATGGAAGCGATCTTGCAGGCGTTTGAAGAAGCCGAGGGCAAAGATCAGCCGCACTGCTTCATCGCCTATACCATCAAAGGTTACGGCCTACCGTTGGCAGGCCACAAAGACAATCACGCCGGTATCCTGAACGAAGGCCAGATCAAACAGTATCAGGCATCGCTCGGAGTCAAAGACGGCGAAGAGTGGGATAAATTCTCGGGCATGGACCTACCGGCCAGCACGCTTGAGGCATTTCTGACAGACGTTCCGTTCGCCAAACGGGTGACGCGGGAACAGCGCACCACAACCGTCCCGACACTCCCAGTGCCTGAATTGCCCGCGCCCGAAGGTGCCTCCCAATCGACACAAGAAGCCTTCGGCAAAATCATGAACGCCCTAGGGCGCGGCACGTCTGAAATGGCAAAGCGAGTTGTCACCACCTCGCCGGACGTCACCGTGTCAACCAACCTTGGCGGTTGGGTCAATCAACGCAGTCCGTTTCACACCAAAAAGCGGGAAGACATCTTCCGTCAAATGCACGTGCCATCACCGCAAAAATGGAGTCAGCAGCCAAAAGGACAACACATTGAATTGGGAATCGCCGAGAATAATTTGTTTCTATTACTCGGTGCCCTTGGTCTTTCGCACGATCTGTTTGAGCAACGTTTGTTGCCGGTCGGCACCCTTTACGACCCCTTCATCGCCCGTGGCTTGGACGCCATGACCTATGCCTGCTACCAAGACGCCCGCTTCATGCTTGTCGCCACGCCCAGCGGCATCTCGCTCGGGCCGGAAGGCGGCGCCCATCAATCAATCTTCACACCGTTGATCGGCATGGGTCACGCTAACCTCGCCTCCTTCGAGCCAGCCTATGCCGATGAATTGGCCACGATCATGGCTTGGGGATTCGATCACATGCAAAAGCCAGACGGCAGTTCAATCTATCTGCGCTTGTCGACGCGTCCCCTTGAGCAACCTGACCGTGATATGACCCACGACCTCAAGGCCGGTATTCTGACCGGCGCGTACTGGGCGGTGGAACCGGAACCCGGTGCAGAGCTAGCGATTGCCTACAGCGGGGTTGTGGCTCCCGAAGCCAAAGCGGCGTTTGATATCATTCGAGAAGACGTACCTGGTGCCGGTCTTCTCGCAATCACCTCGCCGGATCGACTTTATGCCAGTTGGACGGCAGCAGCCCGCGCACGCAAAGGTGGACGACGCGGTGCGCACAGTCCGATTGAACGTCTCTTATCCGGATTGTCGCCAGACGCCACCCTTGTTACCGTTCAGGATGGACACCCTCTGGCCTTGGGATGGCTCGGTTCCGTAATGGGGCAGCGCTGCGAGGCGCTTGGGGTCGACCGCTTCGGCCAAGCTGGCAGCATCGCTCAACTGTACGCAGAGTATGGCATCGACACCGATGCCGTCGTCGATGCCGTCGCCGATGTCATCGTTCAGCAAGCTGGTGTAACAACTCCGTTATCGATCGCCGCCGAATAGATAAACGCATGGCGTCTTCCCAGAGGCGAGCCTAAGATTAGATACCTTACGCCGATCCGGGGAAGGACCGCCGCCATGAACCATCACATTCGATCTCTCATTGTCGCTGCCTCATTTACCAGCTTAACCGCAGGCCCAGGACTTGCTCAGTCAGAGTCAGACCTTCGTGATACTGAGGTTGTTCAAAGCGTCTATCTCCGAACCCTGTCCGTTGACCCATCTGCGGCGTTGGTCCGCGACGCTCAAATGGCTTTCGATCTGGCTGTGCGCACTTATGGCGCCACCGACAGCCGGACTGCCGATATGGCAGTGAATTTAGGGCGCGCATTGAACGGCACCGGTCAGAGTGAAGCTGCGGTGCCACTGCTTGAAAGCGCGCTGAGCATTTACAACGAGGCGGACAACCAATCGAAACTTCGCTACGCGATGGCACAATATCAACTTGGGGTCGCTCACAGTGGCGCTGAAAATGCGGAAGCCGCCATCGCCGCTCTCACTGCGGCCTATACCGTGCTGGAACCAAACCTACGCCGCTTGTCAGCGGACACATCTTTCATACGCGAGGCCTTGCAATCGGCCGGTGGGGCACAGGCGGTTAGCGCAGCAGAAACGGCAGCCGCGGGTACAGCGGCCATGACGACCGTTCAACCCAGGCCAACGCTTCAGATTCCACCAATTTATCCGCCTGATGAATCTGCTGAGGCAATTGATGGCTGGGTCTTGCTCGACTACCGATTGTGGCCCGACGGCGGTGTTCGGGATGTTTATGTCCTCGCTGCCAGCCCCGAAAACGTGTTCGACATTTCTGCGGCAATGGCATTGCAACAATGGCGGTTCGAGAACCCAACGAGTGCAAATCAACACCACCAATTAAGCGTGGCATTCGACGCACAGTAACCTACTCCGGTTTGGATACACCCCAACCTATCTTGATTTTCAAATGCAATCGCCGTAAACCCTGTGCCTTCATATTGGAGTCCGCCGCAACATGTCCGTTGCCACGTCCATAGCCAAAAGATTTTCCGTTGCCGTTCGCGGCGACGCGATGACTGGTGTGCTGGGCTCCACAATTTTCCGTTGCACGCGCCGACGCCCCTGCGGGGCATAACTCTTACATAACCCGCTCCGGGTTTCTCAGACATGCGTGCACGCGCCCGCATGCGGCAAAATTTCAAGACAACGGAAAAGACAATGACAACGAATATTAGTATTCGGCCTGCGAGGCCGGACGATTACAATGCGTTGGCGGATGCGTTCTACAATATGTGGCTCGACAACGGTATGACTGACGCTGACTTCATTCCCGATTGGAAGAACGCCACCCTTTCGTTCATGAAGGAATCCAATGATCGCAATCAGGGCCACGCGTTCGTGGCTGACAATGGCGGACACATCGCTGGTGCAGCGCAATGTTTGATCTCACGAAAACTCTACCCGCAAGCCTTGAAACCTGACGTGCGCTTGGACGGCTACATCTGGGGGGTCTACGTCGACCCCAACCATCGTAGACAGGGCCTAGCCACAAAGCTCACGGAAGCTTGCGTGGCGTATTTAGAGGATATTGGATGCACACGGGTGGTACTGCATGCATCGGCAAGCGGCGAACCGGTATACGCAGCCCTAGGATTCGGCGCGACCAATGAAATGAGACGGGTCGTCGCCTAGTCACTTGATTTGCTTAGGACGTGAGGCGGGCCGCAGCTTGGCCTGCCAAACGGCCTAGGGTCATGGCCATGCAAATTCCCGAGGCTGGAATATAGCCGGAGCAGGTCGGCCCACTGATCCCGCGAGCCGCACCGCCGCCAGCAAATAGGTTGGGGAGCATACCACCACCAACCCGTTTAACCTGCGCATGTTCATCAACATCCAACCCACCCTGGGTGTGATAGATCGCCCCGGTAACGCGAATGCCGTAGTAGGGCGGTACCAGGTCATGGGTGCCCGAGAAATCCCGCCCCCAAGCATCATCGCGTTTACCGGCCTTGGCGTCAGACATATCTGCGAGTGTTTGCTGAAGCGCATCCACAGGAATGGTGAGTGCCGCAGCAAGATCAGCAACGGACTCACCCTTTTTTACCGCGCCAATCTCTAGCGCCTGTCGAGTTTCGTGAAGGTGCTTGTATCGATCATGAAGTGTTTCATCGTAAATCATATAAGCGACGCTATCAGGCTGACGCATCACCTTTACGCCCTGTCCGGATACATCCGCCATTTCATCTGAGAAGCGCTCGCCGTCACGATTGACCTGAACACCACCATCAATGACATAGTTATAGTTGAACAAGAGTTCTTGCGGATAAGCCAGTGCGCCGTACCCTTGGAATGACGTCATATCGGCCACGGCACCCCCAAGATCCATACCCCAGCGGATACCATCGCCTAGGCTGTTCTCCCAGGTGAACACATGGGCCCCGGCCATATCGGGAATGAACTCGGCAATCATATCCGGGCTGCTGGCGAACCCACAGGTGGCAAGAATAAGGGCGCCACAGCCAATATCCTCATGACTGCCGTCGGGGCGAGCAACACGAACACCGAGCACACGCCCTGACTCATCGGCAAAGAGGTCGGTCAAGTTTGCATCCGTCAAAAGGTCAGCACCCACGCGTTCGACAGCCTGTAACAAACGTCCCATCAAATCTTCGCCGGTTTTTTCCGGTGGCGCGTGAAGACGCTGGACGGAATGGCCGAGACCCTTCCACGACGTATCCACGGCAAACGGGATACCGTGGTGGGTGGACAACCAATCTATGGTCGGTGCGGCTTCGCGAGTGACGACACGAACAAAGTCTGGGTCGCTCTGACCTTCGACTTTTGTCATCACGTCTTCAAAGAATCGCTCGGGCGAGTCCTCGATTCCCGCCTCTTTCTGTGCCTGTGTCCCGGCGGCACACATGGTGCCCTGCGACATCGACGTGGTCCCACGAGGGATCGCATCCTTCTCGAGAATAAGAACCTCTGCGCCAGCGCCGCGCGCAGCTAAAGCTGCCGTCAAACCGCATGCGCCACCGCCAGCAATCAAGACCGGGACAGTAATTGCGAACGGGTCGGATGGCGGCGGCAATATCGGCATCAGCAAGCTCCATATATAAAAGCGCAAAGATCATAGAGCGGTCTTCGCAGACGACAAGCTACACTAGGCCCTTGGGCATCTTGCAAACTGTTCTTAGACTGACCCGATTGACAAGGGATTAGGACACAACATGAACGACCATATCCAAGGCCTCGGCTGGATCGTGCGCCGCACCGAAGATCCAATGCCGCCCGGCGAGTTCTATCGCGATGTACTCGGATTACCCGAGGTGCGCCGGCGCGATACGGACCGCGCCCGCAACATCATGGTCTGGTCAGGAATGTACTCCGTTGTCGAGACGATGTGGCAGGGCAAACAACACCCACCTGTCAAAACCATTGAAGACGCTGCTGTGGTGCCCATCTTCCGGGTCCGTGACTTTGAGTCGGTGCATTCGCGTATCGTTGAATCGGGCGCCCCCTCCGTTCCATCCAATGCACCCGCTGAGGACACCGCATATTTTTCTGACCCGGACGGGTTCATCTTTGGTATTCGCGCGCCCACACCGGGATCGGACCTGGCCCCTGACATCGAAGCCGAGAAAGTTTGGCAAGAAGGTGTCGTAACGCTACCCGATACGGCCCCCATGCCAAGTGATATCCAGGATATCGGTTGGCTCCGGCTTCATGTCGCGGATCCACAAGGCCTTGTGCCATTCTATTGCCGGACGGTTGGCCTCGACTTGTTGGAGAACAATGGTGACGGTGGCGTCACCATGCACTTAGGCGGCGGCACGTCACTGGAAATAAAGCCAGGCGGAAACGTCCGCCCGGTGCCGAACGATCGCAAGGACGTCCCTGACGTTTGGATACTACGGGGCTACGGCTTCGAATCTTTTGTCGAGAAAATGACGGCTGCAGATGTACCGTTGGTCAATGCACTAACGCTGGGCGCGGGATCTCTCAATTACTATGCGGACCCAGAAGGTAACGTGTTCGGTTTTCAAGAACGCAAAGCCTACGACCCCGACGACCCGTTGACCCATCGCATCGAAGACCGCGCCGCTCGAACGGCATGGGACGCCCGTAACTCGTAAGCCTTAGGCCGGCCGGGCCGCCAGCCATTTAGCAGCGAGTGGCGCCGCTGTAATGAGAATTGCGATCCTTACAAGGTGATGGACGGCGACAAAGGCTGGATCGATATCGAACGCAATGGCGATCAAGCACATTTCGGCGACGCCACCCGGTGTAAATGACAGAAGCGTGGTCAGAAATGCCACGCCCGTGAAGCCGCTGACCACCCACGCAAATACCGCTGAGACACTCATGACGACGGCTGTCGCAGCAATGGCATGGCGGCTGACATGAAAGAAAGTTTGCGCGGTAACGGTCGAAAAGCGAGAGCCAATGGCCGAACCCAGCACCCACAAACACACCCACAGGGCGACGTCGGGCGGTCGCCAGGAGACGAGGCCCGAGAGATAAAGGGCGGCGGACGCCAACATTGCGCCGGTCATCGCGGAAGCCGGCAGGTTAAAGATACGCGCGAGACCAAAGCCAATGATCGCGGCGGCGAACAGGAGCACCCCGTCCAACCAGGCGAACGGCCCGCCATCGGGAAGAAATGAAGCTGAGGATGGACCGGTCGCGGTGGCTAGAGTCACAATTATCGGCATCAGGAAAACAACGATGACCACCCGGAGGCCCTGGGTCAGCGCAATCATACGTTCGTCAGCGCCGGACTCCCCGCCGATAATAACCATCGCCGTCAGCGTCCCAGGCGCACCAGAGAACATCGCAGTCGGCGAATCAAACGCGGCAAAGCGGCGATAGTAGTAGCTGGCGATGACCGTGATCAGAGGAATAAACACAACCATCAAAGACAAACTGACCGCCCATTCCCCTGCTCGATTCAAAAGGTCTGGCGTAAATGAGCCGCCCAGAAACACACCGATCACGCAAAGTGTGACGACCCGCACACTGTGGGGGACGAGCACCGGGGCACCCCGAACGGAAGCGACAATATTCACCACCATCGGCCCCAGCATCCAGGCCAACGGCACCCCGATGACGGCAAAGACTGCGCCGCCCATGGCGCCGACACCTAACGACATGGCAATAGGCGCGACACCTTTACGGATCAATGGCGGCTGGTAGACGGGGCCTTCGGGACGGGGTTTGAAATCAGTGGACAATTCAAGCTGCCTTATTGGGTGCAAACCACCCTACAGAGTGACGAGCAATGAAAAAGATCGATCCGAACACTCACCCAGGGCACACTCTCATTCTAGCGACCGTTGAACTCAATCCACTGGGACGACAAGAGCAAGGGAGACCGCAATGAATACTGCGCTGGACGTCGGCGGCGGTTGGAAAGAAGCGGTCACCCTGGTTCACGATCTAGACCGCTGGAGCAAGTTGGCAGATCAAGTTTGTGGATGGACTCTCGGGCACCGTGGACGGGTTGATCAGAGCATTCTCAAGATGTGGGGTTTGGACTCCTCTGTCACCGGCGAGGAGGCCCTGTTTCATTGTGGTGACGAGGCACAGGGCTTCGTGAGGTTCATCGCTTTGGAGGGTGCGGGGGATCAGCAGCGCGTTCGCGCAGGCGCGATGCCATGGGATACGGGTGGTATCTTTTCATTGATGGTCCGGTCGAAGAATTTGAATCGGGTTTTCAACTCAGCTCTAGATTTAGGTTGGACGGCGGTCGCAGATCCGATTTCCTTTGAATACAACAGCCGCATCCTCGCCAACGTTATTTTACGGGGACCAGACGGCGTTTCCTTCGGAATGTATGAACGGGTCGACCCGCCTCTGGAGGGATGGGATCACGTCACACGCATGAGCCAACCGTTCAATTGCATGCAGATCGTGCAAAGCAGAGACGTCACACGAGATTTTCACCGGGACGCGCTCGGCTTTGAACCATTTGTCGATAATGACACGCGTAACGCGGAACCAAAGGACAGTAACTTTGGGTTTCCCCGTAACTTGACCACGGAAATAGAAACCAAAGCTGCGATCATGCATCCCCGCGGCGTGCCCGGTGCTATCGATCGTGAGAACGGCCGGGTCGAGCTTATCGAATGGAATGGGATGGAGGGACGCAATCTGTCAGAGCGGGCGAGACCGCCTCACCTTGGTCACGTGGGCTTGCGTTGGGCGGTTCTTGACGTTGCGGCGGCGGCTGATCGCATCACCAATGCCGGATACTTATTGGAGTCAGACATCCAACAGGTCAAACTGGCTCCCTATGGCAAAATTCAGGTTTGCGGCGTGCGCACCCCGGATGGCGTCTTGTACGAGTTGTTTCAGCCACCCGCATGACCTCGTGAATTTTGCATACTGGGCCTGGCCTATTGAGCTTGGCCTAGGCATTTGACAGCGATGGCCGTAATTTTAGATTCAACGCCCGAAGGCAAAGTGCGACCCGCCTGGGTGGCGCTTTGATAGGCTTTCATTTCGCTGGCATCGAGATTGCTCTGAACTTCACGCACCAAGCAGGCACACAGAATATCGGCGTTTCCAGGGGCGGGCACACCCGACGAAGATAAGAAGCCCTGACAGATTGCAGAGAGTGGATCTTGCTGGGCGTGCGGAGATACCGTGAACATCAACATCACGCTGGCTACGGCACCAAAGCCGAGGGGTTTAGCCCAAAATAAAGACGACATTACGAATCTCCTATGTGTACGGCTTTGCACAAACACTCATATGAGGGTTGGCGCAACTCCTTTCAGATCATAAGCTTTGTGACCAGCACCACAAAGACCGGAGAATTCCATGACTCGCCACAGCCCCGTCCTTCTGGCCGCCACCATCGTGATGGCGTGGGCCTGCATTGGAGCTGGTCCAGCCATAGCCTTTACGGGGTCTCTAGAGTCCCGGCTCGCCGCCAAGCCGGATTTGATGACTGAGTTTGAGGGCTCTGATGAGTTCTCCACAGAGTTTATTGGTCACAACCGCTGGCAGAGCTTCCTAGACATATACCTTGCGAGAGACCAAACCATCGTTGATCCGGTGACCGAGACCGAAGTTACGGCAAACCTTTTCCGCTACCGCGCCGTTAGTGACGCTGACGAGCAAACATTGCGTGAATACATCGCCGGGCTCGAAGCCATCGGCATCAGCAATTACAACCGCGGTGAGCAGCAAGCCTACTGGATTAATTTGTATAATGCGCTCACCGTCAGAACTGTTCTCGAGCATTATCCGGTACGCAGCATCCGCGAGATAAATATATCACCCGGTTTCTTCGCTTCGGGCCCGTGGGGTAAAAAACTCGTCACCGTCGAGGGTGTCGAGCTCAGCTTGGACGACATTGAGCATGGCATCCTCCGCCCAATCTGGCAGGACAACCGCATACACTACGCCGTCAATTGCGCGTCCATCGGATGCCCAGATCTTTGGCCACAGGCCTTTACGCCCGAAAACATGGAAGCCAATCTTGAAGCCGCAGCGTTTAAGTATATCAATAGTTCGCGCGGAGTATCTATCGTCGGTGGACGGATGACCGTGTCACAAATCTATGAGTGGTACGACGAAGACTTTGGCGGCACGGACGAGGGAGTTCTTGAACATCTGTTGCAATACGCACGAAAAACACTGGCCAAAAACATCAATCGTAGACTCGGCATAATCAAGACCGATTATGATTGGGATATCAACGAAGCGCGCTAAGGCCGTCCACCAACTGTAAATCTCTAATCTGAGCGCGTGACTTTGCACCGGTATCATCTGTATCCGCAGATACGGCTATCACTTTGACCATCGATGGCTCCCCACCAAACGCAGCCCGGTAATCGGCCGCCAGATCAACCGTCTCCTCAACCCACTGCCCAGTCGGAGCTGAACTGGATGACTGCTGGACAACGAGCACCCCATCGCCGTCGTCCATAAACGGATTGGGGATCATCGCCCTGGCTGGACGCCTTCCGCCCCAGACGTAAGTGATAGCGCGGCCCGAAACGGGGACGCCAAACACCGACGCCATGCCGCGGCCTAATTTTCTTAAGAGTCCGACATCATCATCTGCGAAATAAACGTGGACGGCTATCGGCCGATCATCAGCTCCACGCGCAGACAAATCTGTTCCGGGAAAGCCCTTATCAACACGCCATGACCATCTCAATGTATGCTCCGACGCACCGGCGTCAGGCACAATGGTGTAGAGAAACGCCACTTGAGAGTCGGCATGAACCGTTAAACTGCCTGTGCTCTGAACCAGAAACTCAGCTGTCTGCTTGCCGCGCGGCGTATGAATACGCCACCCAGCGGTCTTGAGGTCGGGTGCAAAACCAAACTCCAGCGCCACTGCCGGCGCAGTGAGTACGGCTAAAACAACCATGCCCATTAGCGACATTTTGAATTTATATAGAGTAAAGTAGTACCCGCTGATCACGCCTAACAAACCTCGGAATCCAATTATGCTTGATCCCCTCATGGTGCGTCTGATTGGACCGCCGATCAACTGGGCGGGACGGAGTCTTGCGCGGCGCGGGATTACAGCAAATACGGTTACGGTATTTGGATTTCTCGTTGGCCTAGGCGCCCTTCCAGCTTTGGCGATGAACGCACCGAACCTCGCCCTGGTTCTTATCGTGCTAAATCGCGTCGCAGACGGCTTGGACGGCGCCATTGCACGCGCGACAAAGAAAACCGATTTCGGCGCTTATCTGGATATTGTCCTGGATTTTATTTTCTACGCCGCTGTCGCCTTCGGCTTCGCCCTTCTCGATCACGACAATGCCATCGTCGTCGCGGCCCTCATTGCCAGCTTCATAGGAACCGGGGCCTCTTTCCTCGCCTATGCCGTTATCGCGGCCAAGCGTGGGCTAGAAACGGAAGCACGGGGCACCAAATCTTTCTTCTATTCAGGGGGATTGGCAGAAGGAACAGAAACAATCGTATTCTTCGTACTGGTCTGCGCGAAGCCGGATTGGTTCGTCCCGGCCGCCTATTTTTTCATGATCTTGTGTTGGATTACGGTGGCAATGCGGATCAAACAGGCGCATATCGCCTTTAGATCGGACACGACCAGAGCTGATTAAGCGGCCTGCGCTTCCGACTGAATCAAAACCATATACAGCCCATCGGTGTTCGTGGCACCGCGCAGCTTATCGCAATTGGCTGGGTCACGCAGGAGACGAGAGACGCGAGCCAACGCCTTAAGGTGATCGGCGCCAGCTTGTTCAGGAGCCAACAATAGAAAAATCAGATCAACCGGATGATCGTCAATCGCCTCGAAATCGACCGATTTCTCCAGACGGGCAAAAACACCATGCAAGCGATTTAAATCTGCCAACTTACCGTGGGGGATCGCGATACCATTGCCAACACCAGTGGTACCAAGTCGCTCTCGCTCCAGCAGCGTGTCGAAAATTTTCCGTTCACCAATTCCGGTAACAGCCGCCGCTTTTTTTGCGAGCTCCTGCAGCACTTGCTTCTTACTCGATGCTTTCAAGCTGATGACAGCATCGGGCTGTAACAAATCGCTGATTTCCATACCCAAAGTTACATCCCAGACCAATCGGACACCTGTCAGTTACTCACCTCAATATATAGGCAAGTGCATTTTGACATTCACTACGGCGTGTTTCGATCTGTGGGATATCTCCCGATTCAATTCTTTTTTAGGGGATAACGAAACGCTTTTGTTCCGACTGTTTTCTGCTTCTATCAGAACTTGGTTTTGTCTCTTTTTTTCGCCGTTTGAACGGCGATTTCAACCACCCCTTTATCTGAGGCGGCGAACCATATGCATGAGCCTATGCCGAGTCAAGGAAGCGTCATTCCTAGGTCATAGGCAAGTCGTTCGCCTTTTGCCTACGGCGTTGGACCGATGATGGAATCTTTAAAGATTCCCGATACTTAGCGACCGTTCGACGCGCAACCTTTATCCCATCTTGG
>WLXB01000031.1 GCA_012103295.1 Alphaproteobacteria bacterium | reverse complement strand
CATCCATTGCCCCGTTGCAGCCGCAGATAAGACCGATCTCCGTGATCGGCACAAAGGCAATATCATCGCCGGTGATCTTACTCAGACTGAAATTGCCGTAGTACTCTGCGTAAATGTCCCAGTTGTTGTAGAAGGGCGTCGTGCTTTCAGCGAGGTCGATAAAGAAATAATTGTCACCGTAAGCCCAGCCATCCGAATGCTCTACGGTAAAGACAACCGTTGTGTTTTTACCGCCGCCGGCAAAGGTCGGCGTGCTCAGTACACCAAAATTGGATTGAAACTCAGTTTGCGACCAATCAAATGCTTCGGCCGGCTGCACGACTACAGCGGCAACGAGTCCGGCCAGAACGGCATCGAGTGTCCTCATCCCAGACCACGGTTACGCGTTTAGGCCTTAAAAGATAGCGATAATCGTTTAGTTCAAATCTCGCGCCAAACGAAAGCCGAACATAAAATAAGCCAAATCAGCAGGATCCCTGCCACGGAAGGTTGGTCGATGCCGTGAAACACGAGTCCGCCAGCTGCCGCTCCGGACTGCCCTCTTCTCACAAACGCCCGGGGCTTGCCAGGCTGAACCGTCAACCGGCTCATCAGAATAAAGCATTACTGAACAGTCTTCATTCCACTCCCAGACGTTGCCGATGGTGTCATAGAGACCAAACGCATTCGGTGTAAATTGGCCCACTGGCGCTAATGTCTGGAAGCCGTCATCACACGCCGCCGCAGTGGCCGCCGCATTCGTGCCGATTTTTGAACGTGGGTCTTTCAAGCCCGACTGATCAAAGACATTACCGTACTGACAAATTTGGTCTTCGTCTTCGCCCCATGGCCAGACGGTTGTCGATCCAGCTTTGGCGGCATACTCCCATTCCGCTTCTGTCAGCATGCGATATGGCAGCCCAGTGTGACCGGCTAACCAAAGCGTGTACGCCTTGGCATCGGTCCAATCGACACAGACGACCGGCTCATCGTCAGCCACCTCGGTTCCGATACCAGGATTGCGCCAGTTGACCCCATCGACCGAATAGCGCCCTCCAGATGTGACACAGCCGTTGGTCGCGCTGTATCCTGTCGCCTCAACAAAGGCCGCGTACTGTGCGTTAGTGACTTCAAAACGGCCAGCAGCAAAGGGCTTGGCAATGGCGACAGATCGAATTGGCCCCTCGGGTCGCAACTCGTTGTCCCTCATTTGCTCCTTCCGGTCTGACCCCATCTGAAAAGTACCGCTGGGAATGACAATCATTTCAGGACAATCTGCGCAATCTCGGAAGCTTGCGCCCGGCGTCAAAGACAAGGGTTGAGCACTTAGAGGCTCAACCAAGAATGTCGCAAGAAAGGCCGATAGGGCCATTGCTGGTAAACGCATAAAATTCATAATCCAAGTCCCCTGTTCGCCTGTATCCCTGAGAGTACGAATCAACGGGGCAGTATTGCAAAGGGTTTAACGGCATCGGGCTCATGCACGCGCCCGCCAGTCGGACACCGAACGCAGGACCCGCTGGGCAACCGTGATTGCTTGATAAGACTCTCCCCACCATTTTCACGCCGCAAGAGGATATGACCATGACGGACAACACAGACGCGCTTCCCCCCTTGATGTCTGACACCTTTCATCCCAACGCCATGACTCGAAGGAGCATGATGGGTGGCCTAGGTGTAGGCGCAGCCGGTGCTGCGGCTTCCATGATGTCGTCGAATGCCTCGGCCGCCGTTCCCGATGGCTTTGACACCATGGACCCGGAAACAAATCTTAGAACGCTCCTCAAAATCCAAGGCGATCTGTCCGGCGAAGACATCCTCAGCGGATTTGGCGGCAAGGCCTGGATGTGGGTCCCTGGCGAAGCCAACTACCTCGCCTTTCAAACCTACGGCGTCGGCGCAACACGTCTGGACTACCAGGGCGACGGCGTATGGAACTTCCACCACCGCGAAGTTCTCTATTACATGGATCCAAAGACTGGTGAGATTCTAGACACCTGGACCAACCCAGTCACAGGACGCACCGTCGAAGTACTGCACATTCTCAATGATCCGGTGAATCGAATCTCACGCGTATCAGGCGGCTTTAGATCACCGCCGTTTGATCACGAAATCGTTGGCGATCGCATCGTATTTCAGATTGATGTGTTTCGGACAAAGGAAAACCCGATCAGCCGCAAAGAATATCCCCTGCATTCACAAACGGATGTCTATCAATCCTGTGAATTATGGGCGATTTCCAGCAGCCTCTCGGAGGTGGCCAACCCCGATGTAACCACGGCGTCGAACCACACGGCGTGGGCACGCAATGGCATGTGGCTGCCGTTCATGGAAATGGGCAACCGTGCCGGACACATGGTCTACCACTCTCAATCGTTTAAGTTCATGAATGGTGTTGACGGCCTGCCGAAGTACATTCGCGACTACACGGCAAAGCACTATCCAAAATACCTCGAAGCGCCGAGAGAGTGGCAAGGACTAGCCGAGAATGAAAACACTTGGTCCTATGCCAAGAAGATTATCGACAAAAAGCGTGAAGAAGGCCGCGGCGGACCCGGCGGCAAAGGATCTGTCTTTGGCATACCCGACGCTGGGATGTAGCCCCTCCAGACAATCAACCAAAACAGTTAGACGCGAATTTGCGAGGAACGAGCCCATGCACGGCTCGTTTCTCGTATTTTTGTTCAATGAATACAAAGAGTTAGTGGCTTATACACACGAGCCCATGCACGACTCTCAGCGCGTAACTTAGACTTTGTTTTCAGGGCGTTAGCGGGAGCCTGAAAATACCATGTTGATGCGCTGCGCCTGCGCTTCATTCATCGCACAACAGCCCGTGAATCCGAGATCGAGAGCTTGCACGAGGTGAGCTTCAAAGCCGTCGCCATCTTCTAAATCAACCCAAGGCATATCAAACGACGCCACCCCCGCTGAGTTGGCAGCGGCGGCCACAGCCTTACGCGCTTCGATGATCTGAGCCGACGACGGATCCGGATCGATGCCGAGAGCTTTGGCCAAATCGAAAGCTCCGACCACAAGCGACGCCACGCCGGCCTTCGTGATCGCACTGATGTTCGTAAGACCGCCCGGTGTTTCAATAATCACGTGCAAGGCAGACGCGCCAAACTCATCATCCGTAAGAATCTGACGTGCTGTTGCTACGGCTTCCGGCGTGTCCACTTTTGGCAACACGACCGCCGGAAGGTACAGCCCGGCCAAGGCCATACGATCAACTTCCCCTGCTTTTGAATTCCAGGTGTTAACCCGCACTGCACAGCGATCATCACCAACCCAATCTGCCGACATCCCAGTGCGCAACATAATCCTAGCGCGAGGTTTTAGGTCGTCCGGCACCGTGTCCTCAAGGTCAAGCACGACAAGGTCCGCCGATCCGGCAAGTGCCGACCGGGACGCCGCCGCGTCGGACGCTGGCACAAGAATATAGGACCGGAAGTTTGTCACGGGTTTGCTCGCTTGCAAGTCATAAACGTCTCTACTTAAGATATACGCGATCTAATCGGGGTGGAGCTGCTTGAAATGGTCAACATTGTCGTTTGCTATGATGGCACAGGAAACGAGTACGGCGAGAACAATACCAACGTTGTTGGCGTCTTCGACGCGATTGAGCGCGATGAAAGTCAAAAAGCGTTCTACGACCCTGGTGTCGGAACATCCAGCGCCTTTGGTGAGACAATATCCCGAAAAACTAAAACAATTATGGGACAGGCCTTTGGCGTCGGCCTGATAGAAAACTTGGAAGACGGCTACTCCTACCTGATGGAAAACTACCAGGAGGGCGACAAGTTATTCCTGTTCGGCTTCAGCCAAGGAGCCTTCACCGCGCGAACCCTGGCCGGCATCATCGCTCGATTTGGTATTCTAGAGCGCGGCAACAAGAACCTCGTTCCCTACGTAATGAAGATGTACAGCGAACGCTATTACGAGACGAAGCCGGATGTTGTTGACGGCTTCGCCCGTGATTTCTGCACTATACCAGATATCCACTGTATCGGTGTGTGGGATACCGTCGCGTCGTTAGGGTATTATTATGGGAAAGAATTCCCCAACAATAGGCTGAGCCCAAAGGTCAAAAACGGTTTTCACGCCATCGCGATTGACGAGAAACGTAAGAAGTTTCCTGTCAGTCTTTGGGATGAAAAGAGCTTGGCCGCGGGTCAGGCTATAGAGCAAGTATGGTTTCCCGGTGTCCATTCGGATGTTGGGGGATGGTATGACGAGCGCGACCTGTCAGATATTGCGTTTGCCTGGATGATGGACAAAGCATCAAGCGTTGGGCTGCGCCTACGCGACAAGTGGAATGAGAATCTCAATCAGAAAGCGGATGGAACCATACACGAATCGCGCACAAACATGTGGAAAGCGTGGAGACCTGTCGATCGGGAAATTCCTACGAAGGCCCTAGTTCATCAAAGCGTGATCGACAGAGTAAACGGCCGCGACGACTATGATGTCGTACTGCCCGAGGACCACACCGTCGTCCAATCACAGTCTTACAAACCGCCAAAGCCTGGCTAGTCGAATACAGGTGGCATTTCGGTGACAACGAAATCGAAGCCGCTTCGTATGCCGCGTGTCTCTCCAGGCATATCAAAGGCTAATGGGCGATGCGCTTCATCGACCCACAGGTTAAAGGCAAATCCTCTGACCGGGCGCGCGGCAAGACTTGGGGCTACAACAAATTGTGACACTTCAAGGTCCGCACCCTCCGGGGCCTTTATGGTCTGACGGCCAAGGGCTTCGATCTGCAGGCGCGATCCAAGCAGAGGGCTGTCGCTAAACAAACCTTGCCCGACCATGGTGAAAGACTGGATGCCGCCTCGGTCATAATCGTAAAGGCGGGTCATGGTGAACATGGGCAGCGCACTGGGTGAGAAATCAATCAGGCAATCAGGGTCGCAGGGTGCGGGAATGGTTCGCTTCACAGCCCCAGACCTCACGGTAATGCTAGCTATAGGCAGCGCGGCGATGATTTCTATGTCTGTTGATGTTCCATTGTACCGCGTCTTGCCTTCGGCCTTCACTGGGTGTTCGTTGGCATCATAGGTCCAACGTCCTTCACCCGGGACACGACTGGCACCTTCAGCAGAACGGGTCGTAATGCTGGTAACAATACGGCCGCCGTCGGCCCGGCGCACCACTTCAAAGGCTTCCGTACGGGCAGACGGCCCAATGGCAACCGTGAACACTCCTGCATCTTCGACACGGTCGCCAGCTTCTAGAACAAACAGGCTAGAGCGAGGAACAGGTCCGTTCTGCGCTGATGCAGACGCAATTAAGCACAAGCCAAAAAATGCGGTGGTACTGATGAGGGTGAGACTACGCATGCCTCAACTCTAACTGAGAAGAGCCGTGAGCCCCTAATACTCCTTGCGCAGGTTCATTCCAGCGTAGAGTTCACCCACTTCTTCTTCATAGCCGTTGAACATCAGGGTTTCGCGGCGAAGAAAATCACCGATGCGCCGCTCCCGTGCCTGAGACCACCGGGGATGGTCAACACCAGGGTTCACGTTGGCGTAAAAGCCGTATTCGTTGGCGGCCATAACGTTCCATGTGTTGCGCGGTTTCTTATCCGTGAACGTGATCTTGACGATGGATTTGATCGCCTTAAAGCCGTACTTCCATGGCGTCATCAGGCGGATCGGTGCGCCGTTTTGATTTGGCAATTCCTCGCCGTACAAACCGACGGCCAATATCGCTAGCGGGTTCATGGCCTCGTCCAGGCGCAGACCTTCGACGTAAGGCCAGGGTAGAATGCGGCGAGAACGTTGGCCGACCATTTCTTCCTTGCGAACGATCGTTTCAAATCTCACATACTTGGCCGACCCATCTGGTTCGAACCGCTTGATCACGTCGGCCAGGGAAATACCGACCCATGGCACGACCATCGACCACGCCTCGACGCAGCGTAGCCGGTAAATCCGTTCTTCAAGGTCATGAGGCTTAAGGAAGTCTTCTAAACCCATCGTGCCGGGGTTGGCACACATCCCATCAACTGTAATTTCCCACGGCTTGGGATTGAACGATCCGGCGTTCTCGACCGGATCCCCCTTGCCGGTGCCGAATTCATAAAAATTATTGTACGACGTGACGTCCGTATGTGGCGTGAGTGGATCATCGTCGCCCAACTTGGAGTATCCGTCGATGATCGGCGACAGGGCTGGATTGGAGCCCGGCGGTTCGACAGCGGCGACGGCTGGGACACTCTTGACCCCAAGAGCGGCTGAACCGGCGATAAGGCCCGTGCCGGCAATAAACTTGCGGCGATTCAGGTAAACATCCTTGGGCGTAATCTCACTGGGCTTGGGCGTAGACTTGCGGGCCATTCGAATCAGCATGGAAAATCCTTATATAATCACGACCGAATCTAACGATTTGATCGGTCAATTTGTATCATGTTTCTTACGAATCGGGTGGTGTCGCCGATCACTAGACCGAACCATCGCACGATAAATCCTAGGGATAGCCTCACATCCGGGTGATATCACAGGCCTGTCATCTTAGCAGCGGCCCTACCCCAGCCATTTTTCAAGCCTAGACCAGCTCAAATCCGCCACATTTGATTCACTCGGCGGTAACCATTTGCCGATACCTTTTGTCTCAATGTAAACCGCCGAGTCTGTGGGGCCGTGAATCCCGCCAAATCAGCGGAAATAATCGATACTCGTCGTTATAGACGGGAAGTCCTTGAGGAGAGTTATGAGTCAGCCCCACACATCGGTCGCAGAATCACTCCGTATTCTGCTGTTTGAAGATAATGCGATGGACGCGAGCTTGATCACCCGCTTCCTCCAGGCCAGTGGAATCAAACGGGACAACATCGTCACGACCGATGCCATTCCGAACGCGATGGACGTTCTAACGAGCAAAGACGTCGATATCTGCCTGACAGACTACTACCTCACCCCGAACACCGGCTTTGACCTGATGGATGAAGCGCGGCGTCGAGAGGTTGACGTTCCCTTTATCATGTTAACGGCGATGGAAGATCCAGCCGTTGACGAAGGCGCTCTGTCTCGTGGCGCTTACGACTTTATGATTAAGGGTGAACTTACAGTTGAGAATTTAGAACGCACAATTCGCTACACCCTCGCCCGTCATCGGCGTGAGTCGGCCCTGTCAAAAGCTGCCTTCCATGATCCGCTATCCAATCTATCCAACCGCAAAGCGCTCATGGACCATCTTGACCAAGTGATCATGACGCCGCCGAAGACCGGACAAGCGATGGGCGCCATGATCTACGTTAATTTGAACGGTATTAAGTTCATCAACGAAGCCTACGGCATGAAAGTTGGTGACGCGGTTTTACGTGAAACAGGGCGCCGTCTGAAAGCAATTAAGTGGCCCGGCGAAATGATGGCTCGTCTCGGCAGCGACGAATTCGGCTGTGTTGTCAATCAGGTTGATGACATTGGACAAGCCATTGTTGTCGCACGTCGCATTGCAACGGCCTTCGCGCAACCGGTTCGCACATTCGATGGTGAACATGACATTAGTGTCGCTATCGGCCTATCGGTCTTTAGTCGCAGCAGCGCGACCGACGACCCCGTGACGAATCACGACACTGAGCTAGACGTTTTGCAACGCGCCGCCAATGCCATGGGTGATGCGAAGCGCACGTGCCGCATGACTCGAACCACAGAAATCGCGATCTCCAAAACGCACTGATGGGTGTAAGGCCAGACGCGGGTGCTATCGCACGACCTCACTTGTGTTAGGCTCGCCGACGGAGACTCATACCCATGATCTTTGACACTCGATTCGGTGAAGAAAAAGAAGCGGCCTACCAGGCTGACCGCGCCGTAAGCTTGCAATCGGTTCAACGTTGGCTGGTGCTTGTTGGCGGAACCTTGTACTGCCTTGCCGCGATGTGGAGTTCCTTTCGTGCCGGTGACACCACGGGCATGCTGGGTAATTACTCCCTGGTCTTACTCGCCTTTACCGTAGTGCTGTTCGGACTCAGCTTTGTACAGTTTGTCCAGGACCGAGCGGAACTGATACCCATTCTATTTGCCCTCGCCTTCTCGGTTCATCTGTCTTTAGGGCTGATCTACCTCCCCTTGGACGGCGGCACTCGGTTCGCCCTACTGATGGGACTGCTGTCCATTTATTTGACGGCTTTGTCCCCGACCTTGCTGATCGCCCTCGCGGCAATAGCAGCGGCTATCATTGTCGCCCTGCTCGCAACCATCTTTTTGTTTCCGCTATCTGATGTTGCGATCAGCGTACCTGCAGCCCTCGGCTATCTCTCACCCGCGCTCTTAATCGCATTTGTGATTTCATTCCTGGCAGATCGCACCGCACGGGAGGCCTTTTCTTATAAGTGGGAACTGAGCCGACGCGCGACCACCGATGAATTGTCAGGCGTCGCCAACAAAATGCATATCCGGGTGCTGGCGAATAACGAATTCACCCGAGCGCGACGATACAGCGAACCTTTTGCCTGCTTGATGTTTGAAATTGACGGTCTACGTTCCATTCGTGAGACCTGGGGTGACCACGCTGCTGATACCATAGCCCGTGTATTTGCTGGGTATTGCGTGCTGGTCATGCGGCACTGCGATAGCTTTGACCGCCTATCCGAGCGGCGTTTCGTTGCGTTGTTGCCTGAAACGCCTGGCCCAGGCGCTTTAACTTTGGCTCGGCGCATGGTCGAAGACCTCGGTAGTCTTGAAGTAAACGTCTATGGCGAAGTCTTGCACTTCACAGTGTCAATCGGTGTGACAGAAATGTGCCACGGCGACCAAACGGGAAATGACTTGCTGAAGCGCGCGGAGCAAGGCTTGGAAGACGCGATCGAACAGGGGCGCGAAAAAGCGATCTATGCCTCACCGCCGCAACGTGGGCTCGACAATGACCCTCAAGCGGAGTCTGCAAGAGTAGCGCCTGACGCAGTCTAAAGTTCGCGCCAGAACCGCGGCGTCACGAGAACAAATAAGATAAACAATTCTAGGCGCCCAAGCAGCATACCGCCTGCAAGCATCCACTTCGCGATGTCTGGAAGACCGCTAAAATTACCGGCCGGCCCAACGATAGGCCCAAGCCCCGGGCCAACATTGGTCAGCGCGGTCGCAGCCGCGGATACGCTAGTTTGAAAATCGAGTCCGGTTAAGGCCAAGGCAACTGATAAACCGAACCAACTGACCAGATACAGGGCAAGAAATGCGGTGACCGACAAAACGATCTCGGAAGGTACTTCGCGACTGTCGTAAGTCACCGGAAACACACCGTGAGGATGGATCAATCGGTTGGCCTGAGATTTCAAGAAAGACAACATAAGTTGGTAGCGGAAGATCTTAACCGACCCAGCGGTGGAGCCAGAACAACCGCCCGCGAACGTAATAATGAGGAACACCACAGACGCGCTGCCCCACAACGTATAGTCGGCGTTGGCATACCCCGTTGTGGTGATGATCGATATGGCGTTAAAGGCGGATTGTGAGAAAGCGTCAAACAAGGAAAGTGGCATGGTACGCCACGCCCATAACGTCAAAACCGCAACAACACTTATGCAGAAGTATAGAAAAAACCGGACCTGGGCGTTGTTGAACAAACGCATAGGACCACGCCGAACCGCTTTGACATAAAGAACAAAAGGAAGGGCACCCAGCACCATAAAAACTATGGCAACCCACGGCAGCATTGGTTCGGTGAAATAGCCGAATGAGTCGTCGTGAGTGGAAAAACCACCGGTTGCCAGGGTCGTCATGGCATGATTGATGGCGTCGAAAGATTCCATTCCGGCAAAGCCGTAAGCGAAAGCGCAAATTAAAGTAAGCACAGCGTAAACGGCGCCGATACCGGTCGCGATTTCGCGCGCGCGCGGAAGGACTTTATCAGACGTGTCCGAGGCTTCAGTTTTCATCAACTGCATGCCACCGACACGCAGAAGTGGCAGGATCGCAACACCCATGACAATGATACCAATGCCGCCGCTCCACTGCAGCATAGAGCGCCACAGCAATAAACCGGGGGGGAAATTATCGAGACCGGTCAAAACTGTTGAACCGGTCGTGGTCAGACCAGAGACGCTTTCGAACACCGCGTCCGTAATACCGATGTTTTCCGCGCTGAAGTAAAACGGTACAGCACCAAATATCGGCAGAATGAACCAAGTGATCGCCGTCAAAAGGTACGCTTCACGAATGGTTAGACGTTCCGGGTGGTTGGCATTGGCCAGCAGCAATGCCATTCCCAGGAACAGTGTGAGCAAGCCCGAGACAGCAAACACCATCCAATCTGGATTGCCGGATACCAGGTCGGCCAAAAGGGGCACACTCTCGGCGCAGGCGAGGACGACGAGTAGACCGCCCAAAACGTATAAGATGCGCGCCATGAGTTCTGATTCAGCCTATCGCGGAGTCGGCGGCGTCATATCCGCCGCGTCAGGTGTAGGTGTATCCATATCGCGATGAATGCGCCATTGGCCGTCGCCCCCCTTCTTGTAAAGGATCAACGCGCGACCATAGTCGTGAATGGGCTCACCACCAGACATCGACTGATAGGTCAGCGCAAATCTGGCAACATTCCAGGCATATCTCCCTGTCACCTCTAGCTCCTCAACATCAAACGTAACGGCGAGCTTGGTGTCTTCCGCAACGGACGCGAAAAAATCACGGATCTCTTCTCGCCCGCGCATGGCTGGCCGGCGGCGGGCCATCACCCAGCCATCTTCGGTATACAAATCGGCCAATGCTTCGAAGTCCCGTGCGCCATAGGCCTCCTGCCATTGCACCTCAATGGCGTCAATCGCTGCATAGTCAGCCTCGGTACCACCGCGTCGCTCATAGCTCCAGCCGCTGGAGGACAGGACCAGAGCTGAGAGACAAATTAAACTTAGAGTTAGTCGGCGACGCATGAATTTCTCCTTCAGAAGGCGGTACTCTGGTGTGCCGCTTACCATACGCTATGATGCCCCACCTACTATTGACCAGACGCGGCCCTTGGGGAGGCAACCATGTACGTCACAGCATACGATTTACTGATCTATATCCATACAGTGCTCTTTGTGTACTGGCTTGGCGGAGACCTCGGCGTTTATCTGTCGGCTAAATTTGTCGCCGACCGGAACCTCTCGTTGGATGAGCGCTTTCGTTTCATGAAGGTACTGATGCAGTGCGATATGGGACCCCGCACCGCGCTTATCGGGCTTATTCCATTGGGCTTCCAGATGGCCTGGATGCAGGGCCTGTCACCAATCGGCGGCACACCTCTCATCGCCATCTGGGCGATCTGTATGCTGTGGCTCGCCGCGAACTGGTGGATGTTCTTTAATGACCGGCACCCGATGACAGAGAAATTGCGCGGCGTTGATATGTACGTCCGCTATGCCGTCATCTTGGGTATGGGCGGGCTTGGCCTAATGTCTTTGATCACGGAAGCACCGATCGCTGACAAATGGCTGGCCGCAAAAATATTCCTATTTGGCGTCGCTGTCGTGTTTGGCGTTTATTTGCGCGGTGAAATCAAGAACTGGATTATTGGCTTTGGCATGGTGCGCGCTGGTGGTGACGAGGCCACCAAAGGCAATGACATTATTGAAGAGGCCACCGGCCGCTCCAAGGTCGCGGCCCTGATGCTATGGACCGTCGTGGCGATGATCGCCTTCCTAGGCAAAGTCAAACCGTTCTAGGTGCTGACAAACCCCATGAATCGGGCCACCGAGCCAGCGGTGGGCAATTCACCGCTGGGTCGCGTGACACCGCGATAAAAAAGTCACGTTTTCTAAGCAATTAAACCTGAAGTGGTAAACGGCTGGCTCTCAACAGCCTTTTTCCGCTAGGCTTAGGCATACAGACGTATGAGCGGCGGTGATGCGCACGCAAGACACTACGTCTTTCGAAATAGGCGAACGGAGGCATCTATGACCGGCACTCTTAAAGCGACGCTAGCAACTTCTGTAGCGGCCATGTGTTTGGCGGCGAGTGGCGTTGCCGCACAGGAGGTCGCGCAAGCTGGCCGCGCCGCCATCCTCATCGAAGAAATACAAGTGTACGGCACCAAGAAAAATCGGGCCGAGCAGCTACAAGACGTGCCACTTGCCGTGTCAGCATTCAGTGAAAGTGCTCTGGACACCCGACAATTGATCACTATTGAAGACCTATCGTTTGCCAGTCCAAACGTCAGTCTGGATCAAGTTGGCACAACACCCGGCGTTCAGAATTTTTCGATCCGTGGCCTTGGCATCAACAGCTCTATTCCTTCCGTCGATCCGACCGTCGGTTTGTTTGTCGATGGCGTTTACCTTGGCATGACGGCCGGAGTCGTCGTCGATACCTTTGATCTTGAGAGCATTGAAATTTTGCGTGGGCCACAGGGCTTACTGTTCGGCCGCAACGTGACCGGTGGTGCCGTATTGCTACGTTCAAAACGCCCCACCGGAGAATTTGGAGCCAAAGCGAAGATCAGTTATGAGACCGGCCCACAGTATACGGCATCAGCGGCGGTCGAAGGTCCCATCGCAGGCGATAAGTTGGCCGGTAAGTTGAGCGTTTATTACAAGGACGACGACGGCTACTTCGATAATTTGGCCGACCCAAATCGGGACGTGGGCGCACAACAAACCCTGATGTTCCGCCCGTCCTTCGTTTTCACACCAAGCGACGCGTTGGAACTAACGCTAATTTATGAACATGGCGATCTGGATGGCGATGGTGCCGTCGGTCAGCGGGCTTTATCTGCCAACCCGTCCGACGTTTCTGACAATATCTTCGCGGAAATTGATGAACCTGGTTTCGTTGATATCAAATGGGACCAAGTCACGTTCGAAGCCAATTGGGAGGTCGGCCCTGGCACGCTGACTAACATCTTCGGCTACCGCAAGGTCAAACAGAATGCTCTGTCCGACGTGGATGCCAGCCCCCTTCTCTTGTTCCATGGCGATATCATTATTGACCAAGACCAGATCAGTAACGAACTACGGTATTTCGGTGAGCTAACTGATCAACTCGATGTAACGGCGGGCCTCTACTACTTCGATCAAGACGTGTTGTATCGGGAAAACCGGTACCTCGCCTTCAACACGATCATCGCTGGGCTTGGTGGTGACCAAGCGCACAAGAACTACGGTGCATTTTTGAGTGCTGATTACCGCGTGACTGATGCATTCACTGTCACTGCTGGCGCGCGCTATACGGAAGAGAAAAAGACGGCCAATGTTTCCCGCTTCGGGTTTTGCGACGTCACCACCCTTGTCTGCGCACCAGATTTTTCCGATTCAGAAAAATGGACCAACGTGACGCCGAAGATCGGTGTGCGCTGGGACGCCACCGAAAACGCGATGATGTACGCTCATTGGACCAAGGGATTCCGGTCCGGCGGCTATAACTTCCGCACCACCGTCCCCGCCATCTTTGATGCCGGCCCAACGGATGAAGAAAAGCAGGATTCCTTTGAGGTCGGTTTCAAGTCGAGCTGGATGGATCGCCAGTTCGTGCTGAACGGTTCTGCGTTTTATAATGACCTCAAAGACCTTCAACGTGAGCTTAACGTTGCCAATCCAATCGTCGGCGTTGTCCAAGGCCTGAGAAATACAGCAGATGCGACAATTAAGGGCTTCGAACTGGATATGGTCGCCCTGCCCGTCCCTCAATTGGCCTTCAACGCTTCAATTGGGTACTTGGATGGTAGCTACGACGAAGTCCGCTTCGATCTCAGCAGTGATGGCGTGATCGACGCCGCTGACCTGGCGCTTTCCATCCCGCGTTTGCCCAAGTGGACCTATACAGTGGGCTCTACTTTTGACCAAGAACTGGGCGATTTCGCGGTTCTTAGCCTCCGCGGAGAGTACAGCCATCGTGGCAAGACGTTCTTTACCGATAACAACATTGGAACCTTGCCAGCTTACGATGTCTTCAATGCGTCGATCAGCTTGATCAGTATGGATGAACAGTGGGCCTTAACCTTCTACGGCAAGAACTTGTCCGATGAAGCGATTGTTCAACAAAATACGACACTGCCGTTCGGGCAGTTTGGCGCGCCGCGACTCTCGACGTTGCAGGAAGGCCGCCGCTGGGGCTTGGAACTGAAGTACCAGTACTAAGACCGGCATCAATCTTAAATTCTGCGGGGCGGTGACCGAAAGGGGCCGCCCCGTTTTTATAGGAGACGAACGATGACCTTTCTTCAAAACGCCGCGGTCCTTTTCATGTTCGCGATTGGGCTGTCCTCTAACGCGGAGGCCCGCACAGTGTTGGTCACCGGATCGTCGCAGGGCCACGGCCTAGCCTTTATCAATGATTACGCCGAGCGAGGCTGGACCGTTATTGCCACCACTCGCACGCCCGCCACCGCCGACCGGCTGCAAACCCTGGCCAATAAGTTTTCCAATGTTGTGGTCGAAGAACTGGACGTCACCGACTTTGCGGAGGTCGACGCTTTGGCTGAAAAATATGCAGGCACTCCAATCGATGTCCTCAATCTTAACGGCGCCATTAATACGTTCCGGGTCGGTCGCAATACCCACGGCGAGACCGATTACACATGGCTGGAACAGGTGTTGCGCACCAACATCATCGGCCAGCTGTATGTCGCAGAAAAATTCCTTGAGCATGTCGCTGCCAGCGACCAGAAGACCATCGCAGTGATGAGCGCTGTCGGTGGCTCGATCACCAACGTTCGCAGCTCTATGGCACCCTCCTATCGGGCCAGCAAAGCGGGCCTCAATATGCTGATGCGCACCTATGGCGAGGCGGTCAAAGAGCGCGGTGTTATCGTTGCGGTCATCGCGCCGGGCACCATCGATACCGAGAACTATATGGCGGTCGAAGACCCCTCAACGTTATCGGAACGGGACCAGCGCATGGTCGCCGCCAATGCCTATGCTCCACGCCATGCTATCGGGGCAATGATCGATCTCATCGATGGACTCACCCTCGACGATATTGGCACCTTCCACAAATGGGACGGCACAACGCTTCCATGGTAAGACCGGTGCCAAAGCGCACGACCCATTACATGAGACCAGCATGAGCAACACCTGGAACCCCGACGTATACCTACGCTACGAAGCCTATCGGGCGCGACCGGCTCTTGACCTCATTGCACAAATTCCACTCGACGTCGTTGGTCCCATTGTTGATTTGGGCTGTGGCCCCGGCAACGTCACGCGAGCGCTCAAAGAACACTGGCCTGAACGAGATGTCATGGGTGTCGACTTGTCTCCCGACATGCTGACCAAAGCCCGCGACAAATACGGCGACACAGACGTTCAGTGGCAGCAAGGCGACATCGCCACATGGCAAGCGAGCTCACCGCAAGCGCTGGTGTTCTCCAACGCGGCCCTGCACTGGGTGACCGATCATGCCGCTGTGGTGCCGAGACTGGCCGACATGATTGTACCGGGTGGATGGCTAGCGTTTCAGATCCCGGTTACCGAGCAATCCGCCTATCAGAAGTGCATTCGCGCGACCGTGACGTCTGACCGCTGGGCCGATCAACTGGCCGATGTTTGGATGTATAAAGACCCCATGGGCCCGGAGGCCTTCTATGACCTATTGGCGCCGTCCTGTGACCCGATCGACGTCTGGGTGACCGACTATCACCACGTTCTAGAAGGCGACAATCCGGTGTTTGACTGGATTATTGGGACCGGCCTCACGCCCTACCTCTCAGTCCTGAACGAGGCGGATCAGGCAGCCTTTAAGGCCGACTACAGCGAACAGGTCGCGTCGGCCTATCCGAAACAGACCGACGGCAAAACGCTCTTCTTAATGAAACGAATTTTTGTACTGGCGCAAAAACGCTAGGCGGCGTCACGCTCACGCACGCGGTAAACCGCGTTCAGGGCTTCTGTAAACGACAGATCATGGCGTACGGCGACAACAGCTTCCGCAGCTGAACGGCATTGCTCGACATAGTCCCTGCCGGCCGCACGGGCGACGGCGACAACGCGGGTAATGATGCCGTGCACATCATCCAAAACGATGGTGACCGGAATAGGCGCAGCCGCAGAAGCGGATACGAGTCCGTCTTCATTTGCGGGTATAATTCTCACCTGATCCATAGTCGCTTTTTCCTCAAAACCTCTATGTATTGTATGTGATCCGCCTTTAGACACAACATATCGGGCTTTTTGTTAACCTTTCTGGCGAGTCGCGCCGACCGGTTTATGACTGATACCCAAGGTATTGGCCGAATCGATCCGGAAACAATGATCTAGAACAATCATGAGACAGTGTGGCCAGAGACTATGGCGGCAGTGGGCCTAGAGTGTGGCGGGGTCGGACACAGTCTGTGCGTCTTCGGCGCGTTGTTTACAGGCGGCCACAACGTCGCGTTTTTGGTCCAAGGTCATAGTCCGCCAGCCGCCGATTTCCTTCAGCGTGCGCAAACAGCCGATGCACATCTTGGTTTCCTTATCGACGGTGCAGACGCCGACGCAAGGCGACGCCGGCAGATTGTCTGGATTCGTATCAGGTGCAGGATTTGATGTATCGCTCATACCCTGTTCCCCTATCGTGCTAGAACCCGTCTGGCAAGATAGAGCGCCAACGAACACGTAGTGCAGGAGGACCCCGGTGACCGACAACTCAGAAACCTTGACCCAACTTGGCGGCAATGCCGAGATAGCCGCCTCACCTGCCGAGGCCACATTAGAAACGGTCCCGAACCCACAGGGCGACACCACCTACCTGATTCGCTTCGCATGCCCCGAGTTCACCAGCCTCTGCCCCGTCACCGGTCAGCCCGACTTCGCCCATTTGGTCATTGATTACGTGCCAGACAGCAAGATTGTTGAATCCAAATCCCTCAAGCTGTTCCTTGGATCCTTCCGCAATCACGGCGCATTCCATGAAGACTGCACGGTGATGATCGGCAAACGCATTGTTGAGGCGACCGGCGCCAATTGGCTGCGCATCGGCGGCTACTGGTATCCCCGCGGCGGCATTCCCATCGATGTGTTTTGGCAAACTGGTGAGCCCCCCGAAGGGCTATGGATTCCAGACCAAGGCGTGGCGAGCTACCGCGGCCGAGGGTAGTAAAATGTGGATCATGGTTGCCGGCCCCTACACCAGTGGAGCGAATTCAGACGAGACACGACAAGAAAACCTGACAGCGATGAACGTGGCCGCTGCTGCTCTTTGGCGCAAAGGCCATACGCCCATCATCGGTGTGAATCTCGCGCTGCCCGTCATCGATGCCGCGGGCCACGAAAATTTCGATGATATGATGATGCCGATATCGTTGGCGGCCGCTGAGCGTTGCGACGCCTGCCTCCGCATTGGAGGGCCATCAGAGGGTGCGGATGAAGAAGCCGACGTTTTTAAAGAGAAAGGCTTACCTATCTATTCGTCAGTCGATGATGTTCCCGACGCTTAGGTTTCCGGCTTGTAGTGGCGAATGGCCTGCAAAATTTCGTCTTTGCTGTAGTTGAGAGATTTCGTTCTAATTTCTGGATCAGCGAAGAATTGCCTGCCTAGTATTCGCTTGCTGTACCAATTTTGTGGCCTCTCAATTCCTGGCACAAATGATGAAGCGACTTGAATCTGGATAAATTGCTTCCGCTCCTTCACTTCCTCAATGGCCGACCAAGGATACAACGCGTCACTATCGCGAACATAGAGTCCTAGAGGACTAACTACTAGCAAAGGCCCTCTTAGATATGTGGCGTAAAACACGTAGAGTGAGCCAATAACCCATACTACAATCGCAGGATCCTTAAGCCCCATATCCAGTTCAAGGCGCAACCCAATTAACGAGCCCGTTATCACTATGAAGAAAACCGCATGGCTTAAAAACGAGTGCCGGACTTCAAGGTAAACACTACTAGGAGTTTTGACTATTCCAGGTGGACTCTCTGACACAACTACAGCTCCCAATTTTACTGCCTCATAATCACACAATTTTCTCACAAATTGTATCCGATTAGCGAACAAGGCGGTGATCGCGGGCTTGGCCTAGGAGCCTCTTTGCCCTGTAATCTAAGAATAGAATTCAACGCTTAGGAATATAGGCCGATGAGCAAATTTGACGGCAGAATCGCCTTGGTCACCAACGCCGGTGGTGCGACAGGCAAAGCCATTTGCGCCCAATTGCAGAACGACGGCGCAACCGTCGTGGCCGCCGATTTCGACGTCACCACTGTTGAGGGCTGGGAACAAGGTCTCGCAGCCATCGGTGATGCTCATGGCCGGTTGGATGTTTTGGTCACCATTTCAGAAGCCAAATACGACACACCAAAGCCCATCGCCGAGACATCGTTAGAAGAATTTCGCGCTGTGAATCGCGACAACATTGAAGCAGCATTCCTCGGCACCCGATATGGCGTTGTGAAAATGCGGGAGTTCGGCAACGGTGGAGCAATCGTCAACGTTGCCCCAGCCACGGCGACAGTCGGCGTCTCTGGTCAGGCCGCGTTCTGTGCCTCAGCCAATGGCGTTCGCATGATGACCCGCGGTGCAGCACTCTCCTGCTGCGAAGCCAAAGATCGTATCCGTGTGAATTGTGTGCAGGCCGGCCGTATTGAAGGCACACCGGATGGCGATGTTATGGCCGATGCTCATATTCCGCTAGGCCGCGCTGGAACCGTTGAAGACGTCGCTGAAGCCGTGGTATTTTTGGCATCGGACGAAGCCTATTACATCACCGGCTATATCCTGCCGGTAGACGGCGGTCTTCTCGCCGCCTAAAGGGCGTCGCTGCTCTCAGCAACAATACCCTCAACCAGCCGGTTCGGCAGGTAAGACGAATCCCAATCGGCGTGCCGCTTGCCCAAACGCAAAATCACCATATCCTCGGACGGAATCACATAAAGTGTGCGGTACCCGCCGCCTTCAATAAAATAGACGTCGTCGCTGAGAAACGGTTCCGCATGGGGAACCCCAACCGGGTGAATTTCTGAATAGGGTCTGACCGGCACGTATTCTCGGCCTAACCAGATGTGCATGCCGTAGTTGGGGTTACGAGGGGATGATGTCGTCATACTGTCCACCCAGCCTTCGGGTAACACCCGCGTCCCATTCGCGGTCCCATCATTGAGCAACAGGGCACCCACGCGCATCCAGTTATGCGGTGTAGTTCTGAAACAACAGTCTATGTGGATCATACCGTCTGCGCGATCCATGAAGAAACTGCCGCGGTCGGCACCGATGGGCTGCCAAATTTTTTCAACGAAATAATCCTGCGCCGGCCGGCCCACAGCATTTTGTACGACGATGGCGATCAATTGAGACGTGACATTTCCGATGTCGAATATGCTTCCTGGCTCACGCGCCAGATCGTGCTCAAGAGCAACCATGACCACATCACCGGTATAGGCCGAACGTGTAAACCGGTTCCAGGCGCCAGGACCAAGCGGCGGGTTTTCCAACCCACTGGCCTGGTACAAAAGATCGCGTAGCGTGATATCGCCTTGGGGTTCGGCCTGCCACCCTTCAATATGGTCGCCAATGCGATCATCGAGCGCGAGTTTGCCCTCACCAATCGCCACACCTGCCAACAAGGCGTTGAGCGTTTTGGTCATAGCCCGCCCGGTCATCAAGGCGTCGGCAGCGCCCTCGTCCCAATAGCGCTCAATCTGGATTCTACCTTTGTGCAGAACGATGAACGCGGTGCCGCCGGTTTGGCCAGTCCATTCCGCCGCGGCCTCAAGGACCGCCGGGTCGATCGTTGTCTCATCCGGCTCTGCGGTTGGGAAAAATGGACCAGCCGGTTCATCCATAGAGAACTGTGGCTGATAAAAATGAGGGCCGGGCTCCATGGGATTGGCCGGTGGATTGAGATACCGGTCCCAGAATATCGGATCGGACGAATATTCAATCCCCGCGGCGATGACGAAGCAAATCGCGAGACCACCAATACCGTATGCAAGACTACGCAACATGACCGCTATCCCTTAAACTTGTCTTTATCGACGACCAGTAATTCCGGATTGTCCTTCTCGATTTTTGCGAAGTAACCCTCCGGGAGCTGGTGCACGCCATCAAGCTTTTTGCCGCTCCAGATCGCAAACATATGACCCGGATTGTCTTCCATTTCCAACCACGGTGGATAAGGGAAGACGTACCCGCCACTGGTCCCCATGGGTAGGCGTGTGATGGTTTGGTCTTCGAACATGGGGCGTGGCGTCCAGTTGTGGGACGTCTCAATAAACGGTGTAAACCAGTTGTCGGGCGGCACGCGAATTTCTTCCTGCTTAACCATGTCGTCTTCAATACGAAACAACGAATAGGTTTCCGTAAACTCAGCGCCCTCGCGATCCAACGGGCGCTTACCGCCAGGGCCATACACCATACCTGGATCTTCGGTCAGGATGGTCGGCGTCACACCATGGGTCTTACCGGTGATGGGGTTCGCCACCTCTTCAATGAATTCTCCGGTATATACGTCGCGCGGATAAGACGTGTTGTGACCGTGGACCTCGAACAAGTTCTCACCGATTTTTTTATGGTGAGAGAACTCAATCCCCTCGTAGCGCACCACAGGTGTAACCGTTTTGCCCTCGGCGACGATGAACATCGTGAAGAAATACCACAGCAACACGTCGGCTTCGTCTTCCCATGCCCGGCCAAGGCGGAATTCCGCTTTCATTTTTTCGAGCGGGCTATCAAAGGAAAATTGCTCTGAAACAAGTCGACCATTCGCGGGGGGCATATAAGTGGCTGCGACATGGTTGTCTGCCAATGCGGGAGTCACTCCGAGGGCAGTAGCGGAAGCTGCCATGACGGGAGCCGTCATCGCCTGGCGACGAGTCAGGCCACTCTCAGTCTCTCCCGCGAACGCGCGCTTCATGATATCGAGCATAACTTTTTCCTTTAGTCGCGTTAAAAACTAACCGTGTTGAATGATAACTTTGCCGATGTCGTCATGTTCGCGCTGATACCGAAAAGCGTCCGCCGCATCTTCGAATTTAAAACGCTTCGCAATCGGCGGCTCTAACCCACTCACACCATAGGCCTGGGCCATATCGTTGAGCATCTCGACACTGGCGTTACTGATCGCTTTCATAGTGATGTTCTTCATGTAGAAGCCCGGCATTTTGGGTAGCTGCTCGGGCAGTCTGTCCGTGCCAATCATGACGACGTAGCCGTTGTTAGCGGTCCCGATGAGAGATTGATCGAGCGTGCGTCGACCAACGTTTTCCAGCACGATATCCGCGCCGTGCCCATCGGTTGCGTCCATCACCGCCTGGCCCCAATCCGGGTTAGTGCGGTAGTTGATGCCGATATCGGCGCCAAATTCTTTCATGGCCTTGAGTTTGCGGTCACTGGACGACGTCACCACGACTTTCGCGCCGCTTGCCTTGGCAAGCTGGACGCCGAAAGACGACACCCCGCCGGTACCGAGAGACAGCACCACATCACCCGGCTTAACCCGTGCAACTTCATACAGCGCGTGCCATGCCGTCACCCCGGACGACACAAACGTAGCCGCGGTTTCTTCCGTAACACCCTCCGGTAACTTGACCAGAGCATGAGCCGGTAGCACGGCCATCTCGGCAAGCCAGCCATCGATATTGTTACCCACATCACCGATGTAGGACTGCACTGGATCCCACGGGCCTTTCACCCATGAGGAAAAATGCGCCGCGGTGACGCGATCACCAGCTTGGACTTGAGTCACACCCTCCCCGACTGCAACCACAACCCCGGCCCCTTCACTAATGGGAATGCGCGTGTCTGGCCGCCGGCCACGGGGAATGGGGAAGCGGTTGGAAATCAAACCATGATCGCGGGCGTTGATCGACGTCGCCGTGACCTTGATCAGCGCCTGTCCGGGCTCCGGCTTTGGCACCGGCCGCTCGACCAGACGCAGCGTCTCGGGCCCTTTTTGTTCACCAATTTCATAGGCGCGATAGGTTTCGCCGCTGGCTTGGGCGATTTGTTCGCCGGTGTTTGATAGCGCGGCCTTACTCGCCACCAGCGCTCCGGTCGCGCCAGCCGCAGCCGAAAGCACATTGCGTCTACTGACCATTTTTATGTTCCTTGTATGTGGCCTAAATTTCAAACGGCGCTGGGCGGTCGAACTCGTCCCACCGCGGTTGCAGCAACTCAGGGTATTCCCGCTCCATACGGTCAAGCATTTCGCGCGGCAATTCAGATGGGCCGTTCACTTTTTTACCGTCCCAAAACCCGGACAGATGACCATGCTTGTATTCTTCGGGCATGTTGAGCCAGGGGTAATATTCGAAGGCATAGTGTCCGCAAAACTTGACCGGCAGTGACGTTATGGTCTCGTTGGCAAACATATCCATCTCAACCCAACTGCAGGAATTTTCAATGTGCGTTGCCGGCCAATCGGGTGGGGCACTGCGCACGCTATCGAGTTTGATGAGATTATCTTCGACACGGAACTGGCGATAGACCTTCTGGTAACTGCCATCGCCGCTGAGATTGCGAAAGCCAATGGGGTTGCCCACCGTGCCCGGATCATGCAGCAATAAAGAAACCGGCACATCAACTTGCTTGTCTGTGATCGGATTGGTGATGCGGTCTACAAATTTGTTGGTCTTGAGCTCGCGGGCGAACGACACATTGTGAGCATGAATGCGGTAGTTGTTATCACCAAGATGCCGGAAGTAACTGTACTCTATGCCCTCATAGCGCATCAGCGGTTCCGGTCGACGGCCGCCGGGGATGACAAACACCATCCAATGGTACCAGGTTAGAGTAGAGCCCTGCTCTTCGACCAAGTCCCGCCCCATGCGAAATTGAGCGCGAAACTCTTCTGCCGGGTCTTCGAAATAGATAAACTCGGAGGTGACTTGACTGGTCGGCGGACTCAAAGACGTGAGAGTTTGAGATTGAGCAGCCTGACCACCCATCAGTGCGCCGGTTGCGCCTGCTGCAACCGAAAGTGCGTCCCGTCTGCTAACCATGTGACGTCCCCTATTTTTGTGATCATTTAGTTCTAACTGTCATTTGGCCGGTGATTACGCATTGAGGCTTCTCTGGCCGACCAGTGACCAGAACACCATGGCAGACTTGGGCTTTAATCCGTAAGTGTCATTGTGTGTAGAACGTATGAGAATAATTTATGGGTCACCCTATGGGCGCGCTTGACGGCAAAGTCGCTATTGTTACCGGTTGCACAGCAGACAGCATTGGCCGGGCCTGCGCCATGGGGTTCGCCATGGCTGGTGCGAAAGTGGTGGTCACAGGCCGGACTGTCGCAGGCGGAGAAGAAACTGAAAAGCTCATACGAGAGGCTGGGGGCGACGCCCTGTTCGTGCGCCACGATGTGACGGTCGAAGATGATTGGCAGCACGTGGTCAAGACAACCATCGACACCTATGGCCGTCTCGACTTTCTCGTTAACAACGCCGGCGAAGCGGTTGTTAAACCGATAGCGGAATTAACCAGGGACGATCTTATTTTTTTGCGCCTGGTGGATTTGGATGGACCGTTCATGGGCATGAAGCATGCCTGGCCGCACATGGTGGCTGCCGGCGGAGGTGTCATTCTGAATATGAGTTCCATCGTCGGCCAAAAGGGAATGCCAAATGGCACGGCTTACGGCGCGATCAAGGGCGCACAGTTGGGTCTCACGCGAACAGGCGCACTTGAAGGCGCGGCCGTGAATATCCGCGTAAATTCTGTACACCCGGGTATGATTTGGACCGCTGGCGTTCCTGATGTCCTTGGTCCAAACGCTGAAAAAATGAAGCCAAAAATGGCAGCGATGATCCCTTGGGGTGAGACCGGCGAATCCCACCACGTCGGTAATCCCGTCGTTTATCTATGCTCAGATGCCGCCAAATACATCACGGGCGTAGAGTTCAATATCGACGGCGGCGCTGGCGCCGGCTGACTTTTTTCCAAAACTGCATCCAAACAGGCCTCTTCACGCATCTAGTCTATAATCACGCCGTACGTCAGGTAGACGCGGCCCATAGACTGAGGAGTTGCCCAAATGAACGCCGAACAAATTGCCCCGATTGTATTGCTGTTAGCCATTGCTGTGGTTGGGGTGTTTTATCTCCACTACCGCCATCGCACCCGAGCTCAGGTTCAGGAAACCATCCGCAGCGCGATCAGTCAGGGTACTCAACTCACGCCCGAGCTTATTCAAGTACTTGGCGAACCCGCAACACCAAAGAACTCAGATTTACGCCGAGGCATCATTCTCCTGTTCTTCGGCTTTGCCCTTTTCCTCTGCGGACTCATCGCTGGTGCAATTGGCAATGATGACGGTGGAGCCGCTTTCTTCATGGTGATCTCAACCTTCCCGCTCTTAGTCGGAGTGGCGTACCTGCTGCTTTGGAAGTTCACGCGAACGAGCCAGGATGAATAAAGACAGACCAGGACCCCTATCGGCACATGCCGCAGTCAGACGAAGACCTGATCGTCCATGTCCTCGCTATTGGGGACATGAACGCGTTCGGGGATTTGATCGAGCGCCATCAAGATCGCGTGCGCCGCACGTTGTTGCGCCTAACGGCAGGCAACAGAGCGGAGGCCGACGACTTAGCGCAAGACACGTTCATTCACGCCTACAACAAACTAACCACCTATCGCGGACCGGGCTCTTTTGGGCCTTGGCTGTCGCGGGTCGCGACATCTCTATTCTTGCAAGCCAAACGCAAGGAGGGGACGGCGCGGACGGCATTGGCGGAACGGGGCTCGGAAGACATACCGGTGACCCGGCAACCGGACGCAGAAACACTCGATCTCGATCAGGCGTTAGCAACATTGAACCCGGACGAGCGTACCGTTGTTGTTCTGTGTTTCAGTGAAGGCATGAGCCATCGCGAAGTTGTAGACGTTACGGGGTTACCGCTAGGCACTGTTAAATCCCATGCCAATCGGGGCCGCGAAAAATTAAAACGAATTTTAGGCGACGGATAAGGACACCGCCATGACAGAGAATCAGAACGAAAGAGATGAAACCTATGAGCGCGACAGCTGGCTGACGTCGGTCTTTGCCGCTGCCGCTGGACCCTTCGTCGACACCGCCTTCGCGGAACGGATTCTCAAGCGATTGCGCAGACAAGAACGCGTCCGAACACTCGTAATCTTTGGCACCGTTCTCTTTGCCGCCGCGATTACCCTGTGGCAAGCCGCCGGCTTTATTGGTCCGTTGCCCACTGTTGATATGGGCCTTCTCAAAGCCCCGGAATGGCTGGCCAACACCCGGACGAGCATAGCCTTAGCCGGGGTCACCGCAGCAGCGTTTGCCATATGGATGGTCGCCGAAGAAGCCTAGCGTCACCGCCGCTGACGCCAGAGCCGTGTGATATCCTGCATGAGTATTGCACTCTCCTTGCGAGGACATCAGATGGCAACCATGCGCGGCGGAATGGATTCGGTAAGCGACGAAATGGTCGAGGCCATGAACGTCACTCGAGAATTCTTAAACAACAGGAACGTCGAAAAAGATAAACTTGATTCGACCGCCTCGAAGGTCGGCGACCAGGCTCCTGATTTTACGGCCGAGCGATTGTCGCAAGATGACACGCGAACAGGCGAGAATGTCGCGCTTTCTGATTTGTTGGATAAACCGGTTGGCTTGCTGTTCGGTAGTTACACTTGTCCGATATTCCGCGACCAGTTGCGGCGCTACGAAGAGATCCACCAAGCCTTCAAGGATCAAATCAACTTTCTCTGTATTTACATTCTCGAAGCGCACCCCGAGGACGGATGGCGCGTTCCACACAATTGGGACAAAGACATCCGCATTCCGACGCCTCAAAGCATGGACGAACGGGCCAAAGTCGCGAGTCTATGCCGCGGCAAGGAGGGATTCACCATCCCCATGGCTCTCGACACCATGGAAAATAAGCTCCTTACTCTCTATGCCGGAACACCAGAGCGGTTGTACGCCATTAACGCGGACGGCATTGTTACCCATAAGTCTTCAGTTGGTCCGTTCGACATGGACGATGTGGATGCATGGGAGCGCGCATTGAGTGAACTTGTTGGGCCGTCAGGAGATAGTTAGATGGGTGTTTTAGACGGCCGCGTCGCGATTGTGACCGGAACAACGGCGGCCAGTATTGGGCGCGCGTGTGCGATCGCCATGTCAGACGCTGGTGCCAAGGTCATTGTAACCGGTCGCACCATCGCCGGAGGGCAAGAGACAGAACGCCAGATTATTGAGCGCGGCGGCGATGCCCTTTATGTGCGCCACGACGTGCGAGAGGAGAAAGATTGGGAGACCGTCGTCAACACGTGCATCGAGAAATATGGACGGCTTGATATTCTTCTGAACAACGCCGGAGAATCTAAAGGCGGGCCGATTGAGACGCTAAAAATCGAAGACCTCCATTTTCTGCTCGGCGTAAACGTCGAGGCACCCTTTCTTGGCGCCAAAACCTGTTGGCCTCACCTGGTGAAGAGCGGGCGTGGGGTGATTCTCAATATGTCATCTCTCACTGCGCAGCAGCCAGGGGCTGGTGGCACGCTCTATGGCCCATCAAAAGCCACGCAAAATGCCCTGACCCGAGTCATGGCGATGGAGGGCGCAGACGCTGGCATTCGTGCGATCTCGGTCCTGCCCGGCCTTACGTTTACCGATGGTGTGCTTGATTCCCTTGGCACCGACACAGAGCGCTACAAGGAACCCTTGGCTAAAAAGATATGGATGGGTGAATGGGGCAAGTCCGAGCATGTTGCTGACGCTTGTGTGTTTCTCGCATCCGATGCAGCCCGTTACATCACCGGCATCGAGTTCAATGTAGATGGTGGTGGCATTGGGCAAATGCCCGACCATGACAAGACGGCCGAGAGGCACGGCTTATCCTCTTAACGCGTTGACACAGAGAGTTTCATCACAGCATGACAGCACTTGCAGGAAAAATCGCTCTTATAACCGGCGCGGCAGGTGACATCGGAGCAGCAATCGCACGCCGTTTTGTCAAAGAGGGCGCGACCGTGTGCCTCGCCGACATCGATCAAGATCGCGGTACGGCCTTGGCCGAAGAACTGGGGTCACCAGCGTTCTTTATCTCTCTTGATGTGACAAAAGAAGAAGACTGGCGTGTCGCGCTAGAGACTTTAGCATCTCGTCACGAACGCCTAGACATCTTGGTCAACAACGCTGGCACCCTAGAAACCGGAACGATAGAAGACACCAATTTGGCACTGTGGCAAAACATCCAAAGCACCAACGCGACGAGCACATTTCTTGGCTGCCAGGCTGCGGTACGAGCAATGAAACAGACCGGCGGAGGCGTAATCGTCAACATGGCATCACAGGCAGCCGTCCGGCCTCGCCCGTCCACCCTTGCCTACTCGGCTTCTAAGGCCGCCATCGTGAATTTAACCAAGACGGTGGCCAGCCATTGCGCCGACAATGCCTACAACATTCGCTGCAATGTCATGATGCCGGGCGCGATTGACACCCAGATGATTTACAAAAACCAAACGGATGATGAGTCAGCCGAGGAATTCGTTAAAGCCGTTAACGCGCGTTATCCCATGGGGCGCATGGGCACAGCCGATGAGATTGCCAGCGGTGTCGTCTTTCTCTCGTCCGATGAAAGCCGGTTTATGACCGGCGCACAACTGAGGGTCGACGGTGGTGGAACGATTTAGGCGTTAGACACCGAGCAAGGTGGTATCGACAAGATTCGCCAGCACATCCGATGGATCAGTCTCGGATACGGAGTACCCGTCCTTGAGGGGCGCGACCACAACAGCAGACTGTGATGAACTATGCGTTGTTACGGCGATTTCGTATGTGCCCTGGTTCAGAGTCAAGAAACCACGGGCGATGACGATATAGGTGCCGGAAACATTTGGCGTAAATGTAATTCGGGATTCCGGACCTGCGCCACCATCGTCATTTTGCGCCAGCGTCACACCGTCTGCGTTCTGAAGTTCTAGATACGGATCGGAAAGCGTACCCAAACCCGATGTGCTGCCTCGCATGTCGATGGTGTACGTGGTGCCCGCGGTCAGCTCTATAAAAACACCGTCGCGGTCTCCAGATGCGCCGATATCGCCAACGAACGTGCCACCGACGAACATCTCTGTCTCAGTCAATAAGCCGGACGGTATGTCATCGTCGCCTTCGCTGACCACTATCCCCGGATAGGGCGACACTGATTGTTCAGTAAACAGAGTGTAAGATCCTGCGCCGCCGCCAACGGCGGGGGTATGGGCCGATAGGTAATAGGTTCCTGACTCTTCCGGTGTGAAGATAATACGCGACGCCGAGAGCACGCCGCCGTCTTCGTTTTGCCTGAGGATGGAGCCTTCGTCGTCTCGCAGCACAAGAAACGGGTCCTCTAGTGTTCCGTCACCTGAGTCTTCGCCTTTGAGATCAAATACGTAACGCGACCCGCCGGTTAGCTCGACGCGGACGTAATCAATATCGTCAAGGGAACTAATTTCACCCTCAAAGGTGTCGCCGATCAACAGGTCGATACCGGTCGATACAGAGGCCGGGGCATCGGTCGTACCTTCTTGAACAACATGCGGGATCGGACCATCTGGTTGAGATGCGACGAGCCTATAGGTGCCGCCTTCCGTCCCTGTCGTCCGGACAGACAGAAAATAGTGGTCCGATACAGAGGCTGTGTAGGTGAGGACAGCTCCAGCCCCAGAACCATCGTCCTCGCTTGAGGAAATCACATTGCCGAATTTATCGCGCAGATCAAAAATCGGAGTGAGCAGTGCCCCTTGTTCCGACTCTGAGCCCACGAGTTCAAACGTATACTCGAATCGGGCTGATAGATTTATTCGTATGTAGTCGACATCCTGAGCCGAACTGAGCGTTCCGCCAAAGGTATCGCCAGGGTCAATACCGCGGTCGCTGATATTGCTACCCGGCACATCATTGCCCCCTTCAGAAACCAGCATGCCCGGACCCACGACACTATCCAAAACCGTTCGCTCGTCGGGAGTCGTAACCAAAGTGTATGTGCCGCCGGAGGCATTCT
>WLXB01000171.1 GCA_012103295.1 Alphaproteobacteria bacterium | reverse complement strand
AAGGTCGGTCGCCACCATTTCACCGTCCGCTGTATCATCCGCAATCACTAGGGTTTCAGTGGGACCAGCAAAGAGATCAATTCCAACGCGACCGTAGAGTTGCCGCTTCGCCTCAGCCACATAAGCATTGCCGGGACCAACCAGCATATCGACAGGTGCGATCGTTTCTGTGCCAAGGGCCATAGCCGCTACAGCTTGAACGCCGCCAAGAATGTAAATTTCGTCGGCACCGGCAAAATGCATCGCCGCAATTGTCGCGGGGTGGGCTTCGCCATTGGTCGGTGGCGTACAGGCTACGACCCGCTTGCAGCCTGCCACACGAGCTGTGAGCACGCTCATATGCGCCGATGCGACCATTGGGTAGCGGCCACCTGGGACGTAGCAACCAACGTTCTCAATTGGCGTGTTCTTGTGACCAAGTCGCACGCCAGGAATGGTTTCAATCTCTATATCTTGCAGCGAGGCCTTTTGTGCTTCTGCAAACTTGCGCACCTGGGTTTGAGCAAATTTGATGTCCGTGACTGTCTGTTCGTCCAGAGAGCCGATGCAAGCTTGTATCTCCGACTCCGACAATCGAAAACTCGGAGGCGAGTATTTGTCAAAGGTTTCAGAATATTGCCGCACAGCGGCATCACCGTCTTTGCCAATTTTGGCGAGGATATCAGTAACGATGTCACGCACTTTGTTCGCCGCAGCTTCCGTCTCTTCTACCGTTGCGCCTCGCTTTAGATGAGTAGCCATTTGGTCTCCAAGATTTATCAAGTGTCATAGATGATGGCGGCGAACCGCCACGTGCCGCTCAGGATAGACGGGCGGCGATCGAGTCATAGTCACCGAGACGGTCTATTTGACCAACTGCAGCAATAGTGGGTGTTGTCGCAAACAGACGCTGGGCGGCATTTGCAATTGCTGTAGCATCGATTTGCTCGACCTTTTCAATAATCTCGCGGGTGTCCAAGGTACGCCCATACACGAGGATTTGCCGAGCCCGTTGAACACACCGACTGCCGGGGCTTTCTAAGCCCATCAGCAAACCTGCTTTTAGTTGCGCCTTAGCCCGGGTCACTTCTTCTGCGGTCGCGCCCTCAGCCATTTTCTTAATCTCATCCGTAAGCACGCCGATCAGCTCATCGGTCTGGTCCGGACCAGTACCCGCGTAGACCGTAAATATGCCCGAATCTTCGCAGGCGTTCGTCGACGAGAAGACCGAGTACGCCAAACCACGCTTTTCACGAACTTCCTGAAACAAGCGCGACGACAACCCTTCACCAAACAGTACAGAGAGCGCAGACAGTGGGTAGTAGTCGGGGTCGTGATAGCCGACACCATCGAACCCAAGTACAACATGGAGCTGCTCAACTGGGCGGGTTTCTCGAACATCACCACCGACGTATTTTGCTTGTACGGGCTGAGGTCCATCGCCTTTGGTCAATTCTTGGAACGCTGTCGCAACCTGACCAACAAAGACATCGTGATCCACCCGGCCCGAAGCTGAGACTACAATATCACCGCTAGTATAGTTGCGACCCATATAGTCATGAAGATTGTCGGCGGTCATTCGATTGACAGACTCAACCGTGCCCAGCACCGGCCACCCTAGGGCTTGGTCGGGATAGGCGGTCGACTGCAGCCGATCAAAGACGATATCGTCCGGTGTATCTTCCGACTGATAAATTTCTTGCACCACAACCTGTTGCTCGCGGGCAAATTCTTCTTCGTCCATCGTGGCATCGAGCAAGATGTCCGAAAGAATATCGACCGCCAGCGGCAAGTCTTCCTTTAGAACCTTGGCGTAGTAAGCCGTGTGATCCCGGCTGGTATAGGCATTCAACTGACCGCCGACATTGTCCATTTGCTCCGCGATCTGATAGGCCGTTCGTTGATTTGTACCCTTGAACGCCATGTGTTCCAGCAAATGTGAAATGCCGTTAACTTCAATGGTTTCGTGGCGCGTACCGGCAGCCACCCAAACACCAACCGCTGTCGTTTCCACCGAGGGAACCGGGTCGGTAACGATACGTAAACCCGATTCAAGCGTGGTGGTCTGCATTTCAGTTTGCTTGGTCATGATGCTGTTGTCTCAGACTCGGCTGTGGGCGCGAACATAGTCTTGTACTTTGTTCAGGTCGTTAGGCAGCTCGTCGCAGCGTTCCTCTAGGTCGTACAAATTGGCCAGGGATGCCGGCAGGTCCGGCCGAACGCCAGTCGCCGCTTCGACAGCATCGGGGAACTTAGCAGGATGAGCCGTCGCCATCACAACCTTGGGAATAGATGAATCTAAATCCGAACACTGCGCCGCATGAACACCGATAGCCGTGTGAGGATCGATCAACTGCCCTATGGCTTCATACGTCGATTGAATAACGGCCTTGATGCCAGCATCATCGAGACGGCTGCCCTTAAACTGTGCAGAAATCGCATCTCGAGGCCCAGCATCAACCGTGTAAGAGCCGCTTTGCAACAGCCCATCCATCAAGCGTTTGACTGCGGCACCGTCTCGTCCGTAGGCCTCAAAGAGCAAGCGTTCGAAGTTTGACGAGACTTGAATATCCATCGCCGGACTCAAAGAAGGCTCGACGCCCTCAACCGTCATGGCACCGGTTTCAAAGTATCGAGTCAGGATATCGTTGCGATTAGAACCGACCAAGAACGATGCAATGGGTAAACCCATCCGAGCCGCGCAGTAGCCAGCAAACACGTTGCCAAAATTTCCTGTTGGAACGGCGAAAGCAACGGGCCGATCTGGCCCACCCAATGACAGAGCCGCTGACGCGTAATAAACGGTTTGGGCCATGATGCGTGCCCAGTTGATGGAATTCACCGCCGATAGATGTATGTCATCGCGAAACGCTTGATCATTAAACATCGCTTTGACCAACGCTTGGCAATCATCAAAGGTGCCGTCGATAGCAACATTGTGCACGTTTGAGGCATCGACCGTCGTCATCTGACGCCGTTGCACTTCAGACACCCGACCTTTCGGATGCAGGATAATAATATCGACCGCTTCTCGCCCGGCGCAGGCTGCAATGGCCGCAGAACCGGTGTCACCTGAGGTCGCACCAACAATCGTGATTCGTTCGCGCTTAGCCGAAAGAACACCGTCGAAAAGGTGACCAACCACCTGCAGCGCGTAATCTTTGAAAGCGAGGGTCGGGCCATGGAACAATTCCAACAACCAGGTGTTTGAGTCTAACTGGATCATAGGCGCTACGGCGGGATGATCGAATGGGCTGTAGGCCGCTTCCATGATCTTAGGTAGCTGCGATTCGACCGCAGATCCTGCGAGGAAGGGTTGAGTCACCGCAGTTGCGAGTTGGGCGTAAGGCAGGCCACGCATCGCATGCCAATCCTCGATCGACCGTTCTGGCCAGGACACGGGTAGATAAAGACCACCGTCCCTCGCAAGGCCAGTCAGCAGAACGTCGTCGAACCCAAGCTCTGGGGCCTGGCCACGGGTCGATTGGTAACGCACGGATTACTCCTCAGCGGCGCGGATAGCCGGAAAGGCGCGGATACTAGCGGGGAGAGCCCCCGTGAACAACCGAAAGGGGGCGGGTGTTACCGGCCCGCGGCAGCGATATCCTTGACCATATCAGCCAGTAGCTCATCCAGAGCAGTGCTCATGGCGCTGACAGCCCCGGAAACGCCCCGCCCAGCCGTGCGTTCCGTCCGATAGGTCTTAAGTAGAAGAGAGTCATTCCCTCGGATTCGCCGCAGACCAACATCAAACTCCACAACAACCTTTCCAGACCCGCTGCCGACAACATGCTCCAGACGTCGTAAGGTTCCGATCAGTTCATAGTCCCGGTCAGCGCGAAATTCTGGAGCGGCCGCTTGGTCAAAAGTTTTGCTAGCCCGCACCGCATCTATCAAGCTGCGCTGAAGCATAATTGAAGGTGGCTCAGACCAATAATGATACGTGTACTGCTTTTGCGTGGTGTCAGTTTGCCGATAGATAATAGCGCGTTCGTTGACCACGCCCTCGGCCCGGAACGGCGGGACCTCGACCGTGCCGCTGATACTTGACCCACCCGCCGACATAGCGGTGCGTCCAGCTGTTAGATTGTAAAATGTATCGGTCGGCACCGGTGGTGACGAACACGATGCCAACAGTGCACCGGCAAAAGCTAGTAAAAGAATGCGGCGTACAGCGTCGATGAGAAATGAGTGTGTCATTAGACCGTCCTTATCGTCCGCCATTGGCTAAAGCTTCATCTTGTTGAGGCGACCCACCCAGCAACAACCCGGGATTCTGACGAATTGAGCGGCTGAACTCAGCAAAATTGCGGCTGGTCGCTTCGAGGTTTCCGGTAATGTCATCGATCGTGCGAGAGATGGTTGCCAAGGTGTAGCGCAAATCCTGAACAGCATCGCCAACACCGGTTGCGTTGTCGGACACAACCTTGTTGATTTGCTCTACTGACTCATGGATCAGAACTCGCGTTTCGTTTAGCTCGCGCGCCAGACCAGCCATGTCAGCCGAAGCGGTTTCAAAGTTGGTTAGAACCGAGCTTAGGTTGCCGCGGTTTTGTTCACTCAAAACGTCGGTCTCGA
>WLXB01000170.1 GCA_012103295.1 Alphaproteobacteria bacterium | reverse complement strand
CGACCCACCAAATTTTCTGCGGGAACGAAACCAACTTGACTGCGGCTATCTTCAGAGTTGTCTCGGTTGTCACCCATCATGAAATAATGACCCTGAGGCACTTTGAATTCCCGCGTATTGTCGAACCGGCGATTGTCGCCTTCTTCCAAAATTAAATGAGTCCGGCCGCCGGGCAATGTTTCAAGGAATTGGGCGACGCGAATCTGGCTGCCGTAAGGATTGCGATAGACAAAATCTTCCAAGCGCTCGCGTTGAACAATAGTACCGTTGATGAACAGCCGCCCGTCCTGGACCTGTATGGTATCACCCGGCAGCCCAATTATGCGCTTGATGTAATCCGTCTTATTGTCACGCGGGAGCTTAAATACAATGACGTCCCCGCGCTCTGGCGCTTCGGCCAACACCCGACCCGAGATCGGCATAAAACTTAAGGGGAATGAATGCCTGCTATATCCGTAAGAAAATTTCGATACAAATAGATAGTCGCCAATCAGCAATGTCGGGCGCATTGAGCCAGACGGTATATTGAATGGCTCAAATGCGAACGTCCTAATCGCTAGCGCAACAAGTACGGCGTAAAACACGGTCTGAATGGTTTCCCAGAAGCCGTCGTTTTTCTTTTTGGACATGGCCCCGGAATTTTCTGACACGATAATTGAACACCCTATTACAAACGAACAAAGGGGACTGAGGTTGCAACGATCAGTCCAGGTTGGCGGATAAAACCGACCAACCCACAGCCTGTCAACCTACAGCCTTGTAAGATTAGGGGAAATGGCTGCCTTTTGGCACAGCCGTAATAATAACCATCGCTTCAGCGAGCGGGTATTCATCGGTAATCGTCAACTCTACGCGGGCCTCCATATCGTCAGGAATCATGGATTTAAGCCGCTCTGCAGCGCCGCCTGTCATTTGAACCGTGGGTTTGCCAGAACGTAGATTAACAACGCCAAGGTCTCTCCAATACACACCTTGGCGAAACCCAGTGCCAAGAGCTTTGGAGGCCGCCTCCTTAGCGGCGTATCTTTTTGCATACGTCGCCGCGTAGGCTTTGCCTGCTCCTTTTCGGCGCTCCGCTTTTGCCTGTTCCACATCTGTATAGATGCGATCAATGAAGCGCCTTCCGAAACGAGCTAAAGTTTTTTCGATACGACGGATATCGATCAAATCATTGCCAATCCCAATAATCACGAGATGGCCTCCGGTAATTCTACAGATCGTGCTTCATCCATACGCCGCCGCATTTCTGTTATGGTGTCTGACAAACCTACGTATATTGCCTCACCGACGAGAAAGTGTCCGATGTTCAATTCCATCAACGTTGGAATAGCGGCAATAGGTCCAACAGTTGCAAAGCTTATGCCGTGCCCGGCATGGCATTCTAAGCCAAGTTCCTCGGCTTTGGCAGCCGCGTCAATAATGCGGCGATAATGATGTTCTCTCGCGACTTTATCCTCGGCATCGCAATACGCACCGACGTGCAGTTCGACCACCGGTGCGCCCAATTGGGCCGCCGCGTTCACCTGAATTGGATCAGGCTCAATGAAAAGAGACACACGGATGTCTGCGCTACCCATATCCCGTACAAAGCGCGCCAGATGATTGTGGCCCCCGGCGGCATCGAGCCCCCCTTCCGTGGTTCTTTCCTCACGCTTTTCCGGAACGATGCATGCAGCAAAGGGTTGGTGGCGCAGAGCGATTTCCAGCATTTCGTCAGTGGCCGCCATTTCCAGATTTAACGGTAAATCGATTTCCCGACCTAATCTTTCGATATCTGTATCCGATATGTGACGCCGGTCCTCTCTGAGATGGGCGGTAATACCATCAGCCCCCGCTTTTGCGGCAAGCACCGCTGCGCGAATGGGATCAGGGTGCATGCCCCCCCTCGCGTTACGGATCGTCGCAACATGATCAATGTTCACGCCAAGGCGTAAGGGCACTGTCATTATTGTTCAGCCTCTGCAGATTTAGCGGCACGACGCGCCAAGCGACGCAATTGGTACACTTCGACCAATTTATAAAAAACAGTATAAACCACAATCCAAGTTAAGAGCGCTGACGGAATACTGCCAACAATCATCGGCCACCATATCGGCCAAACGCGATCCATAAACAAAGCGCCGTCAGCCTCAATCATCGATTGAATAAGGCCGCTAAACATATCGGAAAAACTGAGAGCCTGGTCGCTCACTAAGAACCCGTTTCCAAGTATAAAATTACCAAGGTAGTAGGTCGTTAACCAGATGACCGGAAAGGTCCAAGGATTCCCGATCACAGTACCGAAGGCCGAGGCTAAGACATTCCCGCGCATAAGCCACGCAAGCGCGCCAGCCATGAAGAAGTGAACCCCTATAAAGGGCGTGACAGACATCGCTGAGCCGCAAGCCACCCCAGCCGCGATAGAATGTGGTGTACCGGGCAATCTGTGAAGGCGGTGCCACAAGTACTGCCCGGCTCTCGTCCAGCCGGACTTAGGCCACAACAACACCTGCATAAAATTAATTGCGCTGGGCTGCGCGCGGCGCCGAAACATAGTAGTCGGGTCTCCTATCCGCGGGCGCGCTCAACCGAATTAATTGCCGGGGATGCCCGAAGCGCAGCAATAATGTTGGTCAAGTGTTTAACGCTTGTCACCTCAATGTCGAGGTCCATTTCAAAAAAGTCGTTCGATCGGCCGACGATTTTTAAGTTCGAAATATTTCCCTGATTCTGGGCAATAACCGTCGATAGTGCGCCCAGGCTACCGGGCTCGTTGAGAACGACCAAGTTGATGCGGCCCAGGAGCATGTCGCCCGTTTTCTTATCGTCCCATACGATGTCTAACCAGCTGTCGGGCTCCTCTGCCAGATCTATCAATGACTCACAATCAATGGTGTGCACGTCGACACCTTTGCCTGTCTTTAGAATGCCGACGATGCGATCGCCCGGAAGTGGATGGCAACATTCTGAAAGGTGTAGTGCAAGTCCAGGGGTCAACCCCTTAATCGGCACGGCACTTTCCGCTGCCCCAGCACTCTTTTTGCGAGCCTTAGAGATATTGACGACTTTCGTCAGTAGGCTGGTTTTAGCTCCTGGATAGACCGCCTCTAAAACCTGCCGGGCCATAATCTGCCCCTCTCCGACGGCGGCATAGACGCCCTCGCGATCTTGGCAATCCAGTTTGTCACATGCCTCATCTAAACCATCATCAGTAAGGTCATAGCCTTCTTTGGCGAACATCTTCGACAGAATTTCTTTGCCGAGTTTGGCATACTCCTCTTGGGCTTCCATGCGAACGCGCCGCCGGATGTGTGCGCGCGCTTTGCCTGTCACCACAAAGCCTTCCCATTCCGGGGACGGTTTCTGTGCCTTTGAGCTGACAATCTCCACTTGATCGCCCGTATGAAGCTCCATGCGAAGTGGCACGATGCGCCCATTCACCTTAGCCCCGACGCACGTATTGCCAACTTCGGTATGAACGGCATAGGCGAAATCAATTGGACTGGCGCCCTTGGGCAGGGTGATTAATTCGCCTTTCGGGGTGAAGCAAAAAACTTGGTCTTGAAACATTTCAAGTTTGGTGTGCTCAAGGAATTCTTCAGGTGATTGGGCGTGCTCGAGAATATCAAGAAGCTCACGCAACCAGCTGTATTGGTTCCCGGCAACATCACCAAGCCCCTGTTTGTATTGCCAATGCGCAGCAACCCCCAATTCAGCAATTTCGTGCATCCGCTTGGTTCGAATCTGAACTTCAATACGATGTTTTGCAGGACCAATAACGCTCGTGTGAATAGATTGATACCCATTCCGTTTTGGCGTCGAGATATAGTCCTTAAAACGACCGGGTACAGTTCGATAGGCCGCATGAATGACGCCAAGTGCTCTGTAACAATCAGCGTCGTCTTCAACCATGATCCGAAATGCCATGATATCTGACAGCTGTTCGAAGCTGACATCTTGAATCTGCATTTTCTTCCAAATGGAAAACGGCGTCTTTTCGCGACCAGAAACAAATCCAGTTAACTCGGCGGCCTGTATCGTATGGTCGAGTTCATCCATAATACGACCAACCAAATCACCCCCTTCTCTTTCAAGGAACCTCAGGCGCGCGAGTATCGACGCCCGTGCTTCTGGGTGCAGTTCAGCAAAGGCTAAATCTTCAAGTTCTGTTTTGATTTCTTGCATCCCAAGCCGCTCAGCCAGCGGGGCATAGATTTCCATCGTTTCAAGCGCAATGCTTCGACGCTTTTCGGGCTTGGATATGTGATTGAGTGTTCGCATGTTGTGCAAGCGATCGGCGAGCTTGACCAGAAGCACACGAATGTCCTCTGACATAGCTAAGAGCAACTTGCGGAAGTTCTCAGCCTGTTTCGCCTCAACATTCTGAAGTTGAATGCGCGTGAGCTTGGTTACGCCGTCGACGAGGCGCCCAACTTCCTCACCAAATAGGCTGGCGATTTCGTCGCTCGTCGCTCCTGTATCCTCCACAGTGTCGTGCAGCAGCGCCGTCACAATAGAGGCGGTATCAAGTCGGTAGTTCGTAAGAATTCCCGCTACTTCAATCGGGTGAGAGAAATAGGGATCCCCAGAAGCCCGCATC
>WLXB01000030.1 GCA_012103295.1 Alphaproteobacteria bacterium | reverse complement strand
CAATGCGTGGCGAAATTTTTGGGAGCCCCTCACGGTTGCGGTGATGAATACGCCAGCACACGTCGCATCGGCACACTTACTCGGCAACGCCCTCAAGCAGACTCTGGCGACACGACGGGGAGGACTGCGCAGCTATGTCCCTAAGAGATCGCTCCATGAGACGTTTATAGAGCCGGCGCTGAAAGTGTTGCAGGCGAGAGGTGTACAAATCCGTTTTGACGACCCGCTGTCGGCGGTTGCGGCGGGCTCACGTGTGAGCGAGCTACAGACGAGATCAGGAATCGTTGCACTTTCGTCGCGCGATGCCGTCGTGCTCGCCCTTCCCCCCTGGGCACCAGTTTTACAGCCCTTCCTGAGCAATTCCTTTAAGCCGGCCCCCTCACCGATTGTGAACGTCCATTTTCAAGTCGACCTCGCTGAAACGCCGCCCGCGATGATCGGCCTGATCGGCGGGAACGCCCACTGGGCTTTCTCGAGACCTGGTTTGATCAGTGTTACCGTTAGTGCGGACCAGGACCTAGCCGATATGGAACACCCAAAAGTTGCCGCGCACCTCTGGTCGGATGTTCGGCTCGCCCTGGGCCTTACCGATAAATCGATGCCGCCTTACAGGGTTATTGTCGAGCGCCGGGCGACACCTCTTCAGGATGCATCGTTTGTGCTGAACCGGCCGGGTCATAGAACAGCCGCAAAAAACCTTTTCCTGGCTGGGGATTGGGTTGACACAGGCCTGCCCTGCACGTTGGAAAGCGCCGTCCGAAGCGGTGTAGAAGCCGCAAAACAGGCCCAAAATCTCTCCTAAACCCTTGATTTCTAATCTATCCGCGTTGCGGCAATTGGGAAAATGCTTAAGATAGCGCCCGTGCGAGGGGGCGGTGATCATTGCCGTTTCCCTTGCGTTTCAACATAGGGGAGAGAGATGGCTGCAATCCTTCAGTCTTTGTCCAAAACAGTGATCAGCGGCTTTGTGCTGATGGCTTTGGTCTTTGCGCTCATTGGTGATTTCACCTTCGACATGCTTTTTTGGAAGTTCCTGTTTCGCTGGCTCCACGTCTTAAATGGTGTCATGTGGATCGGACTACTGTGGTACTTCAACTTTGTTCAAATTCCGAACATGCCCAATATTCCGGATGAACAAAAACCGGCCATCGGCAAGGTAATCGCTCCGGCTGCCCTGTTCTGGTTCCGCTGGGGTGCAATGGGCACCATCCTTACCGGATTGCTCCTCGCTATGGTCGAAGGCTACCTGATCGAAGCGATTACCATTAGCGGTAACGGCACGATCATCGGTATTGGCATGTGGCTTGGTGCCATCATGTGGTTCAACGTTTGGTTCGTTATCTGGCCAAACCAGAAAAAAGCCCTCGGCATGGTCGAAGTGGATGCGGACACCAAAGCGAAAGCGGCGCGTACAGCAATGCTGTTCTCACGAACGAACACGATGCTGTCTGTACCAATGCTGTTCTGCATGGTTGCTCAACAAAACTTCGTGTAAACGAACTAAACCAACTTCGTTGAAAAGGGACCGGCCTTGCCGGTCCCTTTTTTTATCCTTGAACTAGATTGCGGCAGGAGGGAACAGCGCAGCCATGACCGCCCTGTCCTCTGCGAGAAGAACGTTAAAGGTCCGACACGCCGCACCCGTGTCCATCGGCTCTATGCTAACGCCCGCTTCCTTAAGGGATTGACGCACAGCCGCAGTGACGGGAGACATTCGACTCCCACAACCCAGTAAGCATAAATCTAATTCACTTGCCCGCTCTAGGACCGGCGCAAAGTCTTCAGGCTTTAGTGACGCGGGCGCCGCTGCCTTCCATAGTGAAGACTCATCTGAGAACACCAAAACTGGTCCGGAAAGCACAACACCAGAAACTGTAAATCCACCGGAGCCGTATTTCTGAATGTGCTGACGATCAGTCGGCGCGATCCTGCTTAAGTCCATTGCGCACCTCTTGGAGCCGCCTAAGCTCGCTCATTTTCAGGCACCTGCGACAGGTTTGGTGCCGCTCCGCCTTCAAGGTCTTCATGGCGAAGGTCGAAATAAATCAGCACAGGCATGGCAACATAGATCGATGAATACGTTCCGATCACCACCCCCCACATCAGCGCAATACTGAAGCCACGCAACACTTCACCACCAAAGATGGATAGGGCCGTTACTGCCAAAAGAGTTGTGAAACTCGTCAACAACGTCCGCGACAGCACTTTGTTTACGGCCAAGTTCACAAGCTCTGGCAATGGCAATTTTTTGTACTTTCTCAGCATCTCTCGCACGCGATCATAGGCCACAACGGTATCGTTAATCGAATACCCGGCGATGGTAAGTACCGCTGCAACCGTCGTCAGATTGAACTCCATCTGAAAAATGGAGAACATACCTACTGTGGCAATGACATCGTGGCTAAGAGCCAACGTCGCTCCGGCAGCGAACTGCCACTCAAACCGGAACCAGATGTAGATACAGATCGCGAGCAAGGCTAGAGCAACGGCGAGTGCACCATCGACGATGAGCTCTTGGCCAACCTTCGGTCCAACCAACTCGGTCCGACGATATTCGTATACATCGCCGAGGGTCTCACGGACCAAAGTCAATGCTGCAGCTTGAGCCTCATCTTCGCCCTCTTGCCTTTGTATGCGGATCAAGAGATCGCGGCCATCTTCGCCAAACGTCGTAATTGATACGTCCCCAAGCCCGAGCCCGCCAACTTGAGCGCGCACCGCACCAACCTCGACGGGTTGATCAGATCGAACTTCCATGAGAATACCGCCGGCAAAATCAATACCGAAGTTCAGTCGCTGCACAGCTAAGGAACCAAGTGATGCAATGATAAGAATGACGGAAACAACAGCCGCTACGTTCTTCTTGCCAATAAAATCGAACTTAAATTCCTGCGGCATCGCACTAATGAGCGGCGTAAACAGGCCTTTTTTGACACCCGCAACTGGAGAAATGGGCAAGGTTTCGGGCTTGGTGCGGCGGACCCAGGTCACGATGACGAGGCGAGAAACCATCGTCGCGGTAAAGAGAGTCGAGAGAATCCCGAACCCAAGCGTCACGGCAAAACCTTTGACCGGGCCGCTACCAAACCAGAACAGCAGTATAGCGGCAATCAAAGTGGTTAAGTTTGAGTCGATGATGGTTTTAAAAGCTTGCTGAAAGCCGGAATCAAGCGCGTTAAATAATGTCCGGCCAGTTTTTGCTTCTTCACGCATGCGTTCATAAATAAGAACGTTGGCATCGACAGCCATGCCGACAGTCAGAACGATCCCGGCTATGCCTGGGAGTGTCAGCGTGGCGCCGATCGCACTCAATGCCCCAAGGATTAATACCAAGTTGACAATAAGGGCAGCGACGGAAAAGACGCCAAATAGTCCGTAGACCATGATCATAAAGATGGCGACAAGAACCAACCCAAGAATGCTGGCGAACTCACCGGCTTCGATGGAATCGGCCCCAAGGCCAGGGCCGACGCTCCGCTCCTCTAAAACCTTCAATGGCGCCGGAAGTGCGCCTGCGCGCAGCAGCAAGGCAAGGTCCTGCGCTCCTTGAACGGTAAATCCACCCTCAATAATTCCGCTGCCGCCAACAATAGCGGAGCGAATGCGCGGCGCGCTAATCACCTCTCCATCCAACAAAATAGCTAGATTTTGGCCAACATTCTGGGACGTTATCGCGCCAAACCGGCGACCGCCTTGGGTGTTAAATCGGAACGATACGACGGGCTGCCCTTCCTGAAAGCTGGGCTGTGAATCGACCAACATCTCACCAGGGACCGATACTCGGCGCTGAACAACATATGCTCCACCAGATCCATCAGCAGCGGGCACAGCAATTGCACCGGCGGGAATGTCCTGAGGGTTACCAACCGCACCAGCGTAACCTACCGCCATAAGGTGGAAGTTGAGTTTTGCCGTTCGCCCAATAAGGTCGACGACGCGCTGTGGATCATCGATCCCAGGGAGCTCGACGATAATGCGGTCTTGTCCCTGCCGCTGAATACTTGCTTCCGACGTTCCGAATTCATCGACGCGGCGGCGGACAATTTCAATGGATTGAGTGACGGCAGCAAGCTGACGGTCGCGCAGGACTTGCTCGGACAAAGTTATGCGAAGTCGCCCACCTTCTTGATTCTCGAACTCAGAGTCCGGAGCGACTGCCGCAATAGCCCGCCGGGCGTCAGCAATTTTCGTCGGATCCGGCAACGCTAGGGTTACGGCATCGCCACGAACGGCGAGATTGCGATAACCGATTTTGGCGTCTCTTAAGGCTTGGCGCGTGGTTTCCTGTAGGTCAGTGAACTGCTCTATGCGGACAGCTTCGACGCCAACCTCCATTAGGAGGTAGGACCCGCCGCGAAGATCAAGCCCCAGGCTTACCGGTTGCCACCAACTCGGTAAGTCTTCCTTTGGCGTGCCGGTAAGTAAATTCGGCACGGCAAAGAAGCCGCCGAATAACACGACAAGAAGTACGGTGATGATTTTCCCGCGGCCGAAATCTAGCATGACAGCACCCAGGGTCGTCGGCCTATTTAAAGGCTAACAGGCCCCTGACCTTTTTGTTCGTTGGTCACTTTTAATCTTTGTCTTTGTCGTCGTTCGCCGGGACCGGGTCGGTCTTGCTGACGACACTTGAGAGCATGTCTTGTTTCACCCGAATGCGAACATTCTCGGCGATTTCAACCTGCAACTCGCGCTCGTCGGTCAGAACCTTTGTCACAGTTCCGACAATACCGCCGTTGGTGACGACTTTGTCACCGCGCCGGACGGCGTTGAGCATCGCTTGGTGATCTTTCATCCGCTTCTGTTGCGGGCGGATGAGCAGAAAGTAGAACACCACGAAAATTAGGATGATTGGAATAAACGCGGAAAAGGCGTTTCCGGCACCCGCTCCCCCGGCGGCCTGTGCGTAGGCTGGCGCAATAAACATTCAGGAATCCCCTGGTTCAGATAGAATTGGGCGGACTATACCCAGGCGTATCAGGGATGCAAATGGTCTTCAGCCCTTGCGGCCCGGTTTTGATTTGGTAGCGTTCCCCAAGGAATCAAGTGGTTAAGGTCCGGTTTTGTGGCAAATGGTGAAATGAACGACACGCTCGAGACTCAGCTCACACGTATTGCAGACGCTCTGGAACGTCTTGCCCCACCGGCTCAGAGTGCAACTGATCTAAATCAGACCGATGCATTCGTCTGGAATCCGGATAAAGGCGCCCTCAAACCGGTCGCCAAGGTAAACCGGGTGCCGTTTGGTCTGCTCAAAGGTATTGAATCGCAAGCCAAGAGCCTGCTTAGCAATACCCAGAACCACGCCCATGGGCTGCCATCAAACAATGCCCTGCTTTGGGGAGCGAGAGGAACCGGCAAGAGTTCTCTGGTCAAAGCGGTTCACGCGGAACTCAATAGCACGCAATCTAATAACGCCAAGTTGGCCCTCGTCGAGATTCATAGAGAAGACATAACAACCCTTCCTGGCCTTCTCGATATCCTTAGAAACCAGCCTCGGCGGTGCATCGTATTCTGTGACGACCTCACCTTTGAGGGCATGGACGACGGCTACAAGGCTCTGAAAGCTGTGTTAGAGGGCGGCTTAGAGGGTAGACCGGAAAATGTGGTGTTCTATGCGACGTCGAACCGCCGGCACATGATGGCACGAGATATGATCGAGAACGAACGCGCGGTTTCCATACACCGCGGAGAAGCAGTTGAGGAGAAGGTCTCCTTATCTGATCGCTTCGGCTTATGGCTGGGCTTCCACCACCTGGACCAAGACACCTATTTTGCCATTGTCGAGGGGTATGCCGCATCATTCGGCATCACAGTCGATACCAATGTGCTGCGCGCCAGCGCCAAAGAGTGGACGGTTACCCGTGGATCCCGGTCAGGCCGGGTCGCCTGGCAGTTTATTCAGCATATCGCCGGAGAACAGGGCGTCAAAATCACCATACCCGATTGACCACCACCCTATACGGTAAACGGAATCATGCGCTGTCCGAGTAGCCGACCAAACGTCAACGCTGGTGTAACGCCCATGCCATTGGTCAACGCGTTGCCTGACGTGGTCGCATTACCCGTGACCTCACCGGCGGCGTAGAGATTGGGAATCGGTGTTCCATCGCTCCGCGTCACCCTTAACTGGCCATCAACACCCAGGCCCGCATATGACATCACATTCCATCCTTGCAGGCGGATTGCGTAAAATGGTCCCTTGCCAACCGCTAACGGGCGGTGTTCGCGGCCCATGGCGTCTGCTTTGCCATAGAGCACGCCATCGTTATAGGCGTTGATTTCGCGTTCCAAGTTGTACGGATTGACCCCGGCCTTCACGCCGAGCTCACCCAATGTTTCAGCCTTGGCGAACATGGGATGATCGATAAATGCGTCATCAAGTTTTTCACGAGACCAGCGCGGAATAAATGGCGGTGCTGTATCAAGAATTTCTTGATCAAAAATCGCCCAGTGGCGAAGACCCGGCTGAAGCCCTAACGTGTATTCCCGATGAGCAACACTGGGGTGGTCTTCGCGGACAAAGCGTTTGCCATGGACGTTTACGAACACCTCCCATGGCTGCCGACGTTCCGGCGCTAATACGGGGCCACCAATCGACGGCGCTGGGAAGTACTCGCTCTCTAGGATAGTTCCAAAGAGAGTGGCGTATTTATCGCCGCCGCGAACGTACCCGCCTGCCCCAAGACCTAGCGTAATGCCCTGACCTTGGCTGTACGGATAAGCGACCTCGCAGAATAGTGGTACACCGTGAAGATCCTCGAACATCCGGGGGTTGGACATACAGCCGCCGCTGGTCAGCAATACATTCTTGGCGCGGTAATCAACGCGCTCACCGGTATCATTCTCGGTGACAACGCCACGGACTGCTCCTGCCTCATCCTGGACAAGATCAACCGCGCCCGTGTCGGTCAGCACTTTTACGCGACCCTCCGCTTGCGCGGCTTCCAGTATTGGTTCCATGATGTTCTGGAAGGCTTTGGCACGGTCCGGGCTCCACTGATAGCGCCGAGTAGTGAATGGCTCATGTCCACCGCCCAAAACCGGATGGTTGTCCATCACCGTGAAGCCACGAGCAGCAAACCAGTTCAGCGTATCAGCCGCATTGTCGACCAAAAGGCGTGTGAGTAAGGGATCAGATGTGTTGCGATTGATCCGCATGACGTCGTCATAGTGAGCATCAGGAGAGTCTTCGATCCCCAGTTCTTTTTGCCACACCGTCCCAGCCGCGGCGACCTGCCCAGAAGATCGGTCCATCGTGCCGCCGAGTTGTGGCGCTTTGTCGATTACCAGAACATGGGCACCGCGTTCAGCGGCAAATAGGGCCGCCGGCATTCCGGCCGTTCCACCGCCAACCACAATGAGGTCCCATTCAGCCGTCTGCGCGATGGCCTGGCGAATGCTAAACGTATGCGCGCTTAAGGCCAATGAAGCGACGGAACCCGTTAAAAATGTTCGTTTGGTAAGGGGCGAGTTTAAAATGGAACGCTTGGTGTCATCGGTCATCGCGTGCTCCTCCCAGGCAAATCTCATGACGTAAATGTGCCACTAATCAGGCCGGAAGTCAGGTCAAACGATGACGGCCCGGTTAAACCGCGAACGAGTTAACTTCGCTGTGACGCCAAGTATTTCAACGGATCTACTGCTTTTGTGCCGCGCCTAAGTTCAAAATGCAGCTGGGATGTCCTCACATTGCCCGAACTACCCGCTTTCGAGATTATCTGCCCTCGTTTGACCTGCTCACCCCGTTTCACCAACAGCTCTTCATTGTGGGCATACGCCGTCATCCAACCATCAGCATGTTTCACCAGCAAAAGATTGCCGAACCCTTGAAGCTCGTTCCCTGAGTAGGCAACCACACCATTCTCTGCCGCCTTTACAGAAGCCCCTTTTGAAACCGCAATATTGATCCCGTCGTTATGCAAGCCTTTGCCCGATGGACCGTACTTGGCCAGGATTTTTCCTTCGATCGGCCACACAAACCGACTACCGGCCCGAGCGGGTGGCGCCGGCGGCGCGATTGGCGGCGGTGTCGACGCAACCGGCGCCGCGGTCGAAGGCCCCCGCTTGGGCTGTGAAGGCTGTCTCGTTCGCGGTGGTGGAACGGCTGAACGACTATTGGCGGCCGAGGCGAACGCGCCAGGTACACGCAACTGTTGTCCGGGGTAAATCGTGTAAGGCGGCGGCAGGGCGTTCTTTTGCGCCAAGGCTCGCATATCGACCCCGTAGCGACGTGAAATCGCGTACAGGCTGTCACCACGCTTGACGACGTGTATCGCGGGGGCGTCGAGTTTAAGAACTTGGCCAGGATACAAAATATAAGGCGGACTAAGCCTGTTGGTCTCGATAATGGCCTTCATCGGCACGTTAAAGCGTCGGGCTATAAGGTAAACACTGTCGCCGCGCTGGACCGTTACCGTCTGTGGGATATCGCCCGATAAATAGCCGCCGCGATAACCGGGCGGAGGGTTAAAGCTGGGAGCGCACGCCGATATCGCCACCAACGCGGCTAGACACAGAAGATATTTGAGGTGAGCAGCGTTCATAGCGGCGAACGATACGAACCGATCACCTATTCCGCAAGAAGAACAGGAAAACGCTGGAAACCGTGCCTCTCACAGCACAAAAATGGCTGGGCACCATACTCAAGTCCCACCGTCGTCCGCCGCTCCTTCAACCAACGGGACGAAGCGAACTGGAAAGAGTTGCTCAGAATTCAGCTGAGCACCGGTTTTGGTGACCCGAACAACCATCTGGTCAGGCGACGACGCATCGCCAACCGGCAACACCATTATGCCACCCTCCTCCGAAAGCTGGGCAACCAGGTCTTGCGGCACAACGGGCGCAGCCGCTGTAACGAGGATGCGGTCGAACGGTGCCTGGCGCGGCCAGCCTTTCCAACCATCACCCGCCTGTGTCGTAATGTTATGCAGTGACATGGCGGTAAAGCGACTTTCCGCTATAGCCAGAAGGTCGCTATGCCGCTCAATCGTATAGAGCCGGCGGCAAAGGCGCGACAAAATGGCGGCCTGATAGCCAGACCCGGTGCCGATTTCGAGAACTCTGTGCCGGTCTGTCAGTTCCAAAGCCTGAGTCATGAGGCCAACAACCAGCGGCTGACTGATTGTCTGACCGCAGGAAATGGGCAGGGCTCGGTTGGCCCAGGCTTGATCTAGGAAAGACTCTTCGACGAAATTCTCGCGCGGTATCCGTTCCATAGCCGACAAGACAGCTGTTTCAGTAACGCCGGAGTTCCGGAGATCCATAATTAATCTGATGCGTCGAGAGTCCTGAGTCATTCTAGGACCTGCTTCAGCTCGGTTAAGGCGTCATGATCCGTAAGATCGACGCACAGCGGCGTCACCGAGACATATCCAGCCGCCGTCACATTGAGGTCCGTGCCTTCGTCCTGAGTGTCTGAAATGCGAGGCGCGCCGATCCAGATGTATGGTTTGCCGCGCGGGTCTTCGCGGACAACAAGATCATCGCCCAATTTATGTTTACCCTGACGCGCGAGCTTAACCCCCATGACCTCAGATACTGGAAGGTCCGGAAAATTTATATTAATCAGAGTATTACGGCCCCATCCTGATTTACAAACTGAACGGATTAGATCGGCTGCGTAGTGCTCTGCGGTATCCCAACGCGGGCTGCCACTCATCAACTGACTGAACGCGATCGCCGGGATATCTTGCAAGGTCGCCTCCAGCGCGGCAGCGACGGTGCCTGAGTAGTGGACATCTTCACCCAGATTGGCGCCCATATTGATGCCTGAAAGGACCAAATCAGGGGCGCGGTCGGCCATCAGGTGCTGACCGGCCACCAGAACGCAATCGGTTGGCGTGCCATCAACCATGAAGCGCTTCTCTCCGAGTTGCGTGGGGCGCAAAGGATGGTGCAGCGTGAGGGAGTGTCCCGCTCCACTTTGTTCGTGCGACGGTGCAACCACCCACACGTCATCACTGAGGGTCCTTGCGATTTTCTCAAGCACATCCAAACCGGGTGCGTTGATGCCATCGTCATTGGAAATAAGAATGCGACAACCGGATAAATCGTCGACAGGTTTGAACATTGTGGCGATTAATTCGCAGCGGGAGAGATAGTCTCAATCCCGCCCATGTAAGGCTTGAGAACTTCAGGCACCACAACACTGCCATCCTCTTGCTGGTAATTTTCAAGGACGGCTACCAGTGTGCGCCCAACCGCCAAGCCAGAGCCATTCAGAGTATGCACTGGAGTTGTTCCCTTCGCGCCTTCTTCAGGTTTGTACCTCGCGCCCATGCGAAGGGCTTGAAAGTCCTGGCAGTTGGAGCAGCTTGAAATTTCTCGGTACAGGTCCTGCCCCGGCAACCACACTTCAAGATCGTAAGTACGATGGGCGCTGAACCCCATATCACCAGTGGATAAAGCCATCACTCGGTACGGCAGCTCTAGCTTCTGAAGTATGCCCTCGGCACAAGCGGTCATTCGATCTAGTTCGTCGGCTGATTGATCCGGCGCAACGATCGAAACCATCTCGACTTTCTCGAATTGATGCTGACGGATCATGCCGCGGGTATCCTTGCCGGCGGCGCCCGCCTCTCTTCGAAAACAAGGCGTAAAAGCCGTAAAGCGAATGGGAAGGTCAGATGCGTTGAGTATGGTGTCCGCGACCAAGTTGGTTAGAGAAACTTCAGCGGTGGGGATTAACCACAGATCGTCCTGTGTTTTGTACTGATCGTCCGCGAACTTGGGCAACTGGCCGGTGCCCAACAGGGCATTGTCCTTGACCAGAACGGGCGGGTTAACCTCGGTATACCCGTTCTCCTGGGTATGGGTATCCAACATGAATTGAGCAATGGACCGCTCAAGCCGTGCCAGCGGACCGGTCAACACCGTGAACCGCGCACCGGATATTTTTGCTGCCGCCTCAAAGTTCATGCCGCCAAGGCCTTCGCCAAGCGTGATGTGATCTTTGACGTCATAGGTTCGGGCCTGAGGTTCCCCTACCCGTCGCAGCTCAACGTTGTCGTCTTCGGATAAACCGTCGGGCACATCGCTGTGAGGCAAATTGGGTATCCCCAACAAAAGCGTCCGGATTTGTTCTGAAACTGCCTTTTGCTCGCCTTCGAGAGCGGCCATTTCATCCTTCATGGCGGCAACAGATGCCATAAGGTCGGCGGCGTCCCCACCCTCTTTCTTGACCTGGCCAATCTTTTTGGAGGTTTCATTGCGCTCCGCTTGCAGCGTTTGCAGCTTCGTTAGTGCGCCGCGGTTGCGCGCATCCAAATCAAGCACGGCTGCAGACTGCGCCTCAAGCCCACGGCGGCCTAGACCGGCATCAAATGCGTCCGGGTTCTCTCTAATCCATTTGAGGTCATGCATTGAAAATCGCGCCGCTCGAGGTAAATCACGTTCGTAGCGGTTTATACGGAAGGACGGCCCAAGCGTCCACCGGGATCCCTAACCCAATCCGCTAGGTATCATTGAAATCCGTGTCTTCGAAACCATCATCCTCAGCATCCTCAGCCCAGGCCTCTTCCCGTTTTCGCTCGATAATGCGGCAGGCGTAGATGCTGATCTCATAGAGCAGCATCATAGGAATGGCTAAGCCGATCTGGCTGATGACATCAGGCGGTGTCACGATTGCCGCGAAAACAAAAACCCCGACGATGGCGTACTTCCGGCGTTCCGCCAGCCCATCGGCAGAGACGATGCCCACCCGCGCCAGTAGAACGAGCAAAACCGGCAACTGAAAACTGATCCCAAACGCCAAGATCAACTTCATCACCAAGCCTAAGTACTCACCGACCCGAGCCTCTAGTTCGATGGGCAATACGCTTTCATCTGCGCCAGTCTGAAACTGCAGCAGGAACCGCCATGCCATCGGCATAATGACGTAGTAGACGAACGAGGCCCCCGCAATAAACAAGACCGGGCTCGCCACGAGGAAAGGCGCGAGTGCGCCCTTTTCATGCTTGTACAAACCAGGAGCGATAAATAACCACAGCTGACTGGCAATGATTGGGAAGCTGATGAACGCTGCAGCGAAGAAGCCAACTTTAATTTGGGTAAAAAAGGCTTCAGTCAGGGCGGTGTAAATCATGCGATTTGTGCCACCGACCTCCTCCATGATGTTGGCCAGGGGCGTAACCAGAAAATCATATATCGGCTGGGCGACATAGAAGCAGGCAAAGAACGCAATAAGAAACGCGAGAATTGTCCAAACCAGACGCGTCCGCAGCTCCATCAAGTGATCGAGCAGCGGCATCGTATGGGAGTCTGGATCCTCGGCCATCCGTCTTACGCGTTACCAGCAGCGGCTGGGTTTTCTTGAACCGGTTCTGCCTTGGGTGTTTGCGGCTCCGCCTTGGGCGATTGCGGCTCCGCCTTGGGCGATTGCGGCTCGACCTGCGGTTTCGCAGCCTCCGCCTTAGTAAGTTCAGCGTTCGGCTCGGGCATTTCCGGTTTTGGCGCAATTTTTGGCGGTGTGGTTACGCCGGTCGCTGTCGGGCTCGGCCCTGCTGCTGACTTGATGTCCTGAACCTCTTGGCGCGCGTCAGCGAGGGCCGTGTCGATGTCTCTGGTGAGTTCACCTGTTGGGTCAACAGCTTGCCCAATCATCGAACCAACATCTTTATTTTGAATCGACGATACCGTTCTCTTCACGTCGTCGAGGTCCGCCTCGCGGACCAGATCGTCCATATGACCCTGAAACTCTCCTGCGAGACGTTTCGCCTTACGCATGAAACGGGCAATCGTGCGCATAGCCTGGGGCAGTTCCTTGGGCCCAAGCACAAGGATCATCATCAAGCCAACAATAGAGATTTCCCACCAGCCCATATCGAACACCGGGTTCCTACCTTATGCTCCGCATAATCCGGAATCCGAACGCGCGGTCAGTCCAAAGGTTTCAGTGCTAGGCGCGCGACGACGCTTCGTCTTTTTCCTTGGCCATGGTGGTATCACCGGCCGCGTCTTCGTCGATTGCCTTGGCTGCTTCGGCCGTATCAGGTTCATCGTCCTTAAGGCCAGATTTGAAGGCTTTGACGCCTTTGGCGACATCACCCATCAGCGCAGGAATTTTTCCTTTGCCAAACAACAGCAGAACTACGACCAGGACAACAACCCAGTGCCAGATACTCAGCGTTCCCATGTCTTTGATTCTCCATGCTTTTTCGCGCAATTTATCGGCTAATCATCGCAGAAATCAGGAATTCCCGCAATGGCGCCTAAGGCAAAGCCTTTCCTAGAGCCAGTACTTAGGGCCCAAATCAGTCAATCGCAAGCGAAAGCGGACCGGAAAACCATTGTAGGAACGAGTGTAATTAAACCTCTTCCTCAGCTTCATCACCGTCAGAGGCATCTTCTTGGACTAACTCTTCGTCAGATTTTGACTGATCATTCGCAGAATCACTCTCATCCGAGAACGTCTCAGCCGGCGCTTCTTCCGCGGTAGGCTCGTCGCCATCCTCAAGCGGATCAAGCGCTTCATCTGATTCATCCGTATCAAACAGAAGCGTTTCACCTTGCTCAGCACGCGCGTTGTATGCCGCCAGGCCTTGCCGGCTATCTAGCAATCCGGCGGCCTTTAACTCTTCAATGCCTGGGAGGTCGTTAAGTGATTCCAAGCCAAAATGATCCAGAAAAGCGTCAGAGGTTCCCCAGGTCATCGGGCGGCCAGGGGTGTGGCGCCGTCCTCTGGGTTTGATCCATCCCTCTTCCAAGAGGATGTCGATCGTACCCCTGCTAATCACAACACCGCGGATTTCTTCAATTTCGGCACGCGTCACTGGCTGGTGGTACGCAATGATGGCCAGCGTTTCTGTCCCGGCCCGTGAGAGCTTTCTCGGAACCATCTTTTCCAGTTTTAGGCGGTCACCCAGATCTGGTGCGGTACGGAAAAACCACCGGTTTCCGGCACGGGTTAGCTCGACGCCTCTGCCTTTGTACAACTCCTTGAGTCTGCCAAGCAGGCTCGGGATGTCGACACCTTCGCCCAGACGCTCTGCAATCACCTTCTCGGTCACCGCGCTTGCTGATGCAAACAGCAGGGCTTCGACAAGGCGCAAATCTTCTTCGATCGCGACCGCATCGGCTTCGTCATTGTCGGCAACAAGTTCTACTACGCTGGACTCACTCGCAGCATCGGAAACGGTCATGAAGACTCCACAGACTCAGGCCGGTTGGCCGGCTTTAGATAAATTGGCGAAAACGCTCCGCCGTCCTGCCGAATGTCCGCCTTGCCCTGCCTTACCAGTTCAAGAACAGCCAGCAAGGTCGTACTGATGGCTGACCGGCGCTTGAAGGGCGATAGATGCTCCTGGGGCAGGAAAGACATCATGGTGGTCCAGTCGGGGACGTTGGGGAGAATATCCCGCAGACGCTCGATTGCGTCGTCGATGGAGTACAGGTCGATGGGTTCGATTTCAAGGGCTGTAGGCGCTCCTTCTTGTCGGCAGCGGGCATAGCCCCGAAGCAAGTCATAGAGCGAAATATCGTAGACTGAAGTATAGGACGTTGGCAGCCCTTCGGGATCACCGCGGGTAAAGAAAGCCTGCCCTTTCCGCGGTAAATCGATCAGTTTTTTGCCCGCATCCTGCATGGATTGGAGACGTAGGAGCTGCCACCGAAGCGCATCAGCCATTTCGGACGCCGATGGTTCTTCTTCGTCCTCCCGCGGCAACAATATTTTCGATTTCAGATAGGCCAGCCACGCCGCCATCACGAGATAATCAGCCGCCAGTTCGAGATACTGGGAGCGCGCCGCTTCGACGAACACCAAGTACTGCTCGGCTAGGTCGAGAATAGAGATGTGAATGAGATCAACCTTCTGGTCCCGGGCAAGCGTCAGCAGGACGTCAATAGGCCCTTCAAAGCTGCCGAGGTTCAGAACAAGGTCAGACGAGACAACAGCGGCATCGGGCCGCTGCGCCGATTCGTCTTCTTGAAATGGTGGACGTTCGTCCATGATTTGGGCGATCTCCCATAGATCAATCCGGCCAGGTAGGCGATTGCAGTGATCACGGCATCGACAACAGGCAAGATCACCCAAGCGAAGGGCCGGATCGGTACATCAATCAGAGACCCCAACCAGGGTAGACCAATGAGGATACCGATAATCAGGACCATGCCGTATTTTTCAAGCCGCGCCAAGCGTCGTGCAGCGGCAATTGGGAGGAGTCCAACCGCTATTCGCCCACCGTCTAAAGGTGGCAGAGGAATCAGGTTAAAAACAAACAGTATCACATTGAGAAATAAGCTATTTCTCAATGTATCGAAGGCCCATTCTGCAGTGCCTGCGGAGAGCTCTGGGACCAGATAAATGAGTCGTGCCGATAGCAGCGCCAAGAACAGATTGACCGCCGGGCCAGCCGCCGCGACCCACACCATATCTCTCTTGGGATTGCGCAAGCGCCCAAAGTCCACCGGTACCGGCTTAGCCCAACCAAAAACGAAGGGCGCACGCGATAGAATTAGGATAGCAGGCAGAATAAATGTGCCCACTGGGTCGACATGCCGGAACGGATTGAGCGACACCCGGCCCTGCTCTTTGGCGGTTGGGTCGCCAAAATACATCGCCGCATAACCATGCGCCGCCTCATGAAGCGTGATAGCCAAAAGCGCAGGGATTACCCAGGTTGAAGCGGTATAAAGCATAGTGTGACTGCTTATGCCGCAACATCGAGGAGAGAAGCCACCTCAAAAGACGCCGCCGTCCTGTCGATTTGTATGCGCGGTGCACCACGGTACGCGCCCAAGGTTTTCATAGCTTGATATGCATGGTCGGACAGCGTGGTGGTACCGGTAGCGACCTGCTCCATCTCAGGCAACACACCGCTACAGTGCAGGGCGACGTCACACCCGGCCTCTAAACAGCCGACCGTAAGCTCCTCAAAGGACCCGTTAAGCGCTTTCATCCCCAGATCATCGCTCATCAATAGGCCGTCAAAGCCAATACGGGTCCGAATGATGTCAGCAATGACAGTCTTCGATAGGGTTGCCGTCTGCTCCCGATCATAGGCGTCGTAGACCACATGCGCCGTCATAGCGGCAACCGGCAGCTGAGCCACACCCTGGAACGGCACCAGGTCACTGCTGGAAAGCGCCTCTCCAGAGGCATCAACAACCGGCAACTCTTCGTGGCTATCCACCCCTGCCCGACCATGGCCTGGCAGGTGCTTAATTACCGGTACTACACCCGCATCCATTAGACCTTCACAGGCCGCCGCCGCCAGTGCAGAAACAACTTCTGGGTCTTCTGACAATGCGCGGTTGCCAATGACGTCATGGGCACCAGGTACAGGCACGTCTAGACAAGGCGCACAGTCTACGTCGACCCCCAAATCAGCCAGTTCAACGCCAATGGCCTGCATATTGATACGAAGGGCCTTTATCGCTCGGTCAGGATCGCGGACATAAAGATCTCCAAACTGACGCAGCGGCGGCGCTGATCGCCAATGCGGAGGCCGCAGTCGTTGTACCCGGCCGCCCTCCTGGTCAATCAGAACCGGTGCATTTCGTCCAACACTGGCTCGAAGATCCGACACAAGCACCCGCACCTGCTCTGGCGTGTCGACGTTTCTGGCAAATAGAATAAAGCCAAGGGGGTCGCAGGTCTTGAAGAAGGCCCGCTCAGCATCCGTCAGGGTTAAACCCGAGCAGCCGAATATGACAGCACTGGGTCGGCTTGAAGCACTATTCGTTGCGGACAACGAGGCACCCCACGTTCTCAGCAGCCAAAGCTTCACATAGGTCTTCTGCCGCCCCACGGTCTTTCAATGGGCCAGCTCGCAAGCGGAAGAAAATACCGCGCTCTCCGAGATCAACCCGCACAATTTTTTCGCGATAGGCGCCAAGCAGATTGGAGTGGCGCGAACTTATCCGCTGCCACTCTCCTTCCGCCGCCTCCTGGGAACGCAACGCTGCGATCTGGATCAGATAGTCGCCTGAAAGAGCGGCAACCATATCTTCCAGGGTTGGCTCTGGTGTTTCTGGTGCTGAGGGCGCCGCCACAGGAGCAGGCTGTGGCGTCTCAACCACGACGGGGGCTGGAGCCACGAGAGGCGCTGGTGCCACTTCAGGGTCGGGCGCCACGACGGCAGGAGTGGGAGCCGACTTTGGCGAGGGATCAACGACAGGAACTGGTGCCGGAGCTGATTCTGGAACTGGTTCCGAAACTGGGGCTGGTGTCGGCACGGCCGCAACAGCAGCCGGTGCTGGAGCCTTCGGAGCTTCCGGTGGCGGCAGAATGTTCTCGGCGCCTGGTGCGGAGGTCGCACCCCCAACACGCTCGTAAACCAATTTGTCTTGGTTCTCGACCTGCATCCCGCCGGGATCTTTTGGCCTGACTTTGTACGGCTCCGGTTCAGCGACGATGAGCGGCGTCCGTCCGCCCTCTAGTCCGCTGCCTGGACCAAAGACAGTCCAAGCGGCAATACCGGCAATGACGGCACCGGCCACAACACCCACAATCAGTCCGATCGTTCGGCCTCGGCCACCGGCTTGATCACGGCCGTAATATTCATCGTCGAACACCGGATCGGTGAACGATCCACTGCCATCGTCTTTTCCGTCACTCTGGCCTAACGGCTGTCTTAAGAAATGCTCCCGATGGGACGTCATCGCATCTCCTTTACTGGCTCAACGCCAAACACATCCAAACCTGACGCTATCACCACCGCAACCGACCGGACAAGCGCGAGACGTGCCAATGATCGGTCAGGCTGATCCGGCAATAGGAAGCGCATTTCTGCATCGTCATTGCCCCGATTCCACAAGGCGTGAAGCTGAGCCGCCAAATCATAGAGATAGAACGCGATGCGATGCGGTTCGTGGGCCAACGCGGCCGCATCCACGGTCCGTGGCCACGACGCGACAGATCGCATGATGGCTAGCTCATCAGTATCTGAACACAGGGAGAGGTCGGCCCCTCCGAGCGCAGCGTCTGATAAGTCTTGCTCAGAAAGCACGTCTGCCGCATGGCGGAATACAGAATGAATCCGAGCGTGGGCGTATTGGACGTAGAACACAGGATTGTCGCGCGACTTCTCGGTCACCTTGGCGAAATCAAAATCAAGCGGTGCGTCGTTCTTACGGGTTAGCATGATAAAGCGCACGACATCCTTGCCAACCGCGTCGATCAGATCGCGCAGCGTTACAAACGTCCCTGCCCGCTTTGACATACGAACTGGCTCACCGTTGTCGAATAGCTTGACCAGCTGGCATATCTTAACTTCCAGCGAACCTTTGTCCGCCGATAGAGCTTTCACGCCTGCCTGCATGCGCTTGACATAGCCGCCGTGGTCCGCGCCCCAAACATCGATCATTTCCGCGAAACCGCGATCAAATTTGTCGCGATGATACGCGACATCGGACGCGAAGTAGGTCCACGATCCGTCGGATTTTTTGAACGGCCGGTCAATATCGTCGCCAAATTCGCTGGCCTTGAAAAGCAACTGCGGCCGCGGTTCCCAATCGTCGGGCTTCTTACCCTTTGGGGGTTCAAGGACGCCGGTATAAACCAAGCCCTCTTTCTCTAGGTCAGCGATTGCGCGATCCACTTGGCCAGCGTCGACCAACGCACGCTCCGACGTAAAGACATCTTGAGCGATCCCAAGCGCGGCGAGGTCATCGCGGATCATATCCATCATCGACTCAATGGCAAATTGGCGCAGCGGAATCAGCCAGTCTTCGGCTTGGGCATCGACCCACGTGTCCCCGTCTTGATCGACCAGCGCGGCAGCCGCATCCTTGAGATACTCGCCGGCATACTCCACTTCGCCGGCCTCAGCGGCGGCGGCGAAATCACCGGCACTCTTTTTGCCAAGGGCTTCCAAATATCGAAAATGCAAAGCCCGCGACAGAGAGTCGACCTGGGCCCCGGCATCGTTAACGTAAAATTCCTTGGTGACCGCGTATCCCGCTTTAGCCAGCAACGCGGCCAAGGCATCTCCAAACACAGCCCCTCTGGCATGGCCAACATGCAGCGGTCCCGTTGGGTTAGCCGAAACATATTCCACGTTGACCGGTGCGTCCTGCCCAAGGTCACTGCTGCCGTAAGCAATGCCCACTGCCAGGACATCCGAGACAACGGCCTGCCAGATAGATGGTTCAAGCCGCAGGTTGATAAACCCTGGGCCAGCGATATCGGCAGATACAATACCGTCGGCATCTGATAGGCGCGCGACAATCTTGTCAGCCACATCGCGGGGCTTCATTTGCGCCGGCTTGGCTAGAACCATCGCCGCATTGGTCGAGATATCCCCATGGGCGGCATCACGCGGTGGCTCAGCAGTTATTGCATCGAGCTTAAGGCCCGTAGGCAACCCGCCAGCCTCAACCTCAGCTTCAATGGCCTCGACGACCCGGTTTCTTATGGTAGTAAAAACGTTCATGGCGATAAGCCGGGCCCAAATAAGCGAGTGTGTTCTGCAAGGGCAAACCGGTCGGTCATACCCGCGATATAGTCTGCCACGCGCCGCGCCGTTTTTATGCCCCCTGGTCCGTCGATCTGTCCATGCCAGCCACTCGGCAATTGCTCCGGCTCGCGATGAAGCAACGCAAAGAGATCGTGAACAACCTGGTGGGCTTGCTCGGTCATACGGGTTACGCGGTCGTGCCGGTACATATTGGGAAAAAGAAATCCCTTCAAGGCTTTATCGTTCTCCGCCATATCACCAGAGAAATCGACCAATGCGGTACTGAGGCCATGAACCTCAGCCAAACTAGCCGGCGCCAGCTCGGCCATCCGCCGTCCTGACTCAAGAAAGACGTCGTTGACCATGACGCCGATCAGGCGGCGCACGATTTCGTGGACCCGGCGCGAAACTTCTAATTCTGGAAAGTCACGTTCCACATCGGAAACGATCGGTCCGACCAAGGGAACATCTTTGAGATCATCCAGGGAAAACAGCGCCGCATTGAGCCCGTCGTCAATATCATGAGCGTTGTAAGCAATATCGTCGGCAACGGCAGCGACCTGCGCCTCTGCAGAGGCACGCGTATCAGGCTCGAGGTCATGCTCGGCGACATACTCGATAACCGCTAACGGAATAGCATCAACCACATCGGGTCCCTGTAGCGGCCCATTGTGTTTCACCAGCCCCTCAAGGGTTTCCCAAGTGAGGTTGAGGCCGTCAAAGCCGGGATAGCGATGTTCCAGCTTGGTCAGAATACGCAGCGCTTGGGCGTTATGATCAAACCCATTGTAGGGTGCCATGCACTCTTGCAGCGCGTCCTCGCCAGCGTGGCCAAAGCACGTGTGGCCGAGGTCATGGGCTAACGCTAATGTCTCAGCCAAGTCCTCGTTGAGCCCCATGAACCGGCTAACCGAGCGTGCAATCTGTGCCACCTCGAGGCTATGGGTGAGCCGTGTTCGGTAATTATCGCCCTCGTGATAGACGAACACCTGGGTCTTGTACTTGAGCCGCCGAAAGGCACTTGAGTGAATAATCCGGTCTCGATCTCGTTGGAAAGCCGACCGGGTTTCTGCTTCCGGCTCGGGATGCAACCGCCCTCTCGACTTGGTCGGATTGGCGGCAATCGGGGCCAAACAGCCCTTCGCGGAGGAAAGAGTAGCGGTCATGGCCGGAACCTACCGGAGGGCGCTTTATCAAGCAATCTGCCGGGTTCCTTGAAGATTGGCGCCAAGAGACTTAGATTACATTTACTTTGGATCAACTGGTCTCAGAGCCTGGATCGACGATGAATAATCTAAGCCCAACACCCGCTGTATCGCTGTCTGAACGGGCAGCGGCGAAGGTCACCAGCCTGATCACCGAGGAAGGTGATGACAGCCTGATGCTGCGGCTCAGTGTTTCCGGTGGCGGCTGCTCGGGCTTTTCCTATGGCTTTAGCTTGGATGCCGAAAGCACTGGGGACGACAAGGTTTTCGAATTTCATGGGGTAAAGCTGGTCATCGACGATATGTCGCTGGACCTGCTCGGCGGATCGGAAATCGATTATGTCGACGACCTGATGGCGTCCTCATTTCGAATCAATAACCCCAACGCCAGTTCCACCTGCGGCTGCGGAACATCCTTCTCCCTTTGAGCTCGCTACCTGTAGCGATCCCAATCCAAACACAGCTCCTGTAACGCACCGTAGTTCGTGTCGGTATCGATCGCCGCATTGCGACGCCTTTGCTCCTGTTGAAACGCGTCCATCATCGGCTGAATACGTTGCTGCAAGTCTGCGACAGTCTGCCTCGCCCCGGTGTTCACGGTCGTTGTAAAGAGCGGCCGAAGCCGCCCTAGCTCGCGCGCTATCGACTGACGCAACCGAGGACCGTATCCCCGGACAACAGAGTTGTTGATCGCCACATGCTCATTTTCATGATCGAGGATCGTGCGGTACTCGCACGTGCCACGCCGGTACTCACGCCCGACATAGACATCAACCCGGTCAAAGCCAAATTCTGCACGGACTTCTTCAAGGTAGACGCAATAGCCGCCACGTTGGCGGGGCACAGACCTAGTAGCCGCCGATAAGTTCAACGAGACTTCAGCGTAAGTCAGGCCGATGGCATTGGCGTGGGCCCGGCTAATCCGCTGTCCACGCACGGTGTACAGCTGGCGCACATCTTGAATGGAGATGTCTGTGTTGTAGGTCGGTTGAACCAGCTTGGTCTCAAATTTGAGACGTACTGAATTGGTATACGGCGGACACAGGTCGCTCTGCGCCAAGGCCGCTGGACTTACGAAAAGGATACTGAGAATTAAAAAGTATCTGCGCATAAGCGCAATGGTAGCCGGTGCTCAATGTGCAGCAAAGAGGTGCCAGAAAAAGAAACGGGCCCGAGACTAAAAGCCTCGGGCCCGCAGGGATCCCCTCCCCTGTGACAGGATCCTTAGAAGTCGATCGTCGTACGCAGACCGAACTGACGCTTTTGCTGTGGGTTCACAGCAATGCCTTGGAAACGGGTGAAGTTGAAGTTCCCCGCATCATAGACAAAGTCGATAGCCCGTGTAGCACCAAGCCAAGCCTTCGTATCGAACAGGTTACGTACGTAGAATTCGAGACGGAAGTCTTCTTTGACGACACCAGCCCTCACGTGAGTGAGGAAGTAATCGGGGCCACGGATTAGGTTTGCGTTGTCGGCCCAGTATTCGCCTGAGTAAATGAAGTCAGCGCGAGCGAACCAATCCCAATCAGCATTGAGTGTATCCGTATAGGTCGTGGACAGGTTGCCCTGCCATTCCGGATAACGTGTGGCTTCAAGGTCCGTTAGGTTTTCAAGACCGGTCGACTGAATGGTCGAACGGCTTGCAAAGTCGGTCCACTTGTTTTGCTGCCAGCTGAAATTGAACTGGACATCCCAGTTTTCAGAGATGGCATAGCCAGTTTCCATTTCAAGACCATAGAGCTCTTGACTACCGGAAACCTGAATACCCAGTGAGTTGGCAAACGAGTTAGGAATGCCATCCCGCAGTGCTGGGTCTTCATCATCACGGAAGAAGCTGACGGTCAAACCGAACGGCACGTTGGCCCATTCATAATAGTAAGCCGATGCATTAAAGCGCGCACGGCCTTCCATCAGAACTTGTTTCCAGCCCAACTCATATGACGTCAGCGTTTGAGTTGGCGTAGATGCAAGGAGTTCACCGCCCGGCGTTTGTGACGCAAACTGATCACACTCAGACGCCGTAGAAGGCAGTCCCGTAATTTGAGAAATATACGGAACGAGGAACTCATCGGGGCTACATGTGGCCACAAGACCGTTGGTGACACCTGGAAGAATACCCTTAGAGAACTGGGCATACAGGTTGATGTCATCCGAAGGTTGATAGCTCAAAATCACGCGCGGTGTGATTTCTTTGTAGGTTTCCGTCAGCAAGAAGCCAGATGCTGTCACTGTCCGCTCGTCTTCAGAGTAGCGAGCTTCAACATCAAGTGTGATCTCGTCTGTAAGGTCGTAGGAAAGAGAACCATAAACAGCCCAGACTTTGGCTTCGTTACCGCTGGTCGCCGGCAAGGTGAACACACCCGGACCATTTGTCGCACAGGCACCTGATAGCAACGGTGCCGTACAGTTAGCGACAAGCAGGCCACCGGCCCCACTTGTGATGAAGGTTTGGTCGTAATAGGTAACACCAGCGATATAACGGAAACGTTGATCTTCCGATGAATTGATCCGAGCTTCAAAGCTATAATCTTCACCGTATTTCGGATCGACCGAGTACCAGCCTGATTCATCTAAGCGGTCATAATCACGTAGGAAGTTGACGCCTGACTCGTTCCAGCCGGCGATGACCGTTAAGATATGGTCACCAGGAAGTTCAACATCGCCATTGAAGCCAACACGCTTCTGGTAACGCTCCATGCCAAAGCCATCCAATGTCGGCACCTTGTCGATAAAGGTAACGTCCAACAGGGCTTCTGTCAGAAGGTTAGGCTGCGGGCCGATCAACAACTGAAAAGGACTGGCGATAAAGCCGGCACGGCCTTCTTGCGCAAATGACTGCGGGAAGAGTGACGTTTCGCTAGAAAAGCTTGGTCCAAACGCGCTACCGAATTTAGGTACGTCACCACAGAAGTATGGGGCGAGGCCGTTTTGGGCCGGAGTTATAGTAATGGCGCTGCCATCAGGACCCAGGCGATCAAAAGATTGGCCTGCGCAGGAGTTCGCGGCATCCAAGGTAGCCGTACCAATGAACGGTGCTACTGCAGGACCGTCATCATCTTTTTGGTACATAACACGCAGCTTGAAGGATGATGTTTCAGTTGGCTCACCATAGAGCACACCTGAGATGGTCTTGGATGACTCATCACCAAGTTTACCGCCATCTGTTGCGGTCCACTCACCGCCCTTACTGTAGAGGCGGGCGTTAAGGGAAAAGCCCAATTTGCCTTCAATGAGCGGACCATTGAACGACGCATTGACGTCAAAGTTGTCATAAGTGCCAGCCGAGGCTGTGATCCGATTTTCGAATTCTTCTAGGCTTGGGTTCTTGGTGATGTAGTTGATCGCACCAGCAAATGTGTTGCGGCCAAAGAACGCTGATTGCGGACCTTTGATGACCTCAACCCGTTCCAGGTCGCCAAGACCAATAACGTTCGAATTGCCCAGCATGAAAATGCCATCAACGAACAATGATGTTGGGGCAACGTGGTCGAAGGTGCCGCCGGCACCGGTAACCCCACGAATGCGGATCAGGGAGTCAATACGACCTGCGCGAACGCCCGCCATGCGGGTTTCGAAAGAAAGACCAGCCGTTTGCTGCGCCAGGTCACCGAAGTCTTGGAAGCCAGCGGCATTGATGTCATCGGCTGAGAAGGCCGTGATCGCCAGCGGAATTTCCTGCAAACTTTCAGAGCGTTGACGCGCAGTAACGACGATTTCTTCAAGAGTAATCTGTTGAGCAACAGCCGGTGTGACGACTCTTGGCCCAAAAGCTAAAGCGACGAGTGCCGCTAAGCCGAAAAGCAAGGATTTTGCTGGCGCATTGCGCATTTTAGTATTCTCCCCAAAATTGATCGCGCAGTGTTCACGGAAAAGTGAGCAAATGAAACTAACAATCCCCCGATTGCGCCTGATCTACAGTAGTTTTGTTTCCCTTGTTGCAGAATTACAACGTCTTGCCGCTTCCACGGAGCGGACGCCTGCGTTAAGACGAGAAACCAACTAAAATAGCGCCGCTGGACCCTATGATTAAAATCGCCACCTGGAATGTGAACTCTATCAAGGCTCGGCTGCCCAATGCCCTTGCCTGGCTCAAAGAATTTGCCCCGGACGTGGTGTTGCTTCAGGAAATCAAAACCGTCGATGAGGGCTTTCCCCGCCTTGAGTTCGTGGATCTCGGCTACAACGTCGAGACCCACGGACAAAAGACCTATAACGGCGTCGCGATCCTCTCTAAATCCCCGATTGAGGACGTCTCAACGGGCCTTCCCGGTAACGACGAGGACGTGCAGGCGCGCTATATGGAAGGCACGGTTTTTGGATCGGTCCGCGTAGCTTCAATCTACCTGCCCAACGGCAACCCGATCGATACCGAGAAATTCCCATACAAACTGGGATGGATGGACCGCCTCTATGCCCACGTCCAAGCCTGTCTGGCGTTGGAGGAAACCTACGTTTTCGGCGGGGATTACAACGTTATTCCCACGGATGACGACGTCTACAATATCGCCGCCTTCGCCAAAGATGCTTTGGTTCAGCCTGAATCACGCGCGCGCTTTCAAGCGATCAAGAACCTCGGTCTGACAGACGCTTTCCGCAGCTTCAACCACGCACCGCACCAATACTCCTACTGGGACTATCAGCGTGGCGCCTGGCAAAAGGATAACGGACTGCTGATCGACCACTTGTTGCTGTCCCCGCAGGCCGCTGACCGCCTGAAAGAAGCCGGGATCGACAAAGGGCCACGGGGCAAAGAGAAAGCTTCGGATCACACACCGGTATGGTGCGTGTTGGACGAGAGCTGAGCGTATAGTGTGCTTTAAATAATATAGATGCATTTTATTAGGTTATTATCATAACCTATTGTTATATATACAGATTGCAACAATAGAGGCGAAGAATGACGCACCCATCCCTGACCCGCCGCTCTTTTACCGCCCTATCGGCAAGTGCCGCTGCAGCGACGTCCTTCGGTTCCGTTAGCCCCGCGACTGCGGCTTCGACCATAATGACCCGCCCAATCCCCTCGTCCGGAGAACCACTGCCGGTCATTGGTTTGGGCACTTCCAGCTCATTTATTGTCGACCGCTCGGATACAGCCGCCATGGAGCAGCGCAAAGCTGTCATCCAGACCCTGATAGACAATGGCGGCACGCTGATCGATACCGCCCCTTCCTACCGCGGTTCAGAAGGCGTGGTAGGTGACTTAGTCAAAGATTTAGGCGTTAACGATCAGGCTTTCTTGGCCACCAAGGTCCGAAAAGAGGGCGAAACGGACGGCCTAGAAGAACTCAGCGCCTCCTTCGATCTTCTGCACAGCGATAACATCGACCTCATTCAGGTCCATAATCTGGTCGATACGGATCGTAAGCTAAGCACTATGCGAGAATGGCAGGAAGACGGGCGATACCGGTACTTGGGGATCACTCATTGGCGCCCCGGCGCACAGGATGCCCTACTGCCTGTGATGAAGCAGGAGAAGATCGATTTCGTCCAATTCCAATACAACATCGAGGAACGTGGCGCCGAAGCCGGCCTCCTGCCCCTTGCGGCCGAGCGCGGCATCGCAACCCTAATTAACGTGCCATTCGGTCGCGGACGTCTGTTTAGACAAACGGAAGGCAAGGAAATTCCCGAGTGGGCTGCCGAATTCGCAGACAGCTGGGGCCAGTTCTACTTAAAATTCATTCTCGCCCACCCGGCTGTGACCTGCATCATCCCAGCAACAAATAAACCGCACCACATGGCCGACAATGCGGGCGCTGGGCTTGGCCGCTTGCCTGATGCCAAGGAACGGCGGCGCATGGTTGATTACGTGGAGAGCATCTAAAGCCGAAGGCGACCGGCAACCGTGCTGGCCCGCTAACTAAGGCGTCTTCATGAGCGGTTTGGCGTCGGGCTCGCCAAACCCTAGGTCCACCCACTCTTTTTGCTGAAAATTGAGAATGTCTTGAATGAGCTCGTCCTTCTCGGTCGGCTCTAAAACATTATGATAGCGTGCTATGCGAATGCGGTCAGGGTCATCCAAGACCAACGGTAGCGAGATCATTTCCCAGCCAATGACCCGACCAGAGGTCGTCCGAAAGGTTGAAACTTCCCAAATTCCGCAAGGTTTCTCTGCACAGCGCAGCATATCCACGGTAAGGCGGTCGGCGCGTTCGTTGTCGACGAACTCATTGACCTGTTTACCCGTCAGATCGACCTTCCAAAGATCGACAAGACCTGTTCCGAACAACGCGACAACATTACGCCCAGACTGTTCGACGTCATTAAATGAGACAAACGGCTGAAATTCTGGATCAACTTGATCGAGAAAGTCCTGGGAAGTCGGCACTGGTTTGCCGTTCCGCAGAGCCCGCCAATGATCGACAAACGCCAAAGCGCTAGGAGTTAGCCCACCCGAAGAGCCGCCATTGACCATAGGTTATTCTACCGTAGCGTTTCTCGGGCCGTAAATAGTTTCCACACCTTACCCACAAGGGTAGCCAGCAGCGCAAAGCCATAAGGCTGCTAGATATCCGCGTAAACGTGAGTCTCGGCCTTGCCACCGGGGTGAGTGACAGCGCCATCTTTGGCGTCTCCCACCGTCTGCGCATACTTCCAAATCGCTCCAGATTGGTAGTCGTGAGCTCTCGGAGCCCAAGTTGACCGCCTCTTCGCGAGATCTTCCTCGCTGACCTCAAGCTCAATGGTGCCGGCATCCGCATCGAGGGCAATCATGTCGCCGTCTTCAACCAGCGCAATCGGACCGCCAACGGCCGCCTCAGGCCCAACATGCCCAACACAGAACCCGCGGGTCGCGCCGGAAAAGCGCCCGTCCGTGATAAGGGCAACCTTGTCGCCCATACCCTGTCCATAAAGGGCCGCGGTAGTAGAGAGCATTTCACGCATACCCGGGCCGCCACGTGGGCCTTCATAGCGAATAACCAGGACCTCGCCTTCGTTGTAGGTCTTATTTTCGACGGCCTTAAAGGCGTCCTCTTCACAATCAAAGCACCGAGCCGGGCCACGGAAGATCAAATTCTCCATACCCGCGACTTTAACAATTGCGCCTTGAGGCGCGAGGGAACCCTTCAAACCCACGACGCCGCCGGTCGGAGACAACGGGTTGGAGGTCGGCCGAATGACATCCTGATCCTCAGGGAATTTCACGTCGGCCAGGTTCTCGGCCATGGTTTTACCGCTCACGGTTATGCAGTCGCCGTGCAAATAGCCTCCTTCTAGGAGCGCTTTCAGCAATACCGGGAACCCACCAATGTCATAGACATCTTTAGCGACGTAACGCCCACCCGGCTTAAGGTCTGCGATATACGGCGTCTTTTTGAAGATTTCACAGACATCATCGAGATCGAACTTAATACCAGCCTCATGAGCGATTGCAGGCAGGTGGAGACCGCCATTGGTCGATCCGCCAGAGGCTGCGACCACAACCGCGGCATTCTCTAACGCCTTTCGGGTCACGATGTCCCGGGGCCGCAGGCCGGACTCAATGAGCCTCATCACCGCCTTGCCAGACTCCTCACCAAAGTGATCACGAGATTCATAGGGCGCAGGTGCTCCAGCGGACCCCGGCAATGCCAGCCCCATGGCTTCAGACACGCAAGCCATCGTATTAGCCGTAAATTGGCCGCCACAGGACCCGGCCGACGGACAGGCGACGCATTCCAACTCGAACAGGTCCTCGTCGCTCATATTGCCGGCAGAATGCTGGCCCACGGCCTCAAACACGTCGACCACGGTCACGTCTTTACCCTTGAAGGTTCCGGGCAAGATTGACCCGCCGTACATGAATACGGAGGGCACGTTAAGGCGGAGCATCACCATCATCATGCCTGGCAGAGACTTGTCACAGCCGGCCAAGCCGACCAAGGCATCGTAACTGTGGCCACGCATGGTCAATTCGACAGAGTCAGCGATGACGTCACGCGAAACCAGAGACGACTTCATTCCGGCATGGCCCATGGCAATGCCGTCGGTCACGGTGATTGTTGTGAACTCCCGCGGTGTGCCGCCGGCTTCAATGACGCCTTTTTTGACGGACTGGGCCTGGCGATTGAGAGAAATATTGCACGGAGCAGCTTCGTTCCAGCAGGTCGCGACGCCGACAAAAGGACGGTGAATTTCTTCATCGGTCATGCCCATGGCGTAGTAGTACGAGCGATGGGGGGCGCGCTCCGGCCCTTCCGTCACATGCCGAGAAGGCAGTTTGGTTTTATCAAAAACAGGTTTCTTCGCGTCGTCTGGCATCGGGATTGTCCTGTGAAAACGGCAATAAGCAGATAATTCCCGGTTTTAGGCCACTTATCACGGTTTCGCCAGTGTAATGAGATCACGAGCCACAAGAACGAAAAGCACCCGCTATGAACCTGTCCATTCCTTGAGACGCTTGGCTGCCTCACCAACGACGTCGACCCAATCCCCCTTTGACCGCAATAGCGTCAGATTGCGATACCAAGGCGACGTCTCACCCGTATCGAACCAGTACCAGGGACGACCAAAGGCGGCGGGTACCAAGGCCAAGGTCGGTATGCCAAGACCACCAGCAACATGAACCGTTGTGTTTGATGTTGAGGCTACAAAATCCATTGCTCCGACAAGCGCAGCGAAACCGTCAATGTCCTGTGTCGCATCAAGGCCAGGTACAGTTAAAATTTCCACACCGGTTTTCGCTTTAAGCGCGGCGAGTTCATCACCCGTATCTCCGTATTGAAGCGAGACAAAGCGAACCGACGGTAAATTTAACAGTGCGGGCCAATGTTCGAGCAAATCTGTACTCTTTTCTTTGCCCGCGATGGAATTTTCGCTGCGCCAGGAAATTCCAACTAACGGATATCGCGGATCATCACCCTTCAACGCATCGCGATATCCAGCCACGCGATTGTTATCTGGTATGAGGTAGTCAGCCGGCAGTGGAAAAGCATCCATGCTCGGCAGCAGCACCGCACCCAGTTCACTAAC
>WLXB01000029.1 GCA_012103295.1 Alphaproteobacteria bacterium | reverse complement strand
ACCGACCTTCTCGGTCAAGCCGAACATGGCCCGACATCCCCGTCCGTCTTGCTAACCACATCACAACGCGTTGCCGACGAAACGGCTTCAGAAATCGAACGCCAACTCGGTATTTTATCGACCGCTGATATTGCAGGTGTGGCGTGGCAAAATCACGGCGAGATTATCTTGTGTGAAGATGACGCGGAAATGTTGCGCGAGGCCAATGCTCTTGCATTCGAGCACGTCGAGGTGATGACTGAAAATCCGCGGTGGTGGCTTGATCATATGACCAACTACGGCGCCTTGTTTCTCGGGAAAGAAACCAACGTGGCCTATGGCGACAAGGTTATCGGCACCAATCACACTTTACCGACCAGCAAGGCCGCCCGTTACACCGGTGGGTTGTGGGTCGGAAAATTCATCAAAACCTGCACTTATCAATCCTGCACGGAAGAGGCGTCGCGCACCATTGGGGAGTACGGCTCTCGCCTTTGCGCCATTGAGAATTTCGCTGGTCACCAAGAGCAATGTGACCTCCGCGTCCGTCGATATGGCAACGCATAGGGATTGCTCATGACGACACCAGTCGCTGTTGTTGGTGCGGGGTTGGTCGGTGCGGGCTGGTCGATCGTCTTTGCGAGAGCTGGATACCCTGTTCGCATCTATGATGGCGATGCTGGTATTCGCTCCAACGTTATGGCTGGTATTCGTACCAATCTCGAAGATCTGCAATCCTTTGAGCTGATTGAATCGGCTGATTCTGTTCTTGGTCGAATCACTGTGTGTGACACTCTTGAAGATGCCGTTGACGGTGTGTCTTACGTCCAAGAATCCGTTTTCGAGACGATCCCGGTTAAGACTGAAATCACAGCGGCGCTGGACGCGGCATGTGCGCTTGACGTCGTAATTGGCAGTTCATCGTCTGGTATTCCTGCATCGGCGTTTACGGAAAACCTTCAAGGTCGTCAGCGCTGCCTCATCGCCCATCCAGTTAACCCACCCTACCTGGTGCCGTTGGTTGAACTCGTGCCAGCGCCATGGACTGATCCAGCCGCGGTTCAGTCTGTCCACGATCTCATGACGGCGGTCGGTCAATCGCCAATTCATGTGGCACGCGAAGTCGATGGCTTTGTGCTTAATCGGCTTCAGGGCGCGCTCTTGAATGAAGCTTGGGCCTTGTTTGAAGAGGGCTATGCCTCGGCTGAAGATATCGACAAAACAGTCTCTGAGGGTCTCGGTTTGCGTTGGTCTTTTATGGGCCCATTCGAGACCATAGACCTCAACGCTCCTGGCGGTGTGGCTGACTACGCCGCGCGTCTGGCTCCGTTGTATCATACGGTCGCTCAATCAAGGACAGCACCAAAGCCCTGGGGTGACGATCTCATTGGCAATGTTGAGGCAGAGCGCCGCACTGATTTGCCGGAACAAGACCTTGCGTCCAGGCGCGAATGGCGCGACCGTCGATTGATGGCCCTCGCGGCCCACAAGAATAAGGCTAGCAAAGCGATCGGCGATTGATATGACCACAGAAAACTCTCCCTTTGATCTAACGGGCCAAACGGCCCTTGTAACTGGTGCCTCAAAAGGTTTGGGGGCTGGTTGTGCATTGGCTTTGGCCAAAGCGGGCGCGGATGTTGTTCTCGTGGCCAGGAATGCTGAGCCCCTTGAGGCCGCTGCTGCTGAAGTGAAGGCTCTTGGCCGCCAAGCTCATACAATGATTTGTGACGTAACGGATACGCTCGCCTTCAAACGGGCGTTCGATGAAATCCCACCAGTACATATCTTGGTGAATAACGCGGGGACGAATATCCCGGAGCCATTTACCGACGTAACCGAAGATCACTTCGATTCCATAATGAACATCAATGTGCGCGCTGCGTTCTTTGTCGCCCAGACTGTGGCAGCACGTATGATGCACGACAAGGTAAGCGGTTCCATTGTCCATATGTCGTCACAAATGGGGCATGTCGGTGCGGTCAACCGCACGGCTTATTGCACAAGCAAGCACGCGATTGAGGGTCTGACCAAAGCGATGGCCGTCGAACTAGCGCCCCATGCGATTCGGGTCAACGCGGTTGCACCGACCTTCGTTGAAACACCGTTGATCAAACCGTATTTGGAAGATGCGGCGTTTAAGGAGTCGGTTCTTAACCAAATTCCGCTGGGTCATATTGGTCAGATCGATGACGTGGCTGGCGCAGTTGTTTATCTTGCGTCAACAGCGGCGCGTATGGTGACGGGGTCTTGTCTGAAAGTAGACGGCGGTTGGACCGCGCATTGACGGAGAGTAGAATTACGCGTGCCCTGCATCGGCGACGAGCATAGCCGGACTAATGCCAAGGGTGCTAAGCGCCGTATCCCATTTGGTTTCATCTTGGGTGGCCCACAAGAGCGCGCCATCCCCAGGGACGTTAAGCCACGCATTGTTCAGAATTTCTTCGTCCAGTTGTCCCGCACCCCAACCAGCGTACCCTAGCGCCATAAGGCTCTGTTTGGGCCCAGTGCCGTATGCAATGGCTTTCAATATCTCTGTGGTCGCGCTCAGGGCAATGGACTCATCAACAACGAGGGTGCCATCCATTTGATAGTCGGACGAGTGCAATACAAATCCCCGCGCCGACTCAACGGGTCCGCCACAATGCACAGTAATTTGATCACAGGCAGGGGTCGGTTCGATTCCCATTTGATCCAAAATGTCGGGGAATTTTAGCTCTTCGAGCGGCTGATTGATAACCAGTCCCATCGCCCCGTCTTCGGAGTGCGCACAAACATAAATAACAGATTTCTCAAATCGGGGGTCACCCATAGCGGGCATGGCGGCAAGAAATTGGCCAGACAAATATCCCGGTTCCGATGAGTTACGGATCATGCAGAAATGATGCGCTGATCAAGTTTTCAAAACAAGGGTCACTGGTTGAATAATTATCTTGCATTTTTGAGTGACACGCTGCGGCGCAGAGCTTACCAAGCGCTATGCAGTGCGTGAAAAAGAGTCAAATGCGATGTCGATAGTCGTCGGAGAGTCGTTGCCCGAAGTTGCCACATTTGTGGTGAAGCCGGATGGTCCGATGGCTACGTCAACGGGGCAGGTTTTTGCCAACAAGCGCGCTGTTCTATTTGCAGTTCCTGGCGCGTTCACGCCTACGTGCTCGGCGCGTCACCTACCGGGGTTCGTTGAAAAAGCGGACGTGATTTTCGACAAGGGAGTCGACCTCATCGCTTGCGTGTCCGTGAACGATGCGTTTGTCATGGCTGCGTGGGCGGGGCGCCACGACGCCGGGAAGGCTATTACAATGATAGCGGACGGCAACGGCACCTTTGTTCGCGCCATTGGACTAGATCGGGATATGTCGGAGCGTGGCATGGGGTACCGATCGCAGCGATTTGCGATGGTGCTTGCAGACGGTGTCGTCGAGCAATTGTTTGTTGAGTCGGCGGGTGGGTACGGTATCTCCAGCGCGGAAAATGTTTTAAGCCATCTCTAAGAGAACGCTCTATTCGCCGCGCTGTATTTTTTCCGCTTCCCATCGTGCGAGATCATCGACCCGCTCGTTCTCGGGATGTCCGGCGTGTCCTTTCACCCATTGCCATGAAACGCTGTGCTGACTCTGTGCTTCGTCCAACGCTAGCCACAGGTCGACGTTCTTAACCGGTTTTTTTGCGGCAGTTTTCCAACCGCGGGCTTTCCAGCCTTTGATCCATTCGGTGATGCCCTTTTGGACATACTGGCTGTCCGTATAAACCGTAACTGAGCAAGACCGGCTCAGTGCTGTTAGGCCTTCAATGACCGCCTGCATTTCCATGCGATTGTTGGTTGTGTCTGGCTCGCCTCCAGCCAACTCCTTGTCGGTTCCGTTGAAGCGCAACAGAGCTCCCCAGCCGCCCGGCCCGGGATTGCCGAGGCAAGCGCCGTCGGTGAACAATTCAACTGCCATGGGGTCGTCGTCATTCATCAATAACGCTCGATCTTCATCATAAACTTCCGTGCCACTGGCATCGCGTTGAATCCTTATGCGCTGAGGGCGCGCGGTAAACTAAAGGTCACATTTTCGTCTGCGACTTTAATCTCTTCAACCGTGACGTTGAAATGTGAACGTGCTGCCGCAATCGCCTCCTCAACCAACACTTCAGGGGCGGATGCCCCAGCGGTTATTCCCAATGTCTGACCAGCTGAAAGGTCGCCCCAAGGAATTTCGCTCGCTCTTTGCACGAGCGCAGCAGCAGCGCAGCCCGTCTTATGTGCAACTTCGACCAGCCGCTTAGAATTTGAAGAATTGGGAGCGCCGATCACCACCATCATGTCGCAGCGTTCTGCGATGGCTTTAACGGCAGCTTGGCGATTGGTCGTCGCATAGCAGATGTCTTCTTTGCGCGGCGATGCGATTTCCGGGAACCGGCGTTTGAGAACGTTGATGATCTCCGCTGTGTCATCAACAGACAAGGTTGTCTGAGTAACAAAGGCGAGGGCCTCTGGATTTTCAGGTTTTAACGATTCTGCATCTTCGACAGTCTCAACTAGAATCATCGACCCATCGGGGACTTGACCCATGGTGCCGACGACTTCTGGATGATTGGCATGCCCGATTAGAATAGTTTGCAGTCCGTGGCCGTAGTGGCGTTCCGCTTCGACGTGGACTTTCGACACCAAGGGGCATGTCGCGTCAATGTAATCCAGCCCGCGTGTTTGCGCTGCCTCAGGCACGGACTTCGGAACACCATGGGCAGAAAAGACCACGGGCACGCCGCTTGGCACTTCGTCGAGTTCTTCAACAAAAATTGCGCCTTTGGCCTCTAGGGATTCGACAACAAAACGATTGTGGACGATCTCGTGCCGTACGTAGACCGGTGCGCCATGAGCCTCCAAGGCCTTTTCGACAATGAGGATGGCCCGGTCGACGCCGGCACAGAAGCCCCGTGGTCCAGCAAGCAAAATTGTAAGGGCGGGCTTGTTCATCGCGAGCGGCATTCCGATGGTGGCTTGTGGTCTAGTTTCTCAGTGACAGGCCCGCTATTGTGGCCCGCAACGCCCTGGCGGGCGCGCCCGTGGCCATAAATTGGCCAAAAGCGTGCTTTCCCTTACCAGATATGGGTACCCTACAAAAGGTTGATCGCATGTCCGACCAGTCCAATTCCGAAGTAAACGGCAGCGCGCCTGTGGTTGCCCAGAAGGCGCCCTACGAAGTTGATGTGGAAGTCGGCAAAAAGTATTGGTGGTGCTCCTGCGGTCAGAGTGCGAAGCAGCCATTTTGTGACGGCTCTCATAAGGGAACTGATTTCACGCCTGTGGAGCATGCGGCGCATAAAGACGGAACCTTGTACTTCTGTGGCTGCAAGGCGACAACACGTGTGCCATTGTGCGACGGCAGTCATAGTAAACTCTAATTAGGTCATCATTTCTTGCGTTTTCACTCTATGTCTCCAAAACAAATCATTTCTCTCTTGGTCGCTTCTGTTGGAGCGGCAGTCTTGTCCGGTTGTGCGCTGGAGCCTGTGCCGCCCTGCCCAGAGATTCGCATCGATTCAAACACCGCCAGTCTCACCACGTTTCAGCAAGGCTCTGGCCGGGATGTAAGCGATATCGAATATCAGGCTGAGATCGTATCCTTTGAGGGGACGTGCAAGTTCGATGACGATGGCGTCGAAGCGGTTATGGATATCGACATGATCGTTAGCGGCGGTCCGGCGGTTAAGCCTCGCACTGTCGACCTATATTATTTTGTTGCGATCCCCCGTTTTTTCCCCGATCCAGTCGGCAAGAAGATTTTTACCCGGAAGCATAGAATCCGCTCGGGCGGCGCCCGCCAGGAGCGAATCACCGAGTCGAGCGTTCGTATTTTCTTACCCCTTGAGGACCGTCTGACAGCGGCTGGTTACGACATATATCTCGGGTTTCAGCTCACAGATGAGCAATTACGTTACAATCGAAGCCGCACCCGCTGACCGGCGTTGACCTCTGCTGCTGAGTCAGTTTAAGCAGGTGGTCCCGCTACACCCTGGTGGAAGAGTTCGGATTTTGCCCTGTTGGTAAATATCCGGCGCCGAAGGAGCAACCGCCCTCGGAATCTCTCAGGCAACCGGACCGTTGGGGTAGGGGACTCTGGAAAGTAGGCAGTCAGCCTTTGGTTGACAGTCTCACCGACGGGGAAAGCCGGCAGACCAAGATACCCGGCCAAACTCTCAGGTATGTCGACAGAGGAGGGCATCGACCACGGTGAAAGCCGTAGCCGGTGACGACTCCGTCTGTGCGATTGAAACCTGGAGAGGTCCGCGTGCCTGATTCGGCAGCTCTTGATAGCTTATTAACAACGCCGCTCGATGCGTTGCACCGGTCTTTGGGGGCTAAGATGGTCCCCTTCGCCGGCTACAGCATGCCGGTTCAATATCCTCTCGGTGTTCTCAAAGAACACCTTCACACCCGTGCGGCGGCTGGATTATTCGACGTTTCACATATGGGGCAGGCGGATCTTGTTGGAGACGCCATTGCCGTTGCCCTCGAAAGTTTGGTGCCGGGTGAACTGCAGGCCCTCAAGCCAGGGCGTATTCGATATACCCAATTGTTGAATGACGATGGCGGCATCATTGATGACTTGATGATTGCCAAGCCGGTGGACGGTGACATCAACCGTGTCCATTTGGTCGTCAACGCTGCGTGCAAGGATAAGGACTACGCCGTCCTTCAAGCGGGCCTGCCAGAAGCAAAACTGGAACGTAAAGACGATCACGCCTTGTTGGCTTTGCAGGGCCCTGAAGCGGTAACAGTTCTCTCTCGTCTCGATACAGAGTGCGCCTCAATGCCCTTCATGTCGCTGCGCCCAGCAACGATCAACGGCGTCGACGTCGTTATTTCCCGATGTGGTTATACCGGCGAAGACGGTTTTGAGATTTCGATCTCTGCCGCCGATGCTGACGCGGTCGCGCGTACACTGCTTGAGCAACCCGAAGTCGAACCGATCGGGCTTGGTGCACGCGATTCTTTGCGCCTTGAATCGGGGCTCTGTTTGTACGGCCACGATATGGATGACGAAACGTCACCGATTGAGGCTGACCTGACCTGGTCGATTGGTAAACGTCGTCGTGCCGAAGGCGGATTCCCCGGTGATGCCCGCATCCTAAAAGAGCTTCACGAAGGACCGTCCCGATTGCGCGTTGGTCTCAAGCCTATTGGCCGTGCCCCGGCGCGGGAAGGCGCTGTTATCGAAGTGCCCGACGGCGCCGCTGTCGGTGTTGTCACGTCTGGTGGTTTTGGACCTACGGCAGAAGGTCCGATTGCCATGGGGTATGTGGCAACGGAACACGCCAAACCAGGCACTCGTCTTCATCTCATCGTTCGCGGCAAAGCTCTGGAAGCTGACGTCGTGGCCATGCCGTTTGTACCGCAGCGTTACTACAGAGGATCAAAATGACAGATACACGTTATACCAAAGAACATGAGTGGATTCGCCTCGACGGCGACGCGGCGACCGTCGGTATCACGGACTATGCGCAAAGCCAGCTGGGCGACATTGTATTTGTCGAAGTGCCCGATTCCGGTAAGGCGATTGCTAAGGGCGGGGAAGCAGCTGTTGTAGAATCGGTCAAAGCCGCCAGCGAGGTCTACGCTCCGGTTTCGGGAACTGTAACAGAAGGCAATGCGGGCCTCGGCGATGCTCCGGATACGGTCAATTCCGATCCAACGGGTGAGGGTTGGTTCTTCAAGATGACTCTATCCGATGCCGCCGAATTTGATGGCCTGATGGATCAAGCGGCCTACGACGCCTATCTCAAAGAAATCGACGCATAGGAGCGGATAAGCATGCGTTACCTCCCCCTTACGAATTCTGATCGCGGTGCGATGCTCTCGACCATCGGCGTCGGGTCAATTGATGAGTTGTTTTCTGAACTGCCGAGTGGCGAGCCCGACTTTAACCTCCCCGATTGTCAAAGCGAAATAAGCGTGGAGCGGGCAATGAATGCATTTGCGCGCGAAAATCTGTCGTGTTCCGACGCGCCGTCGTTTCTTGGGGCAGGGAATTATCGCCACCATACACCAGCGTCTCTGGATCATCTGATTCAGCGCGGTGAGTTTCTCACCGCCTATACCCCGTACCAGCCCGAGATCAGCCAAGGCACGCTGCAAACCATTTACGAATTCCAGTCCCAAGTCGCATTGATGATGGATATGGAGGTGGCGAACGCGTCCATGTACGACGGCGCTACGGCGTGCGCCGAGGCAGCTGCAATGGCTTGTCGCGTGACCAAGCGTAGTCGGGTGCTGATGTCTGGCGCCGTGCACCCCCACTACCGCGACGTGACTCAGACTCAATTGAAGCATCTCAACCTCGAGATCGACTGCCTTGCACCCGATCCTATTGGCGTTGAAGATTTGATTGGCCGGGTTGATGACGATCTCGCCTGTATAGTCGTTCAGAACCCTGGGTTCTTTGGCCATCTTGCCGATCTCTCCCAATTGGCCGAGGCTTGCCACGCCGCCGGTGTATTGCTGGTGGCCTGCGTCGCAGAGCCGGTGTCTTTGGGTTTGGTGACGCCACCTGGCGCCATGGGCGCAGACATTGTGGTCGGAGAGGGGCAATCCTTAGCTGGACCCGCCTCCTTCGGTGGGCCAGGGGTTGGCTTGTTCGCGACCCAAGAGAAATACCTGCGTCAAATGCCAGGCCGTCTTTGTGGTGAAACGGTTGATGCGGATGGCCGTCGTGGTTTCGTGCTGACCCTGTCGACCCGCGAACAACACATACGCCGCGAGAAGGCGACCTCGAACATTTGCACCAATTCCGGTTTGATCGCTTTGGCGTTCACCATCCACATGACACTGCTGGGTGAAGCCGGATTCACACGCTTGGCTGAGGTCAATCATGCCAACGCGGTGACGTTGGCCAATAAACTCAGCGCGATCAAAGGTGTGACGGTTGTGCCGCAAACTTTCTTCAATGAATTCGCTATTACGTTGCCGCGTGCCGCCGCTGAGGTTGCTGAAGCGTTGGCCTCCAAAGGTATTCTGGGAGGTGTTCCGGTCTCCCGTTTCTATCCAAGATACGAGGAGCTAGCGAACGTCCTGCTTGTAACCGCAACAGAGCTGACGACCGACGGAGACATGGACGCGCTTGTTTCTGGCCTTGGGGAGGTGCTGTCATGACGGATCGAACTGACATTGAAACCACCTCTGGCAATCGCGGTTTATCGTTCGAAGAGCCACTGATTTTTGAGCAGGACTCACCTCAATCCACGGCTGTCGACCTGGAAGAACCGTCCCACGACATAGATCGTCTTGGTGGACTCCGCCGGCGCAGCGCCGTCGGCTTGCCCGGCTTGTCGGAGCCGGAAGTGGTGCGCCACTACACCCGCTTGTCGCAAAAGAACTACTCCATCGACACTGGGTTTTATCCCCTGGGCTCCTGCACCATGAAGCACAACCCGCGCCTCAATGAGAAAATGGCGCGGCTACCTGGTCTTGGCGATATCCACCCGTTCCAACCTGAATCCACAGTTCAGGGCGCCTACAAGTTAATGTATAGCCTTGCTACATGGCTCAAGGAGCTCACGGGCTTGCCCGCCGTGGCTTTGTCTCCGGCGGCTGGGGCCCATGGTGAGCTCTGTGGCATCATGGCTATCCGTGCCGCGCACCAAGCGGCTGGCAACGATGATCGTAAAGTCGTGCTTGTGCCTGAATCCGCTCACGGCACCAACCCAGCGACAGCAGCAATCTGCGGCTACTCAGTTGAGTCCATTCCTGGCAATGGCAATGGCCGGGTTGCCGTGGACGCGTTAAAGGCGCGCTTGGGGCCTGACGTCGCCGCGGTGATGATCACCAACCCAAACACCTGCGGACTGTTTGAGAATGAAGCGAAGGCGATTGCCGACGCAGTACACGCGGCGGGCGCGTACTTCTACATGGATGGTGCCAATTTCAATGCCATTGTTGGCCTGGTCACGCTGTCTGAGCTTGGCGTAGACGCGATGCACATCAACCTCCACAAAACCTTCTCCACACCCCACGGGGGCGGCGGCCCGGGGGCTGGACCGATGGTGTTGTCGGATGCTTTGGCGCCGTTCGCACCGGTACCCTTCCTGGTCCATGACGCCAATGGTTTGCGTATGGCGGAACACGCGGGCGATAAAGATGCACCGCAAAGCTTTGGCCGGATGAAGGGCTACCACGGCCAGTTCGGGGTGTTTGTTCGCGCACTTGCCTACATGATGAGCTTGGGCATAGATGGTTTGCGTCAAGCCTCCGGTGATGCTGTGCTCAACGCCAATTACCTACGTGTGCGCCTATCAGAAGAGCTAACACCGTCGTATGACGGCATCTGCATGCATGAAGCGCTGTTCGATGATCGCTTCCTCAAAGACACCGGTGTCTCCACCCTCGACTTCGCTAAATCAATGATCGACGAAGGATTTCATCCGCCGACCATGTATTTCCCGCTGGTGGTGCATGGGGCTCTGCTAATGGAGCCGACGGAAACCGAGAGCAAGGCGACGCTGGATCAATACTGTGAGACGGTTCTCGCCCTCGCCCGCAAAGCCAAGCGGGGAGACATGGCGGAAGAGTTTCTCTCAGCGCCCCACCTCACGCCACGGCGGCGCTTGGATGAAACCCAGGCGGCCCGTAAACCGATCCTACGCTGGAAACCGGAGCCGCTGAAACACGCTGCGGAGTAAGCCGTGATGGGAGTGTTGGGTCGGCTAGGGATTTGTCTAATCGGTTCGGCCTGCGGACTTTGTGTCGCGCTACCAGCGCTAGCGGCAGATGTCGCGATTGTCGGCGCCAAAATTTACCCAGCGCCAAATGTAGCGCCGATAGAGAATGGCGCCATTGTTATATCTGCCGGCAAAATTGAAGCCCTCGGTCCGGCTGATCAAACCGAAGTTCCCAAAGGCACGAGGGTCATTGCTGCTGAAGGTAAAGCCATCACTGCTGGTCTATGGAATTCCCACGTTCACTTTAGCCTGCCGCCCCTAGAGAGTGTCCCCGACGACGTGGTGACAGCTTACGTGCGTGACATGCTCCTGCAGTACGGCTTCGTCCACGTGCTCGACACAGGGTCCGCTCCGGGCGTTACGCAAGAAATACGCCGCCGTATCGAGAGTGGTGCGACACAAGGACCATCCATTCTAATCGCAGGGGGGTCTTTGGTACCCGCTGGGGCGTCCCCATTCTATTTGCGACCAAACATATTGCCTGACGCGGAACAACCAGATCGCATTCAAGGCCAGGTCGATTTGGCGCGGCAGTTCGGTGCGGTGGGAATCAAAATTTATGCTGGGTCCATAGTCGGTTTGTCGGACACAGGGATTGACGTTGTGTCTATGGATATCGATGTGGTGCGTGGCATTGCTGATGCTGCCCATAACCGCGGTATGTTTGTTGTTGCTCATCCAAGCAACAACGCTGGGGCTTGGGCCGCGATCAATGGCGGTGTGGATATCCTCGCCCACACTTTTCCACAAGGATTGTGGGACCGTTCAATACCCCCGTTCATGGTCGAACACGGCGTGGCATTGATTCCCACGCTTAAACTGTGGCGGTTCGAGGGAGAGCGGTTCGGCCAGTCAGAGGTTTTTATTGTGGATTCCACCACCTTGGCCCAAGAGCAGCTCCAGGCTTTCTCTCAATTGGGTGGTCAAGTCTTGTTCGGTACAGATGTCGGTTACATCTCTGATTTTGACCCCACCGAAGAGTACCTCCTCATGCAGGGCGCTGGGTTGTCGTTCGCACAGATTCTAGCCTCGCTTACTACGGCGCCAGCCGAACGGTTTGGCTTAGGGGATCGAACTGGGCAACTCAGCGTCGGAATGGATGCGGATTTGGTTGTTCTGTCTGGTGACCCCGCAGATGACATCACCGCGTTTGCCTCACCGGAGGTGGTGATGCAGCGCGGCGCCATCGTGTTCGAACGGGGGCGGTAAACCGCTACAGCGAAAACGCGTAGGCCATGAGGAAACCGAGCACATGATCGTCGGTGCCGTCTTCCTGGCTATAGCGGTAGCCAAAGTCCAGCGTTACACCAGAGTCCCATTCATAGCCGGTTGTTGCCTGGAAGCGGTGATCATTTATGTTCGCGCCGCCGTCTACATGTGTGGTGCGGAAAGTAACACTCAGCGCTGCATTCCAGGCGTCAGCAAAATGGGCCGTCCCGCCGACGGTAAAGTATGAAACGTCGTCGGGGCCACCCTCTGCGTTTTTGATGTAAGCACCTTCGGTCATGGCATCAATTGTGATTGAGCCTACGGGCAGCGTGCCAAATAATGATGCCGCAAAGCCGTCTTCGCGAACTGCGTTCAAATCGAAGTCGCCATGGGCATGAGACCGGTAAGCAAGCTGGTATCCCAGACCTGGGGTGTCTAATACGTCTTCGCCAGTGAGAGAAACCGTGTAGGACTCAAAGCCTGTCGTATTGGTTGTCCCGCCATCGGCGAGGCGAAGGCGCCCTCGATCTTCAATTAGAGAACCGCTTAAGAATGACCGATCAGCGCGATAGACACTGCCGTACAGCGTGTGCCGTCCAGCATCCTCTGTGCCGAATGTTTTGGATGCCGCGACGCCAAGCTTTTCGGCCACTTCGTAGTCTTCTGGAAAGTCTACGCCCCAAATCCCAGCGCCGAGATCCCAACCCGTGCCGAACGCCGCGTTGAATTTCCCCGCTTGAAGAGACCAACTATCCCCGTGATAGGCCAGCATTAGCTCTTCCGCGAACAGGCCCTGGTTTTCGAACGTAAGGTTCTGGCCGGGTGGCGGGTCGTCCACAGGTTCTAGCAGCACGACACTGTCGATGCTGAAGCGTTCACTCAATCCGGCAGAGAGCGCGACTTCTATTGTAGTGAAGAGGAAATCCGATTGCGGTGCTGCGCTACTAGGGCCAACTCCGTTTTCATACTGTAGCTCGGCGGTGATATCAGCAGATATGGTGGGAAAGGACTCCGCCTGCGCAGGCAATGGCGTGAGACCAAGAGCCGCCGCTGCAATCGTGCGAGTTAGGCCGTAGATTCGAGCCTCACCCACCGTCAGTGTAATGCCATGCATAACAAACCTCACCGTCCTCTTTGTATAAAACAGACGGAGTGTCTTCGGTGCAATTACCGTTTTCAGGAGCGGCTATAGCGTGGATACGGAGCCGATTTATGTCTGATTCGAGTGGTGTTTTCTCAATGGCCCGACATAATCTTTAGCCTCACAATTGGACAGTGAAACTCAGGTCACTAATTATGATGAAGTCTATCGCTGCGCGTCCACCGAGCCTGCTGCTTTGGTTGTCGATGGTTCTCGCTGCGGTGCTCGGCCCGATGTCGGCTCAGGCCAAAGAGCGGGTTCTCATAATTGGAGGGGCGGGCCACTCCGGATCGGCGGTCGCGAAGATGCTTATCGCGCGCGGTGACGCTGTCACAGCTTTTGTAAGGCCGACCACGGATCGCTCACCGCTGGACGGCCTTCCGGTTGATTTCGTAGTTGGCGATGCGATGAAAGCCAATGAGGTTGCCGCCGTACTCCAAGATAAAGATTTCACGGTTATGTTTGAGACCGTGCAGGTCTTTCCCGGCTCGGAGGCGAGCTACAGCAGAATGTATGAAAACTTCGTGCCTTGGGCCAAGCGCATGAAGGTCAAACAGTTTATCAGTATTGGCGGCGGCTGCGGCGACAATGCCAGGGATGACTGTCCGCTTAGCCCCCCGCTTTTTGCCTTGTCCGGAGATATGAACCGTTCAGAACATATCCTGCGGAATTCGGGTGTGCCTTATACCATCATCCGCGTTGGCGCACTGATCCCGTCGAACCCTTTCCACCCAGATGCGAACAAGGCAAGTGGTACGTCCTATCTAACGACGGATCGAACTAAATTTGGCGGTGTTTTGCGCGTTGACCTCAATCAACAGATCGTCGCCTGTATCGGTGCGGAGCGTTGTCTCAACAAAACTTTCATCATCGACGACCCGGCTATTAAACCTCAGTTTGATCATTGGATTTGTAAGCGCGCGAATGAAGGTCCCGTGGTTTCAGGAGACAATCCGATTTGCGGAGAAATGCCGAGCGTAACCGCTGACCAGCTGACACGGACTCCCTAAACGTGCTGACTCTTGGACCGGTTCTTGCCGAGCCACACAAGGCCACCTCTTGGACGCCTAGCTTAGTCCTTGTCAGCGTGGGTGGCGTTTGCCAACGCGCTAGACGTAAACTTTGAAAAACCGGTTGAACACCTAATATTGGAACATAAATTATGATGAAGTCTGTTGTCGCGCTCACACTAAGCTTGTTGTTTTGGGCACCGATGTCGCTAGCGGCCGGTGGTGGCGTGTTGGTGTTGGGTGGAACTGGGCAATTGGGCTCGGAGATCGCCAAGGATTTGGTGGGCGCTGGAAAAACTGTAACTGTTCTCGCCCGGCCAACCTCCAGCAGGGCACGTCTGGAAGGTCTTGATGTGACCTATGTGATCGGTGACATGCTTGTCGATGCTGATATGGAACGCATCTTTACCTCAACGCCCTACGACGCGGTGGTTGACGCGTCGAGCCAGGCTTTTGGCGGTGACCAGGCATTCTATGAAGAGAGTCAGGTGCTCGTTTCAAAGTGGGCGGCCGCGACCAAAGTTGGTCAAGTTATCCTCCACGGTGCGATCGGGGCAGCGGATAGCGACAGGCTGATCTACGTTGAAAAAACGCATCCCGTTCAGCAAACCGCAATCGCATCGAAAACGATTGCGGAGGCGATCCTAACGAGCAGCGGTGTCCCGTACACGATCATCCGTCATTTGACGTTGCTCTCCATGGAGACAAAAGAGTCGGGCAATGCGCGGCTGACCGAAGACCTTACAGCGGTTGGTGCTATGACCCGGGACGGCCTCGCGCGGCTAACTTTGGAATGCTTGGGCAACGAAGATTGTCTCAACGTCATCTTCCATGCCGTTGACGACGATGTGGCGTTAACCGAGCGTACGGTCAGCAACTGGGAGACGGTGATTAAGCCTGAGTACAGGGTTGATCGCTCTACCCTCAATATTGTCGAGTAAGAGGTTAGGACATGACTAAGCAATATATCACGCCAAGCGGTGCGACGCGTCGTCAAGCTATTGCGAGTTCGGCCTTAGGGGTTTCAGCAGCCGTTCTTGGCGGCTCGCTCACGGCATCTTATGCAGCAACGGCCCCTTCTGAGAGTATTGATCTCGATGACCCTGAACATCGCATGACGGCGTTGATGAAAATCTATGGCGCGACCGATGATCGAGTGTGTTTTGGTTACGTGGTCGGCACGTTTTACGGCTTCGTTGAGCAACAGATGCTGCCGCTGTTCGGTATTCTGGCATCAACCTTTAACCGCTACAGACTCCTGCCCGATGGAACCTATGAAGGCCGGGCGCTGGAAATCGCTTACCTGACCGATTTGGAAACCGGCGAACGCCTGACATCGTTCGACAATCCGTACACTGGTGAGACGCTTAATGACATTCGGACAACCCGGTTCGGCCCTCGTCCCATACTCGTCGGGCCTTCTTCGGCACAGCGATTGCCAGTTCCAGGTGTCGACCGGGTGGTGTCTCAGCGGTTGCTCCCGTTTCGCATTGTCAACGACACCGTATGGCTGGTAGAGGAAATTCAAGCCCGTTTCGTGCCGGAGGGCGGTTCGCCTTTGAAGACGACTTCTGTGACCAACTATGGCGCCAAGGTTTCCGATGTGCTCAATCCAGATCTTAAAACGGTCCGTACAGAGGTGAGTTACGCCGATACGACTGATTGGATGCCGTGGATGAACATGGCCGGTATGCCCGGTATGGTTATAGGCAACGCGACGGGACATACGGTGCCGTCGATGGATGAGTTACCGCCACAACACTTGGCGCTCACACGCGAGATATACCCGGACGTGCTTGATGACCCGAAGGCGCTTCTGACGTTCGAATAAGCCAGCGCACAAAAAAGCCCCAGCGCAGGGGCTGGGGCTTTCTGGAAATCTGTGTAGGGTGCTGACTAGTTTAGGCGGTCAGCCAAACCCTTGATCGATTGATCAACCAAAGCAGCTTGGCGGTCGCCACTCATCTGGTCGGTGATCAGTTTTTCCGCTGCTGCCACGGCTACGTCAACGGCAGTGTTGCGAACGCTGGCAATTGCTTGAGCTTCTGACTGAGCGATGCGATCCAAGGCCTGCGTCTTACGGCGCTCAATTGACTGTTCCAGGTCTTGCTCGGCCTGGAGGCGCATGCGGCTGGCTTCTTCTTTGGCCTGGGCGACGATGTTCTCTGCTTCTGAGAGCGCATCCCGTTGCTTGCGTTGGTATTCGGCCAGCAGCGCCTGCGCTTCTTCGCGTAGTTTCCGGGCTTCTTCGATCTGGGCGCGGATTTTATCGGCACGGCCGTCGAGAGAGCCTGATACGGCACGCATGATTGGCTTGGCGAGCCAAGCAACGACGATGACGAAGGCTGCACCGACGACAAAAGAGGGGTCCGTATAAAACATCAGGCGTTCCCCTTCATGGCCGAGCTGACGGCGGCTTCCGCGTCGCCACTGTTAACATCCAAACCGGCAAGGCGGCTCGCGGCATCTTTCGCGGCATCAGCGGCGATTGACGTAAGGCTGGCCATGGCTTCGTCTCGTGCTGTGGCGATGCGCTGTTCGGCATCTGCAATTTGCGTTGTGAGTTCTTCGCCAATGTCCTTGTTGCGGGCTTCAGCGGCTGCTTTGGCATCGCTGGTGACTTTGAACATCAACGTCCGAGCCTGTTCGCGGGCATCGGCCATTGCGGCTTCGTAGTCAGCCAGGGCCTGCTCAGCTTCGCCCTTTAAGCTTTCAGCACGGTCAAGGTCGTCCTGCACCACGCGTTCACGCTGTTCCAAGATGTCGCCGATCCGCGGAATGGCGAATTTGGAAATCACCCAATAGAGCACGACAAAGCAAATCAACAGCCAGAACAGCTGAGACGAAAAGGTCGAAGGGTCGAACTGTGGCATGACGCCTCGCAGTTAGGTGAAGTCTTAAATCCCGCCACTCACAACAAAGTGGCGGGAAACGATTTCTGCTTAAGTAAACAGAATGATCAGCGCGATAACCAGCGCGAACAGCGCGGTCGCTTCTGAAAGAGCAAAGCCGAGGAACGCGTAGGTCCGCAGTTCGTCTTTCAGGGATGGGTTGCGTGATGCGGCTGTCATGTAGTTGCCGAACACGATGCCCACACCGACACCGCCACCGATAACACCGATAGCGGCTAGGCCGGCACCGATCATTTTTGCAGCTTCTAATTCCATGGTCTTTGTCCTTCCTTAGGATGATGTCTTGAGTAAGTCGCAGTCAAAGGGTCGCTGGCTGTCCTCAGTGAAGATGAACAGCATCGTTGAGATAAATAGTTGAGAGTAGGGCGAACACGTAGGCCTGGATCAGTGCGACCATGATTTCGAGCATAGTCACAGCGCCGACGGCCAAGAACGGAACGATCCCGAAAATACCGAGCGAAATTACAAAGCCGGCCAGCACTTTCAGCAGGACGTGGCCCGCCAACATATTGGCGAACAAACGCAGGCTTAAGGAGACCGGACGAATGAAATAGGACATGATTTCAATGGGCACCAACACAATGGCAACTGGCAACGGTGTTCCGGCGGGGCAAAATAGGCGCAGGTAATGCAGCCCGTGCGTTGCGAAGCCAATGATCGTTACCGCCACAAAGATGAATACTGCGAGAGCCGCATTGACGATGATGTGTGATGTGAAGGTGAAGCTGTAGGGCAGCAGGCCGAGCACGTTGCCGAACAGAATGAAGACGAACAGGGTGAAGATGAACGGGAAGTACTTCATACCTTCCTTGCCCACGTTCTCTTTGACCATACCGGCGACGAATTCGAACATCAGTTCACCGATGGACTGGATACGGCTGGGAATCATGGTCCGCTTGCGCGTTGCGGCCCAGAACAGACTGAAGGTGCAGATAACGGCAAGCGTCATAAACAATGCGGAGTTGGTGTACGAAATGTCGTAACCACCGAGATTGAGATCAATCAAAGGCTTGATCTCGAACTGCTCCATCGGGCCGTGGGCCGCTTCGTCGCCGTGCTCTTCGGTCGCCATGTTTACTCGTCCGCTCCGCTCTCGTTCGTCTGCGCCGGTTTGGCGCTCACCGCTTTATCTTGGGCCAGTTTGTCTCTGGCCTCTTTTTCTCTCATCGCCCGGCCGAAGCCGACCGCTTCATCTAGGCCCCGGGCGATGCGAAGCACATTCATAATGCCAGCGGCAAAGCCCAGAAACAAAAACACAATCATAAAAAGCGGCGTGGTTCCGGCCCAGTTATCGATGAAATAGCCCAGACCAGCGCCGACAGCGACGGAAACGACCATTTCTATACCGATGCGGAGACCTTGGCCCAGCCCGCTTTGTGTTCCGCGCCCGCGTCGGGCTGATTCCGTTTCCGTTGGGCCACGAGCGGCTTTTAGGCGGGTATCCAAGTCGTTCAGCGGGTCATCTGGTTCGGTAGCCATGAGGTCCTCAAAGACCAATCGGCGTGTTCCGGAGTCACCGTTTGACTGAACAATTAGGGTTAAAAGCCCCACCCTTTGAGACGATCGAAGCTTGGGCCGGAACCGGCCTGTTGCAGCGCAAAATCGGGCGCACAATAGGAACCGCCCGTACTGCTGTCAAGGACGAAGGGCCGCTGAATTCCGGGCTTTTTAGGCGGTTTTGGGCGTTGCTGGGTTCTGCCCTGAAGTGATCCTTGTGGCGGCTGATGAATCAGGCCGTGTCGCGGAACGCTTCGGCCTCATTGAGGTTGACTGAGACCAGCTTGGAGACCCCCCGTTCAGCCATTGTCACGCCGAAGAGCCGGTCCACGCGGGCCATGCTCATACGGTGGTGAGTGACGACAATAACGCGGGTGCCGGTGGCTTTTGTGATCTCGGTGATCAAATTGCAGAACCGGTCGACGTTGGCGTCATCCAATGGGGCGTCAACTTCGTCGAGGACGCAGATGGGCGCCGGATTCACCATGAACACGGCAAAGAGGAGGGCAATTGCCGTCAGTGCTTGCTCCCCGCCAGAGAGCAGGCTGAGGTTTTGCAGGCGTTTGCCGGGCGGGCTGGCCATGATCTCAAGTCCGGCTTCGAGCGGGTCGTCTGCCTCGGTCAGGGACAAGTGAGCCCGACCGCCGCCAAATAGGCTAGTGAACAGAGTGCGGAAATGGCCATCGACCTCTTTAAAGGACTGGAGGAGGCGCTGACGACCTTCACGGTTCAGGCTGTTGATGCCGTCACGTAGACGGGCGATGGCGTTGATCAGGTCTTCTCGCTCCGTATCGAGCGTTTCGATCTGTTCGCTGAGCTCGGCGCTTTCCTGCTCGGCGCGGAGGTTAATCGCCCCCATGTTGTCACGCTCACTGATCAGGCGTTGCAGGCTCTTTTCGGCTTTTTCAAGTGGCGGTGGCTCTTCGCCATCTTTGAGGCGGGTTTGAGCCCGGACATCCGCCGGCGCACAGCCCACTTTTTCTTCAATAGCCGCAGCAAGTGTCTCGATGGCTTGTTGGGCCTGGGTTACTAACGCCTCGCGGCGAACACGTTCTTCGCGGGTCGTTGACGCGCTTTGCTCCGCTTCACGTAGCGCTTTGTTGGCTTCGTTGAGGACGGCTTCGGCGCGGGTGAGGGCATCCGCTGCCGTGCGGCGACCACCTTCAGCGGTTTCCAACTGAACCATCAAGGCTTGGCGTTGTTCTGCCAAGGCTTCCGGTTTGCCGGCCAGCTCTGCGACCTCTTCAACAGCTGACCCTTCGCGCTCCATCAGAGCTTCGAGTTGCCGCTCGGCTTCCCCACGCCGGGTCGACCAAGATTGGGTGTCTTCGGCGAGGGCGGCGAGGCGCCTCTGACGTTCTTCAGAAGCGCGGGTCAACGCGTCGTAAGCGGCTCTGGCTTCCATGAGGTCGTTGCGGCGGCCGCCAAGCTGGCGCTGCAAGTTTGCCTGACGTTCACGCTCAGCAGATCCGTCTCCTAGCTCTGCCAGTGTGGTCTGGGCTTCGCGTTCTTGCGCGCCCGCTTCGTCGCGTTCCCCAACCAAAGTTTTTTGGGTTTCTTCGAGACTGGCGATCCGGCTTTCTAGGGCGGCGACTGTACGTTGTCGCTCCGCCAAGGCTGCGCGGGCTTTTTCGAGGGCCTGTTCAGAATCACGGACGTTAGCGCGGCGCTCTTTTTCAGTTTCGGCTGCATTGGTGACACGGTCTCGTGCCGCAATAGCGCGTGTCTCTGCTTCTTGCGACGCAGCCCGGCGGGCTTCGATTTCACCGCGGAGTTCTTTCAGACGGTTCTTGTGCTTCAGGCGTTGTGCGGCAGAACTTGGTGCGCCGGATGTACTGACGAATCCGTCCCAGCGCCACAAATCACCATCCTTCGTTACCAGCCGTTGACCTGGCTTCAGCATGCTATGAAGCGCCATCCCGGACTCTCGGTTTTCGACGATGCCAACCTGAGAAAGGCGACGGGCCAACTTAGTCGGCGCTTGAACGACAGAACCTAGAGGGCGCACGCCCTCTGGCAGTATGGGTGGTGGTGCAAAAGGCGGCAGGCTTGACCAGTGAATCGGTGCGGTATCGTCTGCGCCTCCGCTCAAGTCATCCCCGACCGCTGCACCCAAGGCTGGCTCATATCCCGGTTCGACAGTGACAGCATCAAGAATTGGACTCCACGTTGCGTCCGTTTCGCGCTCGGCCAGCAAGCCTTCCAGTGCGACGACCTCGGCCTGGACCTTGGCTTCCTCGCCACGGAGTTCTTGAAGTTGATCGCGAGACGCTTGGTCGTATTCCTGTGCGGACGCTCGTGCAGTTTCTGCCTCTTCCCATTGGCTGCGCGCCGAGGCCATCGCGTCCTCGCACTGTTTCGCCGTTGTTTCTTCGGCTTGAAGATCGAGAGCTGGCTGCGCCTGAATACGGGTCGTGTCTAATTGTTCCTCGACTTCTTCCAGGCGCCTCAGGGCACGCCCGCCACGAAGCTTTGCTTCCGCTTCTTTTTGCCGCGCGGTCGCGCGTGATGAGTCGGCGCCGGCGAGGGTAGCGGCTAGGCGGGTAATTTCACCTTCCAGTTCCTCAACGGATTGGGCTGAGGCTTTAAGAGTGGTGCGGGCATGTTCAAGAGAGTCGGCTTGGCTGGCCTGCGCTTCCTCAAGGTCAGACCGCTCGCTGCCAAGCCGGTCGAGCGCGCCTTTGGCATCGGCAATGCGTTCTTTCTCGCGAGCCATGTCGTCGCGGAGTTGGGCGAGGCGCGTTTCTGCTGCCTCTTGTGCCGCCGCGAGGCGTTGCTCTTCTTCGTCCAGTTGTTCCCGCGCCAGATTGAGACGCTGCACCTTGGCTGCTTCTGCTGCTTCTGCCTGGCGGAGCGGCGGCACAGCTTCAGCGGCGGCCGCTTGTGCTGTTGTGGCTTCAGCGACGACGCCCGCCTTAGCAGCGACATCCTGTTCTGCTCGTGCGAACGCTTCGCTCGCTTGGCTAAGCTCAGCTTCCGCATCGGTTTGGCGAATGGTTAGAACCATGGCGTCGGCGGCACGGATTGAATCAGAAATCGTTCGGTATCGGGCTGCCTGTCGCGCTTGTTTTTTCAGACTTTGCAACTGCACATCAAGCGCCTGGATCACGTCATCAAGACGCTCAAGGTTTGTTTCCGCGGCCTTCAGGCGCAACTCAGCTTCATGGCGGCGACTGTGAAGCCCAGTGATGTTGGCCGCTTCTTCCAAAAGGTGGCGGCGTTGAGCCGGTTTGGCATTGATGATTGCGCCGATACGGCCTTGGCTCACCAATGCCGTCGAGCGCGCTCCGGATGCGAGATCGGCGAATAGCAGTTGCACGTCCTTGGCCCTGACGTCGCGGCCATTAACCCGATAGACGGAACCCTTACCGCGTTCAATGCGTCGGGACACTTCCAGCTCATCTGTGTCGTTGAATTGTGCCGTCGCGTTTCGCGACCGGTTGTCCATGACCAGTGTGACTTCAGCGATGTTTCTGGCGGGTCGGTCGCGGGTGCCGCCGAAGATAATTTCATCCATCTCCCCACCGCGCATTTGCTTGGCGGAGGTTTCACCCATCACCCAGCGCAACGCCTCAACAAGATTGGACTTGCCACAACCGTTGGGCCCGACAACACCCGTCATCCCCTTTTCAATATCGAGGTCTGTGGGGTCAACGAATGACTTAAAGCCGGTCAGGCGTAGCCGGGTAAATTCAACCAAGGATCGGGTCTCCGTAGAAACGTGCTGTTACGGGTGGGTTTCGTGAAAGAGAAAAGGTGCTTAAGAGCCTTTTTCCTCGAGTTTTTCATCAATGATTTTGGACATGTAGTCGTAGCCGCGATTGCCCTCAACTTTGACGTCATCAATGAAGAACGTCGGCGTTGATCCTATCTTGTATTGATTGGACCCCGCTTCCTGGCCTTCGCGGATTGCGGTCATGATGTTCTCGTTCTCAAGACACGCGTTGACATCGTCTTCGTTGAGGCCGGCCAGCTTGGCATAGGATGTCAGGGGTTCGATCGGCCGTTCCGACATGACCCACGTACCCTGTTGGCGGAACATAACGCTGATGAGGGCTTTACCACGATCGCCGTCGGCGCAGCGGGCAAGCATCGCGCCAGCCATAGCCAAACCATCTAGAGGAAAGTCCCGAAACACGAGCCGGACTTTGCCGCTGTCGATGTAGTTCTTTTTGATCTCAGGCAGCACGGCGTTATGAAAGGAGGCGCAGTGGCTGCAGGTCAAAGACGCATATTCGACAATGGTCACCGGGGCTGCCGGGTCGCCATAAATCATTTCGCGATAAACCGGGCCAGTGGAGTCGGGCGCGGCATCGTCGGCGGCTTGGGCTAGCTGCTGAGTATCTGATGCGGTGTTGGACTCTTGGACCGCGGCCGAGTCCTCGGTCGCAGACATATTACTTTGAGCAGCGGCGGCCTCAGAGTCTTGGGACTCTTCTTCAGCGCAGGATGCGGTGCCGACCAGCGCGAGCACTAGGGCGGCGCAGCCAAAAGCGGCGGAAGTAAACGATTTCACAGGTAATTCCTCACAATATGCAGTGGGTATAAAGCATCTAACCCACTAGGTGTTGAGTATTTTAGGCGGGCTATCCGCTGGCCTGCAAGACCAGGATCGGTCACCGGCGCAACGGGTAAATCAACGAATAATGGGCGTATGAGTCCCTAAAGCAGGCCGATCATGCAAGGGAAATTCGCCAAGCAGCTAAAAAATTTGTTAAATGGACAATAAATAGGAAATTGAATTCCATTGATCATGAATGTTAGACCTATCTTCGTAATAGATATCATTTTGTGGAATATTATTCCTCGTCGATTCTAATTGAGATTCCTGGACTGTTTTCATGGAAACTTGAAGTTGATCATCGGGGCTCGGTTCCGGTTCGATTCCGATCACAGGAAATTAAGGGGAGGGACGCCATATGAAATGCCCGACATCAATTTGGGCTGGGTATTGGTCGGCAGCGGTGCTTGCGTCCGTTGGTCTGATCTATGTCGCAGCAAGTGCTGAGGCGCGAACTTTGGATCTAGAAGATCCAAATGACGTGATTCTTGTTGAACAGAAGCTCAATTGCTCGCTGACTGAAGGCGAGCCGATTGTCTACTGGTGGCAGGGCTCCGCTTATAGCCGCGTGCCCGGCGAAAAAGACCGCCATCTTTTTAACGTTGAAGGCACGAACATGCGGGCCTGCAAAAATTTCGAAGACAAGGAGCGCGGCCGTGGTTATCGCTCCGTCTCCCGCGAAGTGCTTTTGTATAAAGATCCGGAAACCAACGAAATTCTACGCACTTGGGTCAATCCATGGACCGAAGAAGAAGTCGAGGTGATGCATGTTGCCAACGATCCGGTGAATATGCGCCAACCCTCATACGCTCGGTCCGCTGACGGTGAGGGGCGCACGTTTAACGCGACGATCGTCGGCAACAGGGTCTTCACAACCGGTGAAGCGCCGCTGTTCTACAACAACCCGTTGGCCGGCGAGTATCAGGATTACGTGGGTAACAAGTATCACGCCATGGAAGCCCTTAACTCCTATGTTTACAAAGATGACCTGCTCGACAGCACCAAAGCGAAGCTCGAAAAATACGTTCTTTCTTGGGCACGTTTTTCCGAATGGCTCCCGTGGATGAAGATGCGCGGCCGCACCGGCATGATGATTTTCTCGACGGTCGGTGGTCGTGTTGATAGCTACGACGACCTGCCGGATGGCTTGAAGGCTGAAATTGACGCCAATTATCCCATCTATAAAGAACCGCCACCGATCGATGATGATCGACCTAACGTTACGAGTTGGGGCGACTTTAAGACCCAGATGGAATCACGCCGCGCTAAAAGCGGTGCCGGCGAAGGAGGGATGGAATAATGAACCGTCTTACAAAAGCTCTATTGAACCTGCGCCATCTGGTCTGCGCCAGTGTGGCTGGTGTGGTGCTGGCATCTTGCTCGTCAACCTCGATGACCGACAGCGCCGCTTCAAGTGTGGCGTCGGGTCGTGCTGACCCCTCTGTTCAGCAGCTTGATCCAAATGATCCGGAAGACGCTATTCGAATCAGCATCAAGCAGAACTGTTCTCTTAAAGAGGGTCAGGACACGGTTTATTGGTGGCACGGTAAGATGTATAGCCGCCGTCCCGGTGAGAAGGATCGTCACCTGTTCAACATGCAGGGTATGAATGTTCGTGCCTGTGACATTCTACAGGATCCGACGCGCGGTCTCGGGTATCGTTCCGTGTCACGTGAAGTGATGTTCTATCTCGACCCTGAGACCGACCAAGTGGTCGACACCTGGGTCAACCCTTGGACTGACGAAGAAGTGCGGGTCATTCAGGTCGCCAATGATCCGGTAAGTATGAATATCAATCGCCCGTCCTACGCTTACGATGAGGATGGCAAACCTTCAGCCAAATTCCGCAGTTTTGAGCACAACGGTTACTACCTAAATGGCGGAGGGGCAGCTCGACTTTTCTATGAAAACCCGCTCGCCGGTGATTATCAGGAATACGTTGGGGGTACCTACCATGCCATGGAGTTCGGCACCGGTGCGTCCCCGGTTGCCGATGTGTTGGATGCCGATGCCGATTACATTAAAGACCGGGTTATTTCTTGGGCCCGTGTCTCTAAATGGTTGCCATGGATGAAGATGGGGGATCGCGATGGAGTTGCTGTATTCCACACCGCCGGCATGCGCCTTGGCAGTTGGGATGAGCTTCCTGACGTAGTGAAAAACGAAATTCTGGAGAACTATCCAGAATACGTCACAGCGCCACCGCTGGACGACGACCGCCCCAATGAAACATCTTGGACGGTTACTCAAAAAGCCATTGATACGTGGCGTGAGGAAGACGCCGACTAAGCGCCGTTATATCTACAATAAGAAGCGCCCGGGTAGATTGCCCGGGCGTTTTTTTTTGCATTCGATATTGCTCAGTCCTGGTTGGCGAGCCAAATGTCTTTTAGTTGTTGGTGTAGAGACATCGGATCAAATGGCTTGGAGATCACTTTGAGGGCTCCGAGTTCCATGTATTCTTCAATTTCTGCGGCCTGGATCTTGGCCGTCATAAATACAATAGGCAAATGCTTGGTGTCGTCGCGTGCGCGCAATTGACGCAGCACTTCGGGGCCGTCCATCTCGGGCATCATGGCGTCCAGCAAAACCATATCCGGGGCAAACGTCGCGATGCGATCTAAGGCATCTTTGCCGGACGCACAGCTTTCAACTTCCAGCTGGCCAATTTTTTCCAGCGACATCTTAGCGATCGCGCGGATATCTGGTTCGTCTTCAACATGAAGAATCTTTTTTAAGGGTTTGGTCATTGTCTAACCGTGGGTCCCGTCAGAGGTCGGCTTGACTGCGTTGGTGTCTAAGAATCGCTGCCATAACACTGGCGGACAAGTCGTCATTGCTGGCCCGCGATTTTTGTAAAATATCGGCAATTTTCTCAATCGCCGCCGAGCTCTCCAAGTCATTAGCAGAAAACACGACGACTGGAATATTAACGCCGGATTCTGTCTTTAGGTCTGCCAGAAGTTCTTCACCGCGTCCGTCGCCTAGCGCCAGATCGAGTAAAATTAAGTCGAACGTGCTATCTGGTCCGGCAAGGATTTCGCGAGCTGCAGCCAAGCTTTCAGCCCTTACAATTTCGACGCTGTCCTGCAGGATCTTCTGCACAACTGCACGCACGTCGGGGTCATCTTCGACGTGAAGAATGCGAGGTTTCTCGCTGACTTTAATGGACAGACATTTGCGTAAAACGGTTTCCAACGATTCAATATCAACCGGTTTTCTAATCCAACCGGCTAGGTCAAAGACCCCACCATCACCGCTTGATAAGTCTTCGCGTTTGCGACCGGATACAACGACGACTGGAACACCGTTATTTTTTTCGGATTGAGCGATGCTGTCCATAAGATCAACACCGTTGGCACCCCCAAGGCCCAGATCAAGCGTTACGACGTCGAAGCTTTTCTCGGCCACCAGTGCATGAGCCCGTTCAATATCTAAAGCCACGTCTACGTCTAACCCCATTTGCTCAAGAACAATGCGTAGCAACGTCGCTGCATCGTTATCGTCTTCCACAATCAGGGCTGTCTTGCCCACCGTTGATACGGTCACGTCGGATTTCTCGGAAATCGTTTCCGGTAGGTCAAAAAAGAACTCGGAGCCCTCGCCTTCAACAGACTCAAAACCGATCGTGCCGTCGAGACGGTCAATAATCGTTTTGCAGATACTAAGACCAAGTCCGGTGCCACCTTGCTGCCGTGTAGCAGAGGAGTCCTCCTGCGAGAACTTTCCGAAAATTGATGAGCGGAAGTCTGCCGAGATTCCAGGTCCGTTGTCCTTCACCCAGAACCGTATTTTTTGGCCGAGACGTTTGGCGCCGATCTCTACCGAGGCACCTTCGGGAGAAAATTTGATCGCGTTAGAGAGCAAATTAGCATAGACTTGAGCAATCCGATCAGCGTCACCGAGAACGCTGACATTATTAACCGGCGAGGTGATCTTGAGCTCAATGTTGTTCTTGTCACCGAACCCGTGATTATCAGAAACCGCCTGGTTCATAAGAGTCATGGCGTCAAGCGGGACGACGTCGAAGTCCATTCTCCCCGCCTCAATTTTCTCGAGGTCGAGAATATCGTTGATAAGGCGAACCAGTCGCTCACTATTGGAGTGCGCGATATCGATCATACCCGCGGCTTCGCTATCGAGCTCACCGACAGATCCACTTCTAATCAGGCTTAACGATCCCATGATCGACGTGAGTGGAGTCCGCAGTTCGTGGCTGACAACAGAGATAAATTCGTTTTTCACCCGATCAATCTCGCGCTGCTCGGTCACGTCGCGATTGACGGAAACGCGGCCGATTAAGCGATCGCGCTCATCTAGCATGCCTGTGGTCGTGTTCTCGAATGTTCTGATTGCACCATCTTTACGACGAATCTCAAATTCGTTGCGCCATACGCCGCCGCTGTCAGTGGCCGACGTTGCTTCCTCCCGGACGTCACTACGTTTTTGGGCAGACCCCGCGACCATCAAGTCCATGATCGGTGTGCCGAGTAATTCGAAGCGCCCGTAGCCCGTCAGCTCTTCCGCTGTCGAATTACAATCGATGACCATACCCTGAGGATCAGTCAGGATAACGGCGTCGGCAATATTCTCCATCACCCAGGCTTGACGTTTAAGTGTCACTTCGGCGTTTTTGCGGTCGTTAATATCGCGCACCACACTGGTGAACACCGGCTTGCCGTCTATCTCAAGGCTACTGATGGAGAGCTCCATAGAGAACTCCATGCCATCCTTTTTGCGTCCGATAATTTCCCGTTCGCTTTGGATCGGCCCCACATTGCCGTCCCGAACATAGCTGCCGTAAAAGCTGTTGCGGCCGCGTCGCTCAGACTTCGGCAGGAGGAAGCGGAAGTTGTTCCCTTCCATTTCTTCTTCGCTGTACCCAAAGATTTTTGCCGCGGCGTCATTGACCGAAAGTATGACGCCCTTGCCGTCAATCGTGACAACACCATCGGCGAGGGTCTCCAAAATTGAACTGAGCCGTTTCTCTTTGGCTTCGCCGTCTGCTGCGAGGTCTATGATTTTATCTAAGTCTGACTGTGAGCGTTTAACCAGCGGGCGGAATAACAACAGACCGACGGCCGCCAGCATAACAATCAGAACAGCGGCGACGAAGATTTCAGTTCTGAACGCCGTATTGATTCGCTCCGTCGCCAATTGCTGATAGTGGGTTGCAATAGCGTCCAAAGAATCAATCAATGTGGCTTGAGCTTCGTCTTGTATCAGGCTGACGTATCGAGCCGCTTCTTCGCTGGAGCCGTCTTCTATACTGGAAAGAGCGAGAGCATTGGCAACGTAATCGCGCACGCGATCATCTAGATTGTGTGGCGCGTCAAAATAAAATTCGCGTGCTGACGGCGGGGCCGGGTTGATGATGCCGAGATCAGCATTTCCATTAACAAGCGCTTCATGTTCAGCGAGCATTTCGTTCGCGAGCTCTCTAAGTGCGGTCGCTGGCTCGTTTGATGTTTCGTGGATGCGGCGTTGCGCGAACTGGGCGATGCGCTGCGATAGCATGCGTTGCTTGCCGCTAAAGTTTAGTACGGCCGAGTCACCAATCTGTTCAGTGGTTGAGAACGCAAGCATTGTGGCCGAGCCTGCAACGAGCGCGGCGATCAAAACGAGCGCTGCTACGTAAGCGACTGTGAAATTGCGGATAAGCCCGGGTGACGATTGCGGCATGGTGACCTACAGATGGTTTTCGGTCGCGATTGTCGTGTGTGTTGCGTTGCTCGGCAAGCGCGAATCCTCAAAAACTACAGTTTTAAGAGGGTTTTCGCGGCTACGGCCCGGACCGGCTCCAATTCAATAGAAAACGGCCCACCGCGAGGGGAAGCGGCAGGCCGTTCTTTATGGGTACCCAACTGTCCTGGTGCACTGACGGGGAGGAAATCACACCAGGATGAGAGTCTCATATGGTGTTTTTTTTGGGATTGTCCAGAGCAGCAGGATTCTCAAGGGTTTGATGTTTCTGCCGCTTTCGCCTCTGCCTCACGCTTTTCTCTGAGAGTGCGCCCGCGCCCTTGCGCCAAAAGTCGCTCTAGGCCGTCCTCGTCCAGTTTCGTGATCGAGCCGATCGGGCACCGGTCGGGCAACCCGCCACCGTGGCCGACCAGAATTGAATCGCCACCAAATCCGCATAAGCGACCATTATTTGATGTGAAACCGATGGTGTGAGCGAATCGCAAATTTTGGCACGGGCGATCCAGTTGCAAATGATAGGGATGCTTACGGCTTGGAGCCCAGACAATCAGATTGTGCCGGTTAAGTGGTTTCCAATCGTAGAGCGTGCGAAAGAAGATGCATTGATTGGTCGTCTGCGGCAGCCGATCCGGGAATCGCTCAAGAATGTAACCTTCGTCATTGGCCGTCGCCGGTGCGTCGTCTGTGGCGGTTGTCTGGGCCATAGCTGAGGAAGTCATACAAACAGTTGTCACTGTCATGCATGCGGCAATGAAATTAGATCGTGCTCGTGCGTTTATCATTATCCGGTACTCCTGCCGCCCTTGCTAAACTGTGAACTCATGCAAGGCGCTAATGCGGCATCGACTATGTCTTAGCGTATTATCTTCCCTTATCCACATCCTATCATAACCAAGAATATGGACATTGTAGGGCAGACCCAAGGAGATTTGGTGGTTGTCTGGCCGCTGTGGGCCAAGGGTCACAGGTTTAGCCGGCCACTTCTGATGGGGCTGGGTCTAGAAACTGTAGACCGCAAACACACCGCCAACTGATCATCTGTGCCCAGATGGGAGTCACGACCGTGATCCTCCAGGTGAGCAAAATTGAGTTGGGCGACTACGAGCAGGCCGCCTTCGACGACATCGTCACCACGGTGCGGGCTACC